>NZ_AMXE01000088.1 GCF_000310205.1 Thauera linaloolentis 47Lol = DSM 12138 | reverse complement strand
TCGATGTTCTTGCGTGTGCCCGGGCCGGCGGACTTGCTCGACACGGTGGCGACGATCTCGCCGTAGGCGACCGGTTGTACGCGCGACACGGCCGCGACCATCGGGATCGTGGCCTGGCCGCCGCAGGTGACCATGTTGACGTTCATTTCGCCGCGGCCCACGTGTTCGACGAGATTGACCGGCGGCACGCAGAAGGGGCCGATGGCCGCGGGCGTGAGGTCGATCATCAGCACGCCGAGTGCGTTGAGCTTGCGGCTGTTCTCGGCATGGACGTAGGCGCTGGTGGCGTCGAAGGCGATCTGCACGCCGTCGGCCCGCACGTGCGCCAGCAGGCCGTCGACGCCGTCCGACGTGGTCTTGAGGCCCAGTTCGCGCGCGCGCGCCAGGCCTTCGGAGGCGGCGTCGATGCCCACCATCCATACCGGTTCCAGCACCGCGCTGCGCTTGAGTTTGTACAGCAGATCGGTGCCGATGTTGCCAGGGCCGATCAGCGCGCATTTGATCTTGTTCATGGGTCGGTTCCTCATCGAGGTTTGATTTCGGTCGGTCAGCCGATGCTGCGCACCACGCCGCCGTCGACGCGCAGCGCGGCGCCGTTGGTGGCCGACGACAGCGGGCTGCAGACATAGGCCACCAGGTTGGCCACTTCGGCCGGTTCGATGAAACGGCGCAGCAGCGAACTCGGACGGTCGCGGTTGAAGAATTCGCGCTCGACGGTTTCCACCGCCACGCCCTGCTCCGCCGCCAGCTTGCCGAAGAATTCGATGACGCCTTCGGTGCGGGTCGGGCCGGGCAGCACGGCATTGACCGTCACGCCGGTGCCGCTGCAGGTTTCGGCGATGCCGCGCGACACGGACAGCTGGGCGGATTTGCTCATGCCGTAATGCACCATGTCACCCGGCGGATTCAGCCCGGATTCGCTCGAGATGAACACGATCCGGCCCCAGCCGCGCGCCTTCATGCGCGGCAGGAAATGGCGCGCGAGGCGCACGCCGCTCATCACGTTGGCATCGAAGAAGCGCAGCCAGTCGGCATCGCCGATGTCCTCGAAGGGACATGGCTCGAAAATGCCGAAGTTGTTGACGACGATGTCGGCTTCGCCGCACGCGGCGATCAGGGCCGCCACGCCGGCGGCGCTCGCCACGTCGGCGGCGACGCCATGGACGCGGGCCTGCGGCAGTTCCGCGCGCAGGCGGGCGCATGCCGCCTCGACACGGCCGGCGTCGCGGCCATTGACGACCACTTCGGCGCCTTCGGCCGCCAGCCGGCGGGCAATGGCATGGCCGATGCCGGCGGTCGAGCCGGTCACCAGCGCGCGCTTGCCGGATAGTTCGAGATCCATCGGAAGTTCTCCTGAAAAATGGAAAAACGGGCGCCGCGGCGGGACGAGAGGGAGACAGGACGGGACATGTCCCGCCGCGCGCCGGAAAACGCCATCAGGTGAAACGCACCGAGCAGCCGCCGATGCCGCCAATGCTGACGCGCAGGTTGTCGCCGGCCGTCACCGGCACCATGATCGCGAGCGAGCCCGACAGCACGACTTCGCCGGCCTTCAGCGCGATGCCGAGCGCGCCGAGCGTGTTCGCCAGCCAGGCCACCGCATTCGCCGGCGCGCCCAGCGCCGCGGCGCCCGCGCCGGTGGCGACGATCTCGCCGTTCTTCTCCAGCACCATGCCGCAGGTGTTCAGATCGACCCGGCGCGGGTCCACCAGGCTGTCGCCGAGCACGAACACGCCGCAGGAGGCGTTGTCGGCGACGGTGTCCTGGATCTTGATCTTCCAATCGCGGATGCGCGAATCGACGATCTCGAAGCAGGTCATCACGCCTTCGGTCGCCGCCAGCACGTCAGCCGCGGTCACGCCCGGCCCCTGGAGATCCTTCTTCAGCACGAAGGCGATCTCGCCTTCGGCCTTGGGCTGGATCAGCGTGCTGGCGGGGATGGCCTCGCCTTCGTTGTAGAGCATGGCGTCGGTGAGCATGCCGAAGTCGGGCTGGAACACGCCGAGCATGTTCATCACCGCCTTGCTGGTGACGCCGATCTTCTTGCCGACGATGCGCTCGCCGGCTTCGAGGCGGCGCGCGATCATGCGCTGCTGCACGCGATAGGCGTCCTCGATGGTGATGCCGGGATGGCGCTCGGTGAGCGGCGCCAGCACCTCGCGCTTGACCAGCGCCTGGTGGAGTTCGTCGCCGAGCTGATCGATGGTGTTCTGGTCCATGCCTGGTGTCCTCACAGCTTGATGCAGATGTTCTTGAGTTCGGTGTAGAACTCGAGCGAATGCACCCCGCCTTCGCGGCCGATGCCCGACTGCTTGGCGCCGCCGAAGGGGGTGCGCAGGTCACGCAGAAACCAGGAGTTCACCCACACCAGGCCGGCTTCGATCCGGCCGGCGACGCGATGGGCGCGCGCCAGGTCGCGGGTCCATACCGAGCAGGCGAGGCCGTAGTCGGTATCGTTGGCGCGGCGGATCACCTCGTCCTCGGCGTCGAAAGGCTGGATCAGCGTGCACGGGCCGAAGATTTCCTCGCGCGCGATCGGCGAGTCGTCGCCCAGCCCGGTCCAGATCGTGGGCTGCACCCAGGCGCCGCCGGCGAGCTCGCCGGGCATCTGCGGCACGCCGCCGCCGGTGACGACGGTGGCGCCCAGCGCCTTCGCCTTGTCGTAGTACGACAGCACCTTGCGCCTGTGCTCCTGCGAGATCAGCGGGCCGAGGCCGGTGGCGGGGTCCTCGGGGCGGCCGAGGCGGAGCCCTTCGGCGCCCTTCTTCAGCGCTTCGACGAAGCGCTCGAAGATCGGGCGCTCGACATAGACGCGCTCGGTGCCCAGGCAGACCTGGCCGCAGTTGGCGAACACCGAGCGCATCGTGCCTTCGATGGCGGCATCGAAGTCGCAGTCGGCGAACACGATCGCCGGGTTCTTGCCGCCCATCTCCAGCGACACCGGCCGCGCGCCGTCCGCCGCGGCCTTCATGATCGCCGCGCCGGTGCGCGTCTCGCCGGTGAAGGTGATCGCATCGACCCCGGGGTGCGTGGTGACGAACTCGCCCGCCGAGCCCGGGCCGAAGCCATGCACCACGTTGTACACGCCCTTGGGCATGCCGACCTCATTCATGACCTCGCCCAGCAGCGCCGCGGTCTGCGGGGTTTCCTCGGAAGGCTTGACCACCACGGCGTTGCCGCAGGCCAGCGCGGGGCCGACCTTCCAGGTCATCAGCAGCAGCGGCAGGTTCCACGGGCAGATCACGCCGACCACGCCCACCGGGCGGCGCACGGCATAGTTCAGCGCGCCGCGGCCGTCGGGCGTCGCCATCTCGAAGAACTCGGTCGGCACGCTCTTGATGACGTCCGCGAAGATGTTGAAGTTGGCCGCGCCGCGCGGAATGTCGATGTGGCTGGCGAGGCTGCGCGGCTTGCCGGTGTCGGCGCATTCGGCCGCCAGGAAATCATCGAAGCGCCGGTTGATGCCGTCGGCCACCGCGTTGAGCAGGTCGACGCGCGCGGCCACGGTCATGCCGCCCCACGGCCCCGACAGCGCGGCACGCGCCGCGGCGACGGCGGCATCGACCTCGGCCTTGCCCGCTTCGTGCACCCTGGCGATCAGCGTGCCGTCCAGCGGCGAGAACTTGTCGAAGGCCTTGGCCGTGGCGACGAACTCGCCATTGATGAAGTTGTGGATCTGTTTCATGGGTTGCGTCCCTCACGCTTCGCTATCGTCGGCACCGATCGCGCGCAGGCCCGCCCGCGCACAGATGCCATCCTGTTCTTCCGAGGCACCGGACACGCCGATGCCGCCAAGCAATACGCCCCCGCTGCGGATCGGCAGCCCGCCGCCGAAGACGATCAGCCGGGGCTGAGCGGAGAAGCCGCGCTTCATGCCCTCGTTGTCGCCGCACGCCTTCATCCAGTCGCCGGTCGGGAAGCCGAAGCCGCCGGCCGTATAGGCCTTGTCGATGGCGATGGAGATCGACTGCGGGAAGGCGCCGGGCATGCGCAGGAAGGCGACCAGGCTGCCCGCGGCATCGGCGACGGCGACGTTGATGCGCACCCCGAGCCGGGCCGCCTCCCGCACCGCGGCCTCGACGGCGGCGTGGGCGGCCTCCCAGCTGATCGTGTGCTGCGTGACGGCAAGCTCCATTGTTCCGACTCCTGTTGCGCACCCCGCAGGGTGCATGACCTGCATGAAATTAGATCATCATTTTCTCGATGTCAATATATTTTCTCGAGATTTTAATGATCTGCCGTAATGCCTGCCGTCAGCTAGAATGCGTATCAGCCAGCCCTTCGGATCCCGCGCCACCATGAGCGAAACCGCCCTGCCCCAAGCCACCCCGACCCAGGTCGCCCTCACCCACGGCGCGGACTTCCACGAAGAACCCAAGACCCTGGTCGAGGGTGCCTACCAGCGCCTGCGCCGCGACATCATCGAGGGCGTGCATGCGCCGGGCGAAAAGCTGCGCGTCGAGCATCTCAAGGAGCGCTACGACGTCGGCGCCGGCACGCTGCGCGAGGCCCTGCTGCTGCTGGTGACCGATGCGCTGGTCGTCGCCCAGGGGCAGCGCGGCTTTCGCGTCGCGCCGATCTCCATCGCCGACTTCGAGGACATCACGCGCACGCGCGTGCTGCTCGAGACCGAAGCGCTGCGCCAGTCGATCGCCTGTGGCGGCGAGGACTGGGAAGCCGGCGTCGTCGCCGCCTTCCACCGCCTCTCGCGCGCCGAGCAGCGCCTCGCCGACCATGACGTCGGCACCACCCAGGAATGGGAGATCCGCAACCGCGCCTTCCATGAAGCCCTCATTGCCGCCTCCGGCTCGCGCTGGATCCGTCACTTCCAGCACATCCTCTACCAGCAGTCCGAGCGCTACCGCCGCATCAGCCTGTTCCGCCAGCCCATCGCCCGCGACATCCACGCCGAGCACCAGGCCTTGTTCGAGGCGACGATGGCGCGCGACGCGACACGCGCCACCTCGATCCTGACCGAGCACATCCTGCGCACGCTGGATGCCGTCAAGCGCATGCCGGCCGATTTCTTCACCAACCGCAGCATGCGCTGACGCCGGCCGGCGCCTAGGACACGACCGACAGGAAGCGCTCGTTGAGCTTGCGGTCGTGGTAGAAGATGCCGGTGCCGACCTCGTCCCAGGTCCATTTCACCGCCTGGTAGTCCGGGTAGGTGTCGTAGCCGCCGCAGAAGGTCTCGAAGCGGTTGCCCGAGGGGTCGAAGGCGTAGATCGTCGTCCCGCGCGTGACGCCGTGGCGGGTGGGGCCGATGTCGATGGAGACGCGGTTCATCGACATGATGTCGGCCGCGCGCAGCACCTTCTCCCAACTGTCGAGCTTGAACGAGATGTGGTGCAGCTTGCCCGGCTCCGGATGGCGGACGAAGGCGATGTCGTGCGCCTTGGTCGAGCACGACAGCCAGATGCCGAGGTTCGTGCTGCCGTCCTCCATCACCACGTGCTCGACGAGATAGAAGCCCAGCACCTTCTCGAAGATTTCCTGCACTTTCTCGATGTCCGGGCCGTACAGCAGGCAGTGGTCCATGCGCGTGGGCGCGATGCCGCGCTCGGCGTCCGGCACCCAGGGCGCCGGGTTGACGTAGGCCTGGCCGTTGCCGATGTCGCTCTTCTCGGCATAGAGCTCGATCAGATGGCCGGAGGGGACTTCGAAGCGGACGCGTTCGCCGGTGGCGAGCATCTCGCCGGCCGGAATGCGCTCGGTGCGGACGCCGAACGCATTGAGGTCGGCATCGAGCCTGTCGAGCGTGGCCGTGTCCGCCACCTTGAAGGCGAAGAAATCGATGCCCGCCGAATCGGCCTGGCGGATCATCACGCTGTTGTGCTCGCGTTCGTCCCAGGTCTTGAAATAGACCCGGCCCTGGTCGTCGCGCCCGGTTTCGACCAGGCCGAGGACGTTCCTGTAGAAATTGATGCCTTCCTCGAGATCGAGGACGCGAAGCGAGATATGCCCCGGTCGCAGCACGCCTGTCATAGCCATCTTGTCACTCCTCCTGAATGTGCCCGGGCGGGAATGCGCCCGCCGGGCCTGTTTTGCGAATCTGGGTTGGCCGGCGGGGCGCTCAGTCGCCGCCGCGCATGTACTGCGCCTGGAACATCCGCGGCGGGTTCTGCTTCGGATCGACCTGGCCCTTGAAGTGGCCGGTGGTGCAGTGCTTGCCCTGCACGTCGATCATCGAGAACGCGTCGTCGATGCCGATGCCCGAACCCTTGTTGATGGGCAGGTGGTGGTCGGCGTGCGACTTGCCGACCATGAACACCTTCCACAGCTCGCCCTTGCGATCGTAGATCTCGTTGGCGCCGTTCAGGTTGCCGAGCTGCGCATCCATGTAGAACACCCGCTTGCTGACAGGGTGGGCGCCATTGACCGGCTCGGCTTCGAGCACATAGACCTTGCGCAACTGCCAGGTGCCCTGGTGGAAGCACTCGCCCTGCCCGCCGAAGCCGACGTACTTGAAGCCGTCCGCATCCTTGAACTCGTCGCTGAGCGCGAGCTCGTTGTGGTTCCACATCGGCAGGATCACGTTCTTCGTGCCCTTGTAGGTCCACTTCATGTCGGAGATGCGACCGTTGTAGCCCTCGAAGTCCTCGATCATCAGGTCCGAACCGAGGAAGGCGTCGGTGGTCTGGCCGGTCGCCAGCCGCCGTACGCGGCGCTGGAAGCCGAGGTACAGGTAGGCGTCGTCGATCTTCTGGTCGTCGTCGTAGCGCTGGATCAGCAGCTGCGTGTTCTTCAGGTCCTGCGGCGCGTCGACCTTGACGTAGATGCCGCGGAACAGGTTCGACGGGTTGGGCGTCACCTCGGGCACCGGATCATCCTTGACGCGGTGCTTGAAGTTGAGGAAGTGGAAGCTGAACTGGATCGTGCGTTCCAACTGGCCGGTCGCCATGTTGCGGTACTTCCAGTAGAAGGGCGTGATGTTGGCGCCGTCGCCCCAGTTGACGCCGTACTTGTAGTTCCAGGCCAGCTTCTCGCCGGCGCGCGGATCCTGGATGTCCGGCTCCTCGACGAACGGCCGGCCGCCTTCGAAGCCTTCC
The DNA here is from genome assembly GCF_000310205.1 of Thauera linaloolentis 47Lol = DSM 12138. GTDB lineage: Bacteria > Pseudomonadota > Gammaproteobacteria > Burkholderiales > Rhodocyclaceae > Thauera > Thauera linaloolentis. Next base: position 7,105 of record NZ_AMXE01000088.1, on the reverse strand, counting down.
AGGTCGCCGTTGTTGGTGCCGAGCTTCGCCTTGCCCAGGTTCCGCCGCGTGGCTTCGACGTAGGCGCCGGAGAGTTCGAACTGCGTGGTCGGGCCGACCTTGATCTCGAACAGGCCGTCCTTGAGCAGCCGGTAGACGCCGCCCGGCACGACTTCCTTGAACTGGTCGACGTTGGCCTGGTTGATCACGGTGCCCGCGCTCAGCCCGGGATGGCTCGGAAAGCCGCTCTGGTAGGGGTCGAAGCTGGCCTTCAGCTCGGCCTCGGTTGCCGCCTGGGCGGCCAGGGACAGGCCGAGCAGGGCGGCGGCGATGGTGGTTTTGTTCATGGGGATGTCTCCTCGGGTCAGAACTGGTACTTCAGCTTGAAATACACCTCGTCCTCGTACATCGCCGAGCCGATCGGGCCGGCGCGGAAGCGGCCGAGCGGCTCGAAGCCGGCCAGGCCGCGCGAATACGGCGTCATCGGATCGGGGTCGCCGTCGGGCGCGGTGAAGGGCATCCAGGGATTGCAGGCGCGGCAGTCGTCGAAGCGGCGCGCGCCGGTGCCAACCTTGAAGTTGCCGCCGAAGCTGAGCTTCAGGTTGTCGGTGACGCTCCACTCCACCGCCGGCGCGAGGGTGGTGGCCCTGGCCTTGAAGTCGCGTGCGATGATCAGCTCGGGGCTGAGGCGGTCGTTCATCATGAAAGACTTGACCAGCAGCGTGCCGATGACGTTGTCCTTCCAGTCGGGCATGCCCACCGCGCCGAGGTAGTTCTGGCCAGCCTTCGCGCCAGTCGAGTAGTACTCGTGGTCGAAGATGTGCTGCCAGAACAACTGCGCCGAGATCAGCGTGGTGCGGTGCGGGTTGAGGAAGGGAATGAAGGTCGGACGGTCGACGCCGATCACGCTGCGCCACACGCGGTTCTTGGAATACAGCCCGGGCCGCGCGGTGTTGGCGAACTCTTCGCCCCAGCTCATCGCCCCCTCGAAGCGGAAGGCCGCGCCCAGCGCCTCGGACTGGAAGTCGAGCGAGCCGCCCAGCAGCTTGACGCGCGGGAAATGCATGTCGAACGAGATCAGGTAGGGGTTGTTCTCGCTGTATTCGCCGGTGAAGCCGTTGGTGGTGCGCTTGGCGCCGCGCAGCGAAGGCAGTTGCGAGCGGTAGTACAGGGCGTTGAGCGAGAACGCCAGGCCGCCCTGGGTGATGCCCTCGAACTTGGCACCGATCTGGGTGTTGCCCAGGCTCCAGTCGGGCAGGTGAACGTCGCGCAGACCGATCTGGCCGGGGCCGAAGTTGGTCGCGAGCAGGGTGCCCGGCGCCACGTTGGCGAAGTTGGCGACCGTGCCGCCGTTGTCCCACAGGTTGGCCATGCCGCGGAAGAAGCAGCCGGCGTCCAGGATGGCGTTGGGCGAGCCGCACTGCCCCAGGTTGTTCGGGCGGAACTTGTCGAAGTTCCACACGATCTGGAAGTTGTGGTCCTGCATCAACTCCGACGGCCCCATGCGCCATTCGGCCTGCGCGATCCACATCGGGATGCGGATGTCCTGGAGTTCGTCGTAGATGTTGTTGCGCGAATAGTCGACCGGATTGATGACGTCGAGCACGCGGAACAGATCGGTGCGCCCCCACACCACCTGCTGCTTGCCGATCTTGAGGAACAGATCGGAGCCGCTGTCGAGCGCGAAGTTCTTGCGCACGTAGGCTTCGCGGATGAAGTCCAGGCGGTCGTTGAACTCCGGCGCCTCGAGCTCGGACAGTTTCTTGTCGCCATAGCCGCCGAAGTCGCGGCAGCCGCGCCCGTCCTTGTCGCAGGGCCGCACCGGCACGCCGAAGGCCACGCCGCCGGCGGTGTCGTGCAGGCGGTCGCCCAGCACGCGCAGGCCCTCATTGGGGCTGTTGGCGTAGCCCGCGCCGCTGACGAACGCGTTGCCGGTCAGGCCGAGGTCATTGACCGACTCCTTGTTGATCGGCCCGGCGCCGTGCGGCGTCTCGATGTAGCCGCCCGGCGTGGTCGATTGCAGCATGATCGGCCCGCCCGCGGATTCGCCGTACTGGCCCTTGTTCATACGGTAGACGCCATCCCAGGTGCCGCGCAGGATGCCGCGGAAGGCCCAGTCGTCGCCGAGTTCTTTCTGCGCCTCCACCTGCAGCGTGTTGCGGAACTTGGACAGGCCGACCCGCTCGCCGGTATGGTCCTTGCCGCGGAAGGCGGTATGGTTGTCGTAATAGACATCCACCTCCCAGGGCGTCGTCGAACTCCCGAGCTCGGGCAGTTGCTGCGCCGCGGCGGGCACGGCCAGCGCGCAGCCCGCCGCGCAAGCGGCGAACCTCAGCGCCGGCAGGCGGCGCACTCGTGTCTTCCTCATCTCATGTCTCCTGGCTTCTTGTCGTTTTCCGGGCACTCCCCCCGGTCCTCTGTCAGGCGCGGCCGGGACGGCGGCCGCGCCTTGAACCCTTGCCGGCCTCACACCTCGAGCACGCCGTCCTCGTCGTAATGCGCTGCGGTCACGAACTTCGGCTTGAACACCACGCACCAGCTCGGCACGATCAGCACCGCCGCGATGGCATTGACGACGAGCATGTAGACCAGCAGCAGGGCGGCATCGGACTGGAACTTCAGGTCGGACATGAAGATCCACAGCACCACCCCGGCGATCAGCGTGGCGGCGGTGAAGGACACCGCCGAGCCGGTGGTGGCGACGGCCTTGACCACTGCCTGCTTCATGTCGCCGAGCACGGCGTATTCCTCGCGGATGCGGTCCATGAAATACACCGCGTAGTCGATGCCGACGCCAACGCCGACGGCGATCACCGGCACGGTGTTGACGCTGATGCCGATGCCGATCGCGCCCATGTAGGCGTAGGTCATCAGCGTGGCGAACAGCATCGGCAGCACCATCAGCCAGCCCGCGTGGAGCGAGCTGTAATAGACCGACACGATCAGGAAGGCGAAGAGCATCACCGCCGGGATGATGATCAGGTGGTCGGTGTGCAGCGCCTGGTTGGCCGCGGCGGTGACGCCGATGATCCCGCCGCCGAGCTCGATGTACAGCCCGGGCACTTCGGCCTCGATGCGGCGGGCGCCCTCCTCGGCCAGCGCGACGACGCGGTCGATGGTGTCGGCCTGGTGGTCCTTGTAGTAGAAGACGATGTTGGCCTCGTCCTCCCGCGCGTTGACGAACTCCTTCAGCGCGCCGGGGATCGGGCTGGAGGCCATGTAGGCGAACATCAGGCCGCCGATCTCGTCGGCGCTGTCGGGCAGCTGCATCCAGCGCGGATCGTCGTTGTGAGTCAGCTTGTTCACCACCCGCAGCACGCCTGGCAGCGCCTTGGTGCCGCCCAGCGCGGGGTCGGACATCATGTGCGCCTGGAAGCGCTCGATGGCCGCCATGACCTCCGGGCGCTTGATGCCGCCCGGCTCGTCGGTGCGTGCGAGCACGTGCAGTTCTTCCGAGCCCGGAAAGCGCTCGTTGATCGCCGTGGTGGACACGTTGTAGTCGTGATGGCGATGCAGCAGCGGCGAGCCCGGCTCGGTGTCGCCCATCTTGATCTGGCCGAGCAGATACAGGCCGCCGAGCGCGCCGATCAGCGTCAGCGCCAGGATGGAGCGGGCGCCGCCGTCGGTGCCGCCGGTCTTGGCCATCGCGCCGCCCAGGATCGCCGGCATGAAGGCATTGGTGTTGTCGGTCCTGCGCGGCGCGGGCAGCACCGACAGCGCCAGCGGAACCATGAAATGCACGGTGAAGATCACCGAGATGCCCCAGAAGCCGGCGGCGATCCCGAGCTTGTGGTTGAACGGCGCCGCGCCGAGCACCAGCACCGCCAGCCCCACGGCGTCGACGATGATCGCCAGCGAGCCGGGGCGGAACAGGGCGTCGAGCGCGTTGCGCGCCGCCTGCTGCCCGTTCTTCACGATCGCCAGTTCCTCGTAGTAGCGCGCCACCAGCTGCACGCCGTGCGAGGTGGCGCGCGCCGCGATCAGGAAGGGAATCGGCAGCGACAGCGGCTCGAGGTTGATGCCCATCAGCGCCATGAAGCCCAGGCCCCAGATCGTCGACAGCGCGATGCCCAGCATCGGCAGCGCGATGCCGTACAGGCGGCGGAAGTACACGATCAGCAGCAGCGCGAGCAGCAACAGCGTGAACACCATGATCTCGATGATCTGCCCGAGATAGGTGTACACCCAGCCGGTCAGCACCGGATTGCCGGTGACGTGGATGCGGTGGCCGGGCGTGGCCAGGTCCTCGCGCACCTGCTGCAGCGCCGCGAAGGTGGCCGGATAGTCGATGCCGCCCTCGTTGAGCTGGGCCTTGACCAGCGCCGCCTTCAGGTCGGGCGAGACGAGCAGGCCGTACATCGTCGGGTTGGCGATGACGTCCTTCTTCAGCTGTTCGAGCTCGGCCACGGTACGGTCGGGCTTCTGCGGATCGTAGTAGGACTCGGAGGCGAAGCCGCCCTGCTCGTCGAGGAAAATCTTGCGCGCGGTCCGGTGCGTGAGGCTCGAGACCAGGTTGTGGTTGACGCCCGGCAGGCTGTCCACGCCCTGGGTGGCCTCGTGGATCAGGCGCAGCGTGCGGTCGTTGAAGATCGTGCCCTGCTCGACCTCGACCGCCATCACGACCATGTTGGCGCCGCCGAAGTTTTCCTTCAGGCGGTTGTAGGTCTGGATGTAGGAGTGATTCTGCGGCAGCAGGTCGGAAAAGTCGGTGAACACCCTCAGCCTGGGCAGGGCCAGGCTGAACAGCAGGGTACCGAGCAGGATCAGCGCAAGGACGATCTTCGGGTTGGCGAAGATCCATGCCTCGGCGATGTGCAGCCGGTGGGTGATGGAGTGGCGCAGTTTGCTGACCAAGGTCGTGCCCTCCTCAGTTGGCCCGGGTGCCGATCACGCGCACCAGGCCCCCCGGGCTGCCGGCGGCGAGCGCGGACTGCCCGGGCAGCGAGGCGCCGGCGCCGAAGGCGACGGGCAAGGGGTCCGGATACGGGACGGGACGCCAGGCGCCGCCTTCGAGCCGGGCCACCACGCCGCCGGCGCCGACGCCATGCGGCACGCCCTCGTGCAGGAACAGGCGGTACAACGGCGCCTGCGCGTCGTTGGCCTGCCGCTCCCAGCTCCGCCCGCCATCGGCGGTGTGCAGGATCTGGCCGGCGATGCCGCTGACCCAGCCCTCTTCACGCGACAGGAACAGCGCCGCGTACGGGTAGAAGTCGTTCGGAATCGGTTCGAGGCGGGTCCAGCTCGCACCGCCGTCGGTGCTGGCGGCGACGAGGCCGAACTCGCCGACCGCGATCGCGTATGCCTCATCGACGAACTGCAGCGCGGTGATCTGGGCGTCCTCGCCGAGATCGAGGTGGGTCCAGGTCCTGCCGCGGTCGGCCGAGTGCGCGATGCCGGCATGCGTGCCGGCAACCCACCAGCCCCCCTTGGGATCGCAGGCGATGGACAGCGGCACCTGCGGCTCGTCGAATGCCGCGGGCGCAAGGGCCTCGCCGTCTGCGCCGACCGGCCAGACGCGACGGTAGAAATCCAGCGCGATGAAGCTGCCGTCGGGGCATTGCGCCGAGTCGATCAGCGACGCGCCGGCCGCCGCCGTGCGCCGCCAGCTCTGACCGGCATCGGACGACACCAGAAGCGCCCCGGCCTGGGTGCCGGCGATGACGACGCGCTGATTGGCATTCAGGGTCTGGACGGCGTGGTAGCGCTGCAGCGGACGCTCCGCCTGGGCGCGCACCGCGGCCAGATCCGGCTGGGCCTGGCAGGCGGCCAGCAGCAACGCGCAGGCAGCCGCCGACAGCCCCGGGCGCAGACGCCCGTCGGCAATGTGATTCATTGTCTCCTCCTGTCCGGGGCCGCGGCACGGCCCCGGGGCCGGCCCTTTCGGCCGGCGGGTCTTGTTCTTTGAGCTGATCGAGAAAAGCGCTATGCAGGACGCCCCGCACTGATCGTCATGATTTCATAAAAATATCGATATTTCACTGAAATTTATTTTATAGCGCCCGATCAGATCTTCCGGAACAGCGGACTGCGGACCTGCTGGACGTCCGCCGCGGAGAAGAACTTCTCCATGTAGATGTCGCGCTCGAACAGGCGCCCCTGCATCAGCGCCGTGATGCAGGCGTCGATCATCAGCGGCGGCCCGCACAGGTAGGCCTTGTGGCCGCGGAAGTCGCCACCGAAGTGCGCCGCGGCGGCTTCATGGACGAAGCCGTGGAACCCCGCCCAGCCGGAGTCGGCCGGCTCGTCCGACAGCGCCGGCACGTAGCTGAAGTTGGGGTGGCGCGCGGCGAGCGCGAGGAAGTCGTCGTGGTAGTACAGTTCGCCGCGGCTGCGTTGGCCGTACACCAGCGTCATCGGCCGCGTGTCGCCGGCCGCGAGCAGGTCGAGGATCATCGAGCGCGGGCTCGACAACCCCGAGCCGCCGGCCATGAACAGCAGCGCCCCGGGCACCGACTTGCGCACGAAGAAGCGCCCATAGGGGCCGGACAGGCGCACGCGCTCGCCGACCCGGAGCTGCTCGTGGACCCAGGTCGTGCCGCGGCCGCCCGGCACGATGCGGATGTTGAGTTCCACCTCGCGCCCCCCCGCAGGCGGGTTCGCGAGCGAGAACGCCCGGCTGTATTCGCCGCCTTCAAGAAAGAAATTGACGTACTGCCCGGCCTGGAAATGCAGCGGCAGGTCGGTCTCGATGAAGACGGCCTTGATCGTCGGCGTCAGCGCTTCGATCCGCGTCACGGTGCCGGGAAAATCCCGCACCGGGATGGATTCCGCGTCCGGCTCCTCCTCGATCTCGGCTTCGATCGTCACGTCCGACTCCAGCCGCGCACAGCAGGCCAGCGCCTTGCCTTCCTCGCGCTCGAAATCCATCAGCGCGAAGCTCGACGCCTCGCCGTGGTCGATCTCACCCTCGATCACCTGCACCTTGCAGGTCGCGCACAGGCCATGGCAGCAGGCATGGGGCAGCCAGATCCCGGCGCGCAGGGCCGCGTCCAGGATGCTCTGCCCTTCTTCGACCTCGAGGGTCTGGCCGATCGGTTCAATCGTTAGTTCATAACTCATGGTGCGTTTCCGTTGAATCCGTTCGTCACCGGGCGGGAGAGGCGGGGCTCGAGCGGCCCCGCCTCTC
>NZ_AMXE01000087.1 GCF_000310205.1 Thauera linaloolentis 47Lol = DSM 12138 | reverse complement strand
GATCGCGCCGGCATCGATGCCGCGCACCGCGTCCAGCGCGCCGAGCCATGATGCGCGCGGCGCCCAGTCGGGGCGCGGCCCGCCGCCGCGGCCGTGATAGTCGCAGGCCGCGGCGTCGAGGGCAAGGGTGAAGCGCTCGGGCCGCCGCAGCGCATCGCAGCGCTCCATCACCTTCACCATGGTCTCGGGCCGCAATACCGCCGCCTGGCCGAAGATGCCGTGTTCGCGCGCCACCATCTCGGCGAGGTCGCGGCATTCCGACGGCGCCTTCAGCCGCGTCGACACTTCCCGCGCGCGCCGGGCGCTGGCCTGTTCGTGGCCGTAGTGGTGCGGCAGGATGTCGGCCGGGGTGTCGCCCTTGCCCAGATCGTGCATCAGACAGGCCCAGCGTACTGCCAGGGGTTGGCGCGTCGCGGCGGCATGGTCGATCACCATCATCACGTGCTCGCCGGTGTCGATCTCCGGGTGGTGCTTGGCCGGCTGGGGCACGCCGAACAGCCTGTCCACCTCGGGCAGGATGTGGGCCAGGGCGCCGCACTCGCGCAGCGCGCGGATCATCCGCGAGGGCCGTTCCTCCATCAGGCCGCGGGCGAATTCCTGCCAGACACGCTCGGCGACGAGGTGGTCGACCTCGCCCGCCGCCACCATGCTGCGCATCAGCGCGAGCGTCTCCGGGGCGGTGCCGAAGTCCGTGAAGCGCGCGGCGAAGCGCGCCACGCGCAGGATGCGCAACGGGTCCTCGGCGAAGGCCGGGGAAACGTGGCGGAACACGCGCGCCTCGAGGTCCCCGACGCCGCCGTATGGGTCGATCAGGCGGCCGTCCTCGTCGCGCGCGATCGCGTTGATCGTAAGGTCGCGGCGCAGCAGGTCTTCTTCGAGCGTGACCTCGGGCGAGGCGTGGCAGACGAAGCCGGCATAGCCCTTGCCCGACTTGCGTTCGGTGCGGGCGAGGGCGTACTCCTCCTGCGTCTGCGGATGCAGGAAGACCGGAAAATCCTTGCCCACGGGGCGGAATCCCCGCGCCAGCATGTCCTCGGGGCTGCTGCCGACCACGACCCAGTCGCGGTCCTTGACCGGCAGCCCGAGCAGGGCGTCGCGCACCGCGCCGCCCACCACATAGCATCGCATCAGTCGTACAGGTCTTCGGATGCGATCGATTCGGTCTCGGCGCGTGCCGCGGCTGCCCAGTCCTGCATGTGCGGATTGGCGAGCATCGCTGCCAGGTAGTCGCCGGCGGCGCCTTCCGGCTGCACGCCATAGGTCTGGAAGCGGAAGCAGACCGGTGCGTAGGCGGCATCGGCGAGCGTGAAATGGCCGAACAGGTAGGGGCCGCCGTGGCCGAAACGTGCGCGGCAGTCGTTCCAGATGGCGGAGATGCGCGCGATGTCGGCGTCGACTTCCGGCGTGTGTCCGAAGCCGCGATAGTCCTTGCGGATGTTCATCGGCATCTTGCTGCGCAAGGCCTGGAAGCCCGAGTGCATTTCCGCCGTGACCGCACGGGCGGTGGCGCGCGCGACCGGGTCGGCGGGCAGCAGGGCGGGCTGTTTCTCGGCGAGGTATTCGCCGATGGCCAGCGAATCCCATACCAGCACGCCGTGGTCGTTGAGGCAGGGCACCTTGCCCGAGGGCGAGTGCGAGAGGATGCGCTCGCGGCTGCCGGGAATGAACAGCGGAATGTCGATCTCGCCGAAGCTGAAGCCGCCTTCGCGTGCCGCGAGCCAGGCGCGCAGGGACCAGGACGAATAATTCTTGTTGCCGATGATGAGCTTCATGGCCGACTCCGTGTGGGTGGGGGATTAGCGGCGCGCGTGGCGACGGAAGGGATAGTAGTGGGCGCGGACGGTTGCATCGCCGAGCCAGCGCGGCACGACGGCTTCGATGGCGGTCGGCTGCAGGCCGAAAGGCAGCGGTTCGCCGTCGGTGACGTTGTCGACGCGCATCGAACGGATGTTGTCGCGGCTCATCAGCGGCTGGGGCGCAAGCTCCAGCAGGCCTGCCTGGATCATGCCCAGGCTTTCCGGCAACCCGATCACCGGGCGCGGCTTGCCGACCTGCGCGGAGGCGTATTCGACGAGCTGGCGCAGGGTGTAGACCTTGGGACCGGCGACGTCGAAGGTCTGGCCCGCAGCCGAGGGGGTGCTCAGGCTGCGCCAGACGGTCTCGGCCACATCCTCCACGTAGACCGGCTGGAAGCGGGTGCCGGCGCCCGCCAGGGGCAGGACGGGGAAAGCGGAGGCGAGACAGGCGAACATGTTGAGGAAGTTGTCGTCGCGGCCGAAGATGACCGACGGGCGCAGGATGACCCAGTCGAGGTCGGCGCCCGTGCTGCGGATCGCGGCCTCGCCCGCGGCCTTGGAGCGCTGGTAGCCGGACGGGCCGTCGGTGCTGGCGCCGAGCGCGCTGATGTGCACCAGGCGCCGGATGCCGGTGTTGCGGCAGGCGGCGACGATCTTCTTCGGCAGCTCGACGTGTGCGCGGGCGAAGTCCGGGCCGTAGGGGTCGCCGCTACGCGAGTGCAGGATGCCGACGAGGTTGACCACCGCGTCCGCGCCGGCGAACAGGCGTTCCAGCGTGGCCGGGTCATGCACGTCGGCTTCGACGACGTCCATCGTGGGCAGCAGCAGGATGTGCCCGGCACGGCTGCGGCGGCGGGTGGGGGCAAGGACCTGAACGCCCGCTTCGGCGAGGCGGTTGGCGACGGCGCGGCCGACGAAGCCGGTGCCGCCGATGAGAACGACGCGTTTGATGTGCATGGTGAGGGCTCGCTGTTGTTGCTTGATCGGTAAGAAGGTCGTCATTCGCTGGCCGGGCGCGGGCCGATCACGCCCAGCTTCGTCTTCAGCGACTGGGGCTGGCGTTCGAGCATCGCGCCGTAGATGATCGCATTGGCCATCACCTTCTTGACGTAGTCGCGCGTCTCGTCGAAGGGGATGGTCTCGGTGTAGATGGCGCCTTCGAGCGGCTTGTCGTCGCGCCAGCGGCGGGCGCGTCCGGGGCCGGCGTTGTAGCCGGCGCTGGCCAGCACCGGGTGGTTGTCGAGGCCGTCGAGGATCAGGCGCATGTAGCTGGTGCCGAGCAGCACGTTGGTGCCGGGGTCGGACAGCAGGCCGTGATGGTAGCCGCGCAGGCCGATCTTGCCCGCCACCCACTTGCCGGTCGCCGGCATCACCTGCATCAGGCCCTGGGCGCCGGCGCTGGAGCGGGCCGGGACGACGAAGCGGCTTTCCTGGCGCATCAGGCCGTACACCCAGCTCAGGTCGAGCCCCTGCCTGTGCACCTGCGGCTCGATCAGGTCGCGGTAGGGGGTCAGGAAGCGCAGCGCGTAATTCGCGCGCGGATTGGAAAGTTCGGCGGTGTTGATGGCGCGATCGTAGATCTCGTTGCGCAGTGCGATGTGGGCGGCGGCGAGGCGGAACTGTTCGTCGCGCTCGCGCAGGGCCCAGATCCACTCGCGCACCGCCTCCGTGCGCATGTCCAGCCGGTACAGCGCCAGCGCCCGGCGCAGGCCGGGGTCGTTTTCCGCCTCGTCGAGCCTGGCGGCCGGCAGCAGGCCGTTGGCCGCCGGGGGGGTGAAGGGCCGGCCGAGTTCCTCGCCGGCGAGGATGCCGTAGAAGTGCGGCTCGGCAGCGATATGGGTGAACAGCGCCTCGGCGTCGCCGGCGCGGCCGGCGGCAGCATGTGCCCGCCCGAGCCAGTAGGTCCATTCGGGCTGCTGACGTTCGGACTCCGGCATGGCCTCGATGGCCGTGCGGACGGCGGCCCAGTCTCCGGCCCGCAGCGTGGCGCGCACGCGCCAGGCGCGCTGCAGCGGCGTCAGCTCGGCATTGCCCAGCGCGCGGTAGAAGGCCATCGCCTCGGGCATCTGGTCGATGGCGGCATGCATGGCGATGACGGCCTGGATGTGGCCGCGCTCCTCGCTGCCGAGGCGGTCCTGCAGCTGCAGCAGGCGGGCATGGGCGAGGCGGGCGTCCTGCCAGGCGATGCGCGTCAGCGCGGCGAGCACGAGCTCCCGGCCGCTGCGGGTGACGGCGAAATTGGCCGGCAGACGGTCGAGCCAGGCGGAGGAAGAGCGCAAGGCCTGTTCGGCATCGGCGGGGGCCGGCGCGACTTCGGCGGGCAGCCAGCTCCAGCTCAGGCGCGCGTCGTCGGGCTTGCGCGTGTCCGCTTGGCGGCGTGCGCGCTGCCAGAGCGCGTCCTCGTCGACCTTGCCCGAGGCGTAGGCGGCACGCAGCACGGTGTCGCACGCGGCTGGCGCATTGTCCAGAGTGCGCCAGTCCGCCGCCACCTCGTCGAGTGCGCTGCCGTCGCCGGTCATGAGGCGGGCCGTCCAGGCCGTGCAGCGCAGTTCGCGGTCGGGGTTGCGCAGGCCGGGGTAGAGCGCGGCGAAGCGCGCCCAGTCGCCGTCGGTCGCCAGCCGGCGCAGCCAGTCGGCGCGCAGGCGTTCGGCCAGCACGTTGCCGGCCTCTTCGTCGAGGAAGGCTTGCAGCCGATGTGCGGGAGGCGTGTCGGGGCGCGCCAGGACGTTGGCGAGCTGCCAGTAGCGGACGTAGGCGTCCAGCGTGTGCGGGCTGCGCTCGAGAGCGAGCCGTTCCAGCGTATCGCGGTCGCCCTTGCGCAGCGCCTCGCGAGCGGCGACGATGCGTCCATCGCCGAAGTCCGGCGGGACCTGGGCGGAAGCTACATCCGACAGCAACATTCCGGCCGCAAGCAGCGCGGTCACCAAGCCCATTCTCATACTTTTCCTGCTCTCCATTGCAAGCAACCATACCACAGTGATGAAGCCTGTTTCCGGCCCCGAGGACGACATCGAGAAACGCCGCGGGCACCTGCGTCAGCAGGCGCTCGAGGCCCGCCAGGCCTTGAGCGCGGCGCACAGAGAGGACCTCGAACGGCAGTTGGTGTTCCACCTCGACGGCGTGATCGGCGGGCTGGCCCCGCGCACGCTGGGCTTCTGCTGGCCCTACCGCGCGGAACCCGATCTGCGGGCGTGGGTGCAGGCCTGGCTGGGCGAGGACGAGACGCGCGTCGCGGCCTTGCCGGTCGTCGTCGAGAAGCGGGCCGCCATGCATTTCCGGCGCTGGACGCCGGGGGCCGAGATGGTGCCCGACCGCTATGGCATCCCGCATCCGGTCGAGCCGTTGGAGGTGAGGCCGGAGGTCGTGCTGATCCCCCTGAACGCCTTCGACGCGGCGGGCTACCGCCTGGGGTATGGGGGGGGGTATTTCGACCGCACGCTGGCGCAGATGGACACCATCGCCATCGGCGTCGGTTTCGAGCTGGGGCGCGTGCCGAGCGCCCTGCCGCAGGCGCACGACCGGCCGATGGACTGGATCGTCACCGAGGCCGGCGCGGCGCGCGCCGTCCGCTGAGTCCCGCCCGCGGCGGGCGGGACGGACTCAGGCGGCGAGGAACAGGCGGTAGGCGGGGTTGCCGGTTTCGGCCACGTATTCGTAGCCGAGCCGCTGCAGGAAGTCCTCGAAGGCTGCCGTGTCCTCGGGCGGCACCTGCATGCCGACCAGCACGCGGCCGTAGTCCGAGCCGTGGTTGCGGTAGTGGAACAGCGAGATGTTCCAGTCCGAGCGCAGGTTGGTGAGGAAATTCATCAGTGCGCCCGGGCGCTCGGGGAAGACGAAGCGGTACACGACCTCGTTCTTCGCCTGCGGCGAGCGCCCGCCGACCATGTAGCGGGCGTGCGTCTTGGCCAGTTCGTCGTCGGTCAGATCGATGGCCGGCAGTTCGTGGCGTTCGAGCATTTCCACCAGGCGGCCGGCTTCGTTGCGGTTGTGCACGGTGACGCCGACGAAGATGTGGGCCTGCTCGGCGTCAGCGTAGCGGTAGTTGAACTCGGTGATGTTGCGGTTGCCCAGCACGCTGATGAATTTGCGGAAGGAGCCGGGCTTTTCGGGGATCGTCACCGCCAGCACGGCTTCGCGCTGTTCGCCGAGTTCGGCACGCTCGGCCACGAAGCGCAGGCGGTCGAAGTTCATGTTGGCGCCCGAGGCCACGGCCACCAGGCTCTTGTCGCGCAGCTTGTGGCGCTTGGCGTATTCCTTGGCTCCGGCGATCGCGAGCGCGCCGGCGGGTTCGAGGATGGAGCGCGTATCCTCGAAGACGTCCTTGATCGCCGCGCAGATGGCGTCGTTGTCGACGAGGATCATCTCGTCCACGTACTGCTGGCACAGGCGGAAGGTTTCTGCGCCCACTTCCTTCACCGCCGCGCCGTCGGCGAAGAGCCCGACTTGGTCGAGGGCGATGCGCCGGCCGGCCGCGAGCGACTGCGTCATCGCGTCGGCACCCACCGCCTCGACGCCGATGATCTTCGTTTCCGGGCGCAGGCGCTTGATGTAGGCCGCGATGCCGGAGATCAGCCCGCCGCCGCCCACGCAACAGAACACCGCATGGATGGGTTTCGGGTGCGCGCGCAGGATCTCCATGCCGATCGTGCCCTGGCCGGCGATGACGTCGGGGTCGTCGAAGGGGTGGACGAAGGTGAGCTTCTCGTTCTTTTCCAGTTCCAGCGCATGGGCGTAGGCGTCCGAGTAGGACTCGCCGGCGAGCACGACCTCGCCGCCGCGGCTCTTGACCGCGTCGATCTTGATCTGGGGCGTGGTGTTGGGCATCACGATCACCGCGCGCACGCCGAGCCTGGCGGCCGACAGCGCGACACCCTGGGCGTGGTTGCCGGCCGATGCGCAGATCACGCCGCGCTTCATGGCCTGCGGCGACAGCCGCGCCATCTTGTTGTAGGCGCCGCGGATCTTGAAGCTGAACACCGGCTGCATGTCTTCGCGCTTCAGAAGGATGCGGTTATGCACGCGCGCCGACAGGTTGGTGGCGAGGTCGAGCGGCGTCTCGATGGCGACGTCGTAGACGTTGGCGTTGAGGATGCGCTCGAGGTAATCCGTGGGGGGGCTCATCAAAGGCTCGCGGGGCAGCAAAGTCTTCGAGGGTAGCAGCCGATGCGGCGCTGCGGCAATAGCGCGGTCGCCGTGTCGCCGATTCAGGCGTGGCGGTTCAGGCGGCGGCCTTCGCGGCTAGCGGGAGGGTCAGGCCGCGCCGTCGCTGTCGCCCATCGCCCGCATCTGGCGGTCGATGAATTCCTGCATCGCGTCGATGCCGCGCAACTGCAGGATGGTCGAACGCACGGCCGCCTCGAGCAGCACGGCGAGGTTGCGGCCCGCCGCGACGGGCAGCACGACGCGCGCGACCTTGACGCCGAGGATGTCCTTGACCTCCTGCTGCACGGGCAGCCGGCTCGGGTCGCCGTCGCCGGGCTGGCGGCGTTCGAGGTGGCACACCAGGCGCAGGCGCATTTTCCGGCGGCAGGCGGTTTCGCCGAAGATCGTGCGGATGTTCAGGATGCCGAGGCCGCGGACCTCGATGAAATCCTGCAGCATGGGCGGGCAGCGGCCTTCGAGCACGGTCGGCGCGATGCGCGAGAATTCGACGACGTCGTCCGCGACCAGGCCGTGCCCGCGCGAGATCAGTTCGAGGGCGAGTTCGGATTTTCCCGCGCCCGAGTCCCCGGTGATCAGCACCCCCACGCCGAGCACATCCATGAACACGCCGTGCAGCGAGATCTTCTCGGCCAGTTCGCGCGACAGGTAGAGCCGCAACTGGTCGATGACGCTGGCCGCCGGCTGGGGGGTCGTGAACAGCGCGACGTCGTGCGCCTCGCACACGCCATGGATGATGTTCGATACCGCGCAGCCGTCGGCGACGATGATCGCGGGTGGCTGGCAGGACAGGATTCCGTTGAGGTGATGGACGACCTTGTCGGTCGTCTGGCGCTGGGCCCAGGCCAGTTCGGCGGCGCCGATGACCTGCAGCCGGGTGGGGTGGATCAGGTTCAGGTGGCCGATCAGGTCCGCGGGCCAGATGTGTTCCTCGGCCACCGACAGCGTGGCGTCGAGCCGTCCGCTGACATGGCTGAGCTGGAGCAGCTCTCGTTCGGCCTCAAATAGCCGCGCGACGCTGGTCTGCCTCATCGGCGCCCCAGTTCACGAACATCTGGCGGATATGCGCGGGATCGGGCGCATTCAGCAAGGCTTCGCGGAACTCGCGGTCGCTGAACATCTGCGCCAGTTCCGACAAGAGTTGAAGATGGGTCTCGTTGGCCTGCTCCGGCACGAGCAGCACGAATAGCAGATTGACCGGCCGCCCGTCGGGTGAATCGAACTGTACCGGTGCGGCCAGCCGCAGAAAGGCGCCGGCAGCGTCCTTGAGCCCCTTGATGCGGCCATGCGGAATGGCGATGCCCTGGCCGAGACCGGTGGAGCCGAGCCGTTCGCGGGCGAACAGGCTGTCGAACACCAGGCTGCGGGCGATGCCTTGGTTGTTCTCGAAAAGCAGGCCGGCCTGTTCGAAAACACGCTTCTTGCTGCTCGCATCGAGATCGACCACCACATTGGAGAGTGGCAGGAGTTGAGATATCAGGCTCATTCGCTGTAGAGCTTTCGCAGCGCCGTAACCGTTGGCGCCACGCTGGGCGATGGGACGGACCGGGATGCGTTGAAGCCGCGTCTTGAAAACGCGCGCATTATAACCACACCCCGGGCGGAAAGCCGCAAGGAGGCGGTCAGGCTTCCGGAGGGGCCTGGTGCTTCAGGGCTTCGTGGTTGTGGTCCGCCTGCTTCTGCTTGTACTTCTGGACCTGGCGGTCGAGCTTGTCGGTCATCGCGTCGATGGCTGCATACAGGTCGGTATCCTCGCTCTCGACGAAGATGTCCTTGCCGCGCACGTGCAGCGTGACTTCGGCCTTCTGCTGCAGTTTTTCGACGGAAAGGATCACCGCCACGCTGGTGACGTTGTCGAAGTGGCGAATGACGCGGTCGAGCTTGGTGCTCACGTAGTCGCGAATGGCCGGAGTGACTTCGACGTGGCGCCCGGTGATATTGAGATTCATGGTAACTCCTGTTGTTGTCAGATCGATTTGCGCAAACTGACCGGCGGGATATTGAGTGATTCGCGGTATTTCGCGATGGTGCGACGTGCGACCACGATACCCTGCTGGCCCAAAACTTCTGCAATCCGGGCGTCGGACAGGGGCTTCTTCCTGTCCTCGGCATCTACCAACTGGCGAATCAGCGCACGGATCGCCGTTGAAGAAGCCGCTCCGCCGGTGTCGGTGGAAACGTGGCTGCCGAAGAAATACTTGAGTTCGAACACGCCGCGCGGCGTTGCCATGTACTTTTGCGTGGTGACGCGCGATACGGTGGATTCGTGCAGTTCGAGCTGGTCGGCGATCTCCCGGAGAGTGAGTGGCCGCATCGCCACATCTCCATGATCGAAGAACTGTCTTTGCTGGTCAACGATGGCCTGGGACACGCGCAGAATGGTGTCGAAGCGCTGCTGTACGTTCTTGATCAGCCAGCGCGCTTCCTGCAACTGGCCGGTGAGCCCGCCGCCCTGGCCGCGGTTCTGCTGCAGCAGGTTCGCATACAGGCGGTTCACGCGTAGGCGCGGCATCGCCTCCTGGTTCAGACTCACGCTCCAGCGTCCGCGCACCTTGCGCACGATGACGTCGGGCAGTACGTAGCGTGTCTCGGAGGCGGAATGGCGCAGGCCCGGGTGCGGGTCCAGGCTGCAGATCAGAGCATGCGCGGCGCGCAGGTCGTCGTCGTTGCAGCCGGTCAGCTTCTTCAGGCGGGCGAAGTTGCGTTCGGCGAGCAGTTCGAGGTGCGCATCCACGATCTCGAGCGCGAGCATCTGGATCGAGGTTTCGGGCATCGCGCGCAGCTGCAGCGACAGGCATTCCTGCGGCGTGCGCGCGCCGATGCCGGCGGGATCGAGGTTCTGCACATGGCGCAGCGCGATCGAGAGGTCGTCGATGTCGATCTCGAGTTCGGGCGGCAGCAGTTCGAGCAGTTCCTCGAGCGGCTGATGGAGGTAGCCGTCGTCGTCGAGCGCCTCGATGACGAAGCGCACCAGCGCGCGGTCGAGATCGTTCAGCGGCGACAGCGCCACCTGCTGGTCGAGGTGCTCGCGCAGCGACAGGTCCGCAGCCTGGAATTCCTGGAAGTCGACGTCTTCGTCGTCGTCGCGCTTGGCCTGTGCGCCCGTGCCGACGCTGGACCAGTCGATGCCTTCGTCGTCGCCTTCGCGCTCCGCCGCCTTGCCGATGTCGCCGTCGCCGCCGGCCTCGGCGTCCGTCTCGCGCTGCTGCTCCCGCTCGCGCTCGGCGGGGGAGCTGCTGGTCGCAAGCCCGGGCTGCGGGGGAGGCTCGTCGAACTCCTCGCGCTCGAGCATCGGGTTCTCGAGCAGAAAACGCTCGATCTCCTGGTTCAACTCGAGGGTCGACAGCTGCAGCAGTTTGATCGACTGCTGCAGCTGCGGCGTCAGCGTGAGGTGCTGCGAGAGTTTGAGCTGGAGACTGGGCTTCATGCTGGTCTAGAGACGGAAGTGCTCGCCGAGGTAGACCTGGCGTACTTTTTCGTTGGAGATGATCTCGTCCGGCTGGCCGCTCGCGAGCACGCGGCCTTCGCTGATGATATAGGCGCGGTCGCAGATGCCGAGCGTCTCGCGCACGTTGTGGTCGGTGATCAGGACTCCGATGCCACGTTCCTTGAGGAAGCGAATGATCTTCTGGATGTCGATCACCGCGATCGGGTCGACGCCGGCGAAGGGCTCGTCGAGCAGGATCAGGCGCGGGTCGGTGGCCAGCGCGCGCGCGATCTCGCAGCGGCGGCGCTCTCCGCCCGACAGCGATATCGCGGTGTTGTCGCGCAGGTGGCTGATGCTGAGTTCCTCCAGCAGTTCTTCCAGGCGCGCGTCGACCTGGCGCGTTTCCAGCCCCTGCAGCTCCAGCACCGCGCGGATGTTCTCCGCGACCGTGAGCTTGCGGAACACGCTCATTTCCTGCGGCAGGTAGGACAGGCCCAGCCGCGCCCGGGCGTGGATCGGCAGATGGGTCAGATCCTTGCCGTCGAGGCCGATCTGGCCGCCGTCGGCGCGCACCAGGCCGACGATCATGTAGAAGCAGGTGGTCTTGCCGGCGCCATTGGGGCCGAGCAGGCCGACGACCTCGCCCGAGCCGACTTCGAAGCCGACATCGTGCACCACGGTGCGCGCCTTGTAGCGTTTTTGCAGGGCAGCGACCTTAAGCAGACTCATCGTAGGGCTCTTTCAGCAGCTTGCGGATCAGGTCGGGCGCGAAGCCGCGGGTTTGCAGGAAACGCGCCTGCCGGGCCCATTCGCGGGCGTCGGCGGGCGGGGCCGGAAAGCGGCTGCGCAGCACGCTGCGCGCACGCTCCACCTCGGATTCTCCACATTCGCTGGCGATCGCTTCGTCGATCAGGTCACGGTCGAGGCCACGCCGCGCCATTTCGCTGCGCAGGCGGCCGGCGCCGAAGCGCGCCGACTTGCCGCGCACGAAGGCCTGGGCGAAGCGCGCGTCGGATTGCAGGCCCAGTTCGCCCATGCGCTCGATCACGGCCTCGACCTCTTCGGCGCTGCCGTGCGCCGCGAGCTTTTTCGCCAGCTCGGCGCGCGAGTGGTCGCGGCGCGCGAGGTGGCGGAGGGCGCGTTCGCGCAGGCTCGGCTCGGTCATGGCCGTGGGGAGTCCGGCGTCAGCCTTCGGCTGCGGCCGGGGCGGCGGCGCCCGGGGGCAGCTCGGGCAGGCTCACGGCGGCGCGGACCTTGTTTTCGATCTCGCGCGCCAGCGCGGGATTGTTGCGCAGGAATTCACGCGAGTTGTCCTTGCCCTGGCCGATCTTGTCGCCGTTGTAGGCATACCAGGCGCCGGACTTGTCGACGATCTTGTGCACCACGCCGAGATCGATGATCTCGCCCTCGCGCGAGATGCCCTCGCCGTACAGGATGTCGAAGTGCGCTTCCTTGAACGGCGGCGAGACCTTGTTCTTGACGACCTTGACGCGGGTCTCGGAGCCGACCACCTCATCGCCCTTCTTGATCGTGCCGGTGCGGCGGATGTCCATGCGCACCGAGGCGTAGAACTTGAGCGCGTTGCCGCCGGTGGTGGTTTCGGGGCTGCCGAACATGACGCCGATCTTCATGCGGATCTGGTTGATGAAGATGACCAGCGTGTTGGTGCGCTTGATGTTGGCGGTGAGCTTGCGTAGCGCCTGCGACATCAGGCGGGCCTGCAGGCCGGGGAGCTGGTCGCCCATCTCGCCCTCGATTTCGGCCTTGGGCGTGAGCGCGGCGACCGAGTCGATGACGACGATGTCGACGCCGCCCGAGCGCACCAGCATGTCGGCGATCTCGAGCGCCTGTTCGCCGGTATCCGGCTGGGAGATCAGCAGGTCCTCGATGTTGACGCCGAGCTTTTCGGCGTAGCCGACGTCGAGCGCGTGCTCGGCGTCGATGAAGGCGGCGGTGCCGCCCAGCTTCTGCATCTCGGCGATGACCTGCAGCGTCAGCGTGGTCTTGCCGGAGGATTCAGGGCCGTAGATCTCGACCACGCGGCCGCGCGGCAGGCCGCCGAGGCCGAGCGCGATGTCGAGGCCGAGCGAGCCGGTGGAGACGGTCTGGATGTCGCGTTCGACGTTGCCGTCGCCCATGCGCATGATCGAGCCCTTGCCGAACTGTTTTTCGATCTGCGAGAGCGCGGCGGCGAGCGCCTTGGCCTTGTTGTCGTCCATGAAAGTCTTTCCTGAGTGATTGGCGGATTATGGCACAGAGCTTGCTGTTATGCGTTCTGGCGGCTCCGGCCGCAATTAGTTTAAGACCTGAATATAAATACAGCAAACATGTCAGCCGCGGTCCGTGGCGGCGAGCCGGATAAGCTCGCGCAGCGCGTGGATGACGGTCTGGCGCCGCACTGCCGTCCGGTCGCCGGAAAAGCGGAGCGTGCAGGCGTGCACTGGGTCTCCCCGCCGCGCCCAGGCCAGGCACACCGTGCCGACCGGCTTGGCCGGCGTGCCGCCGCCCGGGCCGGCGATGCCTGACACCGCGACCGCGATGTCCGCCGCGCTGCGCGCGAGCGCGCCCTCGGCCATTTCGGCAACCGTCGCCTCGCTGACCGCGCCATGTGCTGCGAGCGTCGCCGTGGCGACGCCGAGCATGTCAGTCTTGGCCGCGTTGGAGTAGGTGACGAAACCGCGGTCGAACCATGCCGAACTGCCGCTGGTGGCGGTGACGGCTTCGGCGATCCAGCCGCCGGTGCAGGATTCGGCCGTGGCCAGCATCCAGCCGCGGGCCGCCAGGGCCGCGCCGGCCGTGGCCGAGAGTGCGCCCAATTCGGTGTCCATCGTGTCTCCAGGTGGTTGCGGGCCGGCGCCGCTCATACGCCGAACACATTGACCAGGATGGCCAGCACGAGCAGCGTGTAGCCTGCTGCAACGATGTCGTCGAACATCACGCCGAAGCCGCCCTTGAAGCTGCGGTCCGCCCAGCGCACCGGCGGCGGCTTGACGATGTCGAAGAAGCGGAACAGTGCGACGGCGACTGCCTGCCACATCAGCGTCGTGGGCGTGAACACCAGCACCAGCCAGGTCGCGACCATTTCGTCCCACACGATGCCGCCATGGTCGGGCACGCCGAGCGCCCGTCCGGTGCGCTCGGCGGCGAGCACGCCGGCGATGAACAGGCTGGCGAGCAGGGCGATGAAGACGAATTCCGACAACGGCGTGCGGATCAGCGGATACAGCGCCCAGGCCAGCAGCGTGCCGGCCGTGCCCGGCGCCCAGGGCGACAGGCCGGCGCCGAAGCCGAGCGAGACGAAGTGGGCGGGATGACTCATCAGCAGGCGTGGTGTGGGGCGCATCGGAGTGGTCCTGGGGGGCGGGAGAGGGGGAAGGGCCGTTCAGGCGAAATGATCGTAGCCGGCGGCGTCCAGCGCCAGGCGCCGGCCGTCCGTGGCAAGCAGCAGGCATTCGCCCGCCTGCGCGGTGATGTGGCCGATGCGGTGCAGGGGCTGTCCGAGGCGATGCGACAACGCATCCAGTCCGGCCCGTGCGTCGGCCCGGGCCGTGAACAACAGTTCGTAGTCGTCGCCGCCCGACAGCAGGAAGGAGAGCGCCCTGTCGTCGGGCGCGCCCGTTGCGCGCAGCGCCGCGAGCGGCAGCGCGCCGGCATTGATGACGGCGCCGACGCCGGATCGGGCCAGGATGTGGGACAGGTCGCCGAGCAGGCCGTCGGAAACGTCGAGCATCGCGCTGGCGAGGCCGCGCAGCGCCTGGCCCAGCGCCAGGCGCGGCTGCGGCCGCTGCAGCGCGGCGACGCAGTGGCGCCG
>NZ_AMXE01000086.1 GCF_000310205.1 Thauera linaloolentis 47Lol = DSM 12138 | reverse complement strand
CGGCCCCCGCCCCGTCCGAAGCGCGCGTCCTGCCGCCGCTCGTGCCGCCGATGGCGGATGCCGCGCCGGCCGTCGGCGGAGCGGCGTCCGGCGCCGGTGACGGTCTGGTGCCGCACATCGCCTCGGCCAGCGCGGGCATCTTCCTGCAGCTCGGTGCCTTCGCGTCGCGCACCAATGCCGAAGGCTTCAAGGCCTCCGTCGAACAGGAGGTGGGCGAACATGCGGAGCGCCTCGAGCTGTTCGCCGACGGCGAGCGTTTCCGGCTGCACGCGGGGCCCTACGATACGGTCGATGCGGCGCGCGCCGCGGCCGAGCGCATGGGCTCTACGCTGAAGCTCAGGCCATTCGTCATCGTGCGCTGAATGGCCGCGGCGTTTGTTGCATTGCGGCATCGGGTTGAAACAAAGCCTTTCGCTTTTGGCCCCTGGCGGGGGCGGCGCCTATAATCCGCCGTTCCCGCCAGTTTCCCCTCCTCATTTCCGGGTTCCCTCATGCGTCTCGTCCTTGCCGTCCTGATTTCACTGTTTTCCTTTGCCGCGATGGCGCAGTCGGTGCCGCCGCCGGCGCTCGCAGCCAATACCTGGGTGCTGGTCGACCACGCCACCGGACAGGTCCTCGTCGACAAGGATGCGGATACCCGCATCGAACCCGCGTCGCTGACCAAGCTGATGACGGCCTATCTGACCTTCAGCGCCCTGAAGGCGGGCACGCTGACGCCGGACCAGGTCGTGCCGGTGTCGACCAAGGCCTGGCGCATGGAAGGCTCGCGCATGTTCATCGAGCCGAACAAGCCGGTGACCGTCGACGAGCTGATCCGCGGCGTGATCGTGCAGTCGGGCAACGATGCCTGCGTGGCGCTGGCCGAGGCGATCGCCGGCAGCGAGGAGGCCTTCGCCGCCCTGATGAACCGCGAGGCCCAGCGCCTGGGCATGGTCAACACGAATTTCGCCAACTCCACCGGCCTGCCCGACCCGCAGCTCTACACCACGGCGCGCGACCTGGCCCTGCTGGCGAGCGCAATCGTGCGCGACTTCCCCGAGTTCTACGGCCTGTACTCGCTCAAGGAATTCACCTACAACGGCATCAAGCAGCCCAACCGCAACCGCCTGCTGTACATGGATGCTACCGTCGATGGCATGAAGACCGGCCATACCAGCACTGCCGGCTACTGCTTGGTGTCGACCGCGCAGCGTGGAACCCGCCGGCTGATCTCGGTCGTGCTCGGCGCCGCTTCCGACACCGTGCGTGCGCAGGAGTCGCTGAAGCTGCTGAACTTCGGCTTCCAGTTCTACGACACGGTCAAGCTCTACTCGGCCGACGAGGCCTTGTCCCAGTTCCGTGTCTGGAAGGGCAAGGAGAACGAGGTCGCGGTCGGCTTCATCAGCGATTTCGTCATGTCCCTGCCGAAGGAAGCCGCGCAGAAGGTGGAAGTGTCGCTGGAGAGCCGCCAGCCGCTGGTCGCGCCGCTGGAGAAGGGGCAGGAAGTCGGCACCCTGAAGCTGAGCGTGGACGGCAAGCCGCTGGGCGAGTATCCGGTGGTCGCGCTCAAGGAGGTGCCGGTGGCCGGCTTCTTCGGCCGCCTGTGGGACGCGATCGTGATGTTCTTCAAGAATCTCTGAGCAAGCTGCTGCGAGGAAGGACGGCATGAGCGAACAAGGCGGCGCGCAGCCGCGCCAGACACTGATCGAATACCCCTGCGATTTCCCGATCAAGGCGATGGGCGCGCGGGTGGATGGCTTCGCCCAGGCGGTGATCGAGGTGGTACTGCGCCACGCGCCCGATTTCGATCCCGCGGGTGCCGAGATGCGGCCGTCGAGCAAGGGCAACTATCTTGCGGTGACCTGCACCTTCCGTGCCCTGTCGCAGGCGCAGGTCGATGCCCTGTACCGCGAACTGACGTCGCATCCGATGGTGAAGGTGGTGCTGTGATCGTCAAGCGCCTCGGTCTGGTGGAGTACGCGCCGGCACTGGAGGCGATGCGCGTGTTCACCGCCGAACGCGCGGACGATACGGCGGACGAGGTCTGGCTGCTGCAGCATCCGCCGGTCTACACCCTGGGGCAGGCCGGCAAGGCCGAGCACCTGCTGCGCAACCCGGCGGGCATCCCGCTGGTACACATCGACCGTGGCGGGCAGATCACCTACCACGGCCCGGGCCAACTCGTGGCCTACCTGCTGATCGACCTGCCCCGGCGCCGGCTCAAGGTGCGCGAGCTGGTGCACCTGATGGAGCAGGCCATCATCGACACCCTGGTCGGATATGGCCTCGCCGCCGAGCGCAAGGACGGCGCGCCCGGCGTCTATGTCGCCGGCGACAAGATCGCCGCGCTCGGCCTGCGGGTCAGGAACGGCTGCAGCTACCACGGGCTGGCGATCAACGTCGATGCCGACCTGGCGCCTTTCGGCTGGATCAACCCTTGCGGCTATGAGGGGCTGAAGACGATCCGCATGAAGGACTTCGGCGTGGACGACAGCGTCGAGGGGGTCGGCGAGCGCCTGCTGGTCCATCTGCAGCGCCTGCTGCCGCCGGTCGAGGCAGTGCGTGATGCGCACAATCAGGCCGTGCGGGCTGCGCAAGGCGAGCCAGCGCGGGCATAATCGCCCTCTGCGCCACGAGCGCCACACCAACGAGACAGCCCAAAATGGAAAACCCGGTGGAAAACCCGGCCCGCAAGCAGCGCGGAGCCGCCAAGACAGCACGCATCCCGATCAAGATCGTTCCCGCCGAACGCCTGCAGAAGCCCGACTGGATCCGCATCCGGCTCGGCGCCGGCCAGGAAGCCGAGCGCTTCAACGAGATCAAGGCCACGCTGCGCGAACACAAGCTGCACACCGTGTGCGAGGAAGCGTCCTGCCCGAACATCCACGAGTGCTTCGGCAAGGGCACGGCGACCTTCATGATCATGGGCGACATCTGTACCCGGCGCTGTCCGTTCTGCGACGTCGGCCATGGCCGTCCCGAGCCGCTGAATGCCGACGAGCCGCACGACCTGGCCAAGACCATCGCGGCGATGCGGCTGAAGTACGTGGTGATCACATCCGTCGACCGCGACGACCTGCGCGACGGCGGCGCCCAGCACTTCGTCGATTGCATCCGCGAGACGCGCGGCGCTTCGCCCAGGACCACGATCGAGGTGCTGGTGCCGGACTTCCGTGGCCGCATGGAGGTCGCGCTCGACATCTTCGACCAGGCGCCGCCGGACGTCATGAACCACAACCTGGAGACGGTGCCGCGCTTGTACAGGCAGGCGCGTCCGGGTTCCGACTATGCCTATTCGCTTGAACTGCTCAGGCAGTTCAAGGGCCGCCATCCCGACGTGCTGACCAAATCCGGCCTCATGGTCGGCCTGGGCGAGACCGACGAGGAAATCCTCGAAGTCATGCGCGATCTGCGCGCCCACGACGTGGACATGCTGACGATCGGGCAGTACCTGCAGCCCTCCGGCGGCCACTTGCCGGTGCTGCGCTACGTGCATCCGGACACCTTCAAGATGTTCGAGACCGAGGCGCTGAAGATGGGCTTCCGCAATGCCGCCTGCGGGCCGATGGTGCGTTCCAGCTATTGGGCTGACCAGCAGGCGCATGGCGCCGGCGTGGCCTGAGCCCTCGCGCGCGTCCCCGGAGCTCGGCACGCCCCCAGACCGGCGTCATGGCCGGCTCGGGGGCTTGTCGTTTCCGGCGCCCGCGGATGCGGCGGCCCGGCGAAGGGCAGGAAGCAGCCGTGGGTATGGAAGAACTCACATCCCGCGCGCAGCGGGGCAGCGACAATAGGCAGTGTTTTTTGCCGCAGGCATGGGCCGCGCAGGACGGGGACAGATGGAAAGATTGCCGAGCCAGGCCGCTGAACAGAGCAGCCGCATCCAGCAGATGCGGGAGTTTCCCTTTTCCGACCGGGAGTTCGAGCGCGCGCGCAGGCTGATCCACAAGCTGGCGGGCATCGCGATGTCCGAACTGAAGCAGGACATGGTGTACGGCCGCCTGGTCCGCTGCCTGCGGGCGAAGGGGCTGAAGAGCTTCGAGCAGTATCTCGATCTGGTCGAGGCCGACCGGGGGCGGGAGCGCGAGGCCTTCATCAACGCCTTGACCACGAACCTGACGTCCTTCTTCCGTGAGCCGCATCATTTCCCCATGCTCGCCGAGCATGCTCGCGGCCGCGCGGGCGCCGGCCCCTACCGGGTGTGGTGCGCGGCGTCCTCGACCGGCGAAGAGCCTTATTCGATTGCGATCGCGCTGGCCGAGGCCCTGCCCGCGGCGCGCGCGATGGAGATCGTCGCCTCGGACGTGGATACCCAGGTGCTGGAGGCCGCACAGCGCGGGGTCTATCCCGAGGCACGCGTGCGGGGCATCGCGCCCGAGCGCCTGCGCCGCTTTTTCCAGCCCGCGGGCGGCGCCGGGCACGGCATGCTGCAGGTGCGGCCGGAACTGTCCAGCCGCATCGACTTCAAGCGGATCAACCTGCTCGATGCCGACTGGGGCTTGCGCGGGCAGTTCGACGCGATCTTCTGCCGCAACGTGATGATCTATTTCGACAAGCCCACCCAGCGCCGCCTGGTCGAGCGCTTCCGCCCGCTGCTGCGTCCCGAGGGATTGCTGATCTGCGGCCATTCGGAGAGCCTGCAGAACCATGCCGACCTGTTCCGCAGCCTCGGGCGTACCGCCTATGCGCCCGTCTCCCGTCCGGCATGAAGGCGCTCGCCGGCGCCTGACGCCATTCCGGGCCGTGCAATGGACAACGCCGAAATGCCCCGCCCGCGGATTGGACCGCTTTCCTGGAGACGCTGATGGTCTTGCGCCACATGCCGGTGAACAGGCCGCCGCTCAATGACAGATTGATCGCCATCGGCGCCTCCACGGGCGGCACCGAGGCCATCCGCGAGGTGCTGGCGGGGATGCCGGCCGATGCGCCCGGCATCGTCATCACCCAGCACATGCCCGAGCGCTTCACCCGATCCTTTGCCGAACGTCTCGATCGCCTGTGCGCGCTCAGGGTCAAGGAGGCGGTGCATGGCGAACGCATCATGGCGGGCCATGCCTATGTGGCGCCGGGGCATTCCCATCTCGCGGTGGGCCGCAACGGCGGCCACTACGTCGCCGAGGTGTCGGATACCGAGCCGGTCAACCGGCACCGGCCCTCGGTGGATGTGCTGTTCCATGCGGTTGCCCGGGCGGCGGGGCGCAACGCGGTGGGGGTGCTGCTGACCGGCATGGGCAAGGATGGCGCGGCCGGCCTGCTGGCGATGCGCCGCGCGGGGGCGTTCACCATCGCGCAGAGCGAGCTGTCGTGCGTGGTGTACGGCATGCCGCGCGAGGCGGTGGATATCGGCGCCGCATGCGAGGTGCTCGACCTGCGCGCGATTGCCGCGCGCATCGTGAGCGAGCTGCGCCACGTGGGGCGCTGAGACGGGCCCGGGCCCGGGCACGGAGCGGCCGCTCAGGGGCAGCCCGTGCAGCCCTGGGTCTGAGCGTTGAGGAAGATCGCCTGGTCGAGGTTTGCGCCGCTGAGGTCGGCGTCGATGAGCACGGCGCGGGTCAGGATCGCGCCCTGCAGGTTGGCGCCCGCGAGCGAGGCGCCCCGCAGCTTGGCGGCGCGCAGGTTGGCGCGCTGCAGGTCGGCCTTGTCCAGCCGCGCGCCTTCGAGGCGGGCATTGGTCAGGTCGGCATTCGCCAGCCTGGCGCCGCCGAGATCGGCCGCATGCAGGTCGGCGTTCTGCAGCACGGCGTTGCGCAGGTCGGCGTCGACCAGCTTTGCGTTTCCGAGCCGGGCGCTGCGCAGGTTGATGCGCACCATCGATGCGCCGCTGAAGTCGGCGCCCGTCAGTTCGGTGCTGGAAAAATTCGCTTCGTTCAGCGTTGCGCCGCTGAGGTTGGCGCCTGACAGGTCCGAGCGGGTGAATTGAGAGTTGGCCAGATTCACGCCGGCAAGCTGGGCACCATTCAGATTGGCATTGGTGCACAAGGTGCCGCGCCGGATGTCGCAGCCGCCGACGCTGCCGGCGCGCTGGGCGTGGGTGGCCGGCGGCAGGCCCAGCAGGGTGGCGGCGATGATGCAGATGAGTATCCGCATCCTCAGGCCGGCTCCACCAGCGGCCGTGCGGCGGGAGTGTGTTGGCGGGCGGGGGCCGGCTTGCCGGGGGGCTTCGGCGCGATTGCGGCCATGGTTTTCTGTGTCATGAGAGATTCCGCTTGGCATGGTGCGTATGGATTGTCCGCGAGCGGAAGCCGAAAGTCACCTAGACGGCACCGTCCGCGCCCGGGATGTGGTGGGTGGCCTCGGTGTCGTCCAGCGTGCCGAGGGCGTCGGCGAACTGCTCGCGGATTCGAAGCATTCGAGGCAGGGCGCGCCGGAAAGGTTCGATCAGGCCGGGATCGTAGTGCGAGCCAGAGCCCGCCTCGATGTAGGCAGCCGCATCCTCGACGCTCCACGAGGCCTTGTACGGGCGGCTCGTCAGCAGGGCGTCGAACACATCCGCGATCGCCGCGATCCGTGCCATCAGCGGAATCGCTTCTCCGGCAAGGCTGGCGGGGTAGCCGCTGCCGTCCCAGCGTTCGTGGTGGTAGAGGGCGATCTCGCGCGCGGCGCGCAGCAATTCGTCGTTGTGCGTGCCGATGATTTCGGCGCCGATCTCGGGATGGCGTTTCATCATTGCCCATTCTTCCTCGTTCAGCGGGCCGTTCTTGAGCAGCACGGTGTCGCGGATGCCGATCTTGCCGACGTCGTGCATC
This sequence comes from Thauera linaloolentis 47Lol = DSM 12138, assembly GCF_000310205.1. Lineage (GTDB taxonomy): Bacteria > Pseudomonadota > Gammaproteobacteria > Burkholderiales > Rhodocyclaceae > Thauera > Thauera linaloolentis. Next base: position 7,782 of record NZ_AMXE01000086.1, on the reverse strand, counting down.
GGCGATGCATGGTACAGCGTCTGCACCGCCTTCTCGCCGAGCCCGGCCGCTTCGCCGATCAGGCGGCAGTAGTGGCTCATGCGGATGATGTGGTTGCCGGTCTCGATGTCGCGGAACTCGGCCGCACGCCCGAGCCGGTTGATGATCTGCTGGCGGGTGTTGAACAGCTCGAGCGTGCGCGCATGCACCTGGCGGGCGAGCTCCCGATTCTGGTCGTAGAGGGCGAGATGGGTGCGCACACGCGCCAGCACGATGGCCGGGCTGATGGGCTTGGCGATGTAGTCCACGGCGCCGAGCGCCAGGCCATGCGCTTCGTCTTCGGTCTCGCTCATCGTGGTGACGAAGATCACCGGGATGTCGCGGGTTTCGGGCCCGGCCTTCAGGCGCTTGCACACTTCGTAACCGCTGATGCCCGGCATCCTGACGTCGAGCAGGATGAGATCGGGCTGCGGCGCCGTGGCGGCGATCTTCAGCGCCCGCTCTCCGCTGATGGCGACGCGGGTGCGGTAGTGAGGCGAAAGCACCTGTCCGAGGATGTCGATGTTGTCCGGTACGTCATCGACCAGCAGGATGGTGCTCTGGCGGGGCGCGTGGCTCATGGCGGGGCCTTGGTCAGGGGTGGGCGCCGGAGGCGGCGAGCGCCGGGCAGGCCCGGCGCAGGCCGTCGAGGCTGGCGAGCGCTTCGTCGAAGCGGTACTGGGCGACGAGGTCCTGGAGTTCGGCGGCCCGGCCCGAGAGGCCGAGTCCGGCGAGGGCGTCGATGAGCGTGTCGAGGTGCCCGCCGGCTTCGCCGTCGTCGTCGCGCAACAGGGCTTCCAGCCGCAGCAGTCCGGCCCTGAGGGCATCGAGTCCGGCAGGCCCGGTGAGGTGGGCCTCGGCGGGCGCCTCCGGCGCCGGGCCGTCATGCCGACTGGCCTCGTCGGCGCCGAGCGCGCCCTGGATGGCGGCGGTGAGGGCCTCCAGCGTGCCGGCCAGCTCGCGCAGCGCTTCATCGACCGGTGTGCCATGGTGGAGACGGGTTTCGACGTCGGCCGCGCAGCTTGCCAGGGCGCGTGCGCCGATGGTGCCGGCGAGGCCCTTCAGCGTGTGGGCGAAGCGCGTCGCGCCGTCCTTGTCACCGTCGGCCAGGGCCTGCGCGATCAGTGCCGCGGCGCCGGATTGGGTTTCGCAGAAGCGGCGGAGCAGCTTGTGCAGCAGTGCGTCGTCGCCGCCGAGGCGCTGTAGGGCCGACTCCATCTGCAAGCCCGGGATGGCGGGCAGCGGCGCGGTGTCGGCCTGCGTGTCCGGCGCTCCGGGCTGCTCGGGCCGGGGCGCGCGGAGCTTGATCCATTGGTGCAGGCGTATGAAGAGCTGCTGCACGTCGATCGGTTTGGAGATGTGGTCGTCCATTCCCGCTTCGAGGCAGCGTTCGCGGTCTCCATTCATGGCGTTGGCCGTCATCGCGATGATGGGGAGATGCTCGCAGTCTTTCAGGCGGCGGATGCGGCGCGTTGCCTCGAAGCCGTCCATCACCGGCATCTGGCAGTCCATCAGGATGCCGTCGTAGCGGGTGCGCGCGACCATCGACAAGGCCTCGGCACCGTTGCCGGCGATGTCGACGCGGACGCCGCTGCGGCCGAGGATGTCGGTGCTCATTTCCTGGTTGACGACGTTGTCCTCGACCAGCAGCAGATGGGTGCCCCGCAGTGCGCGCTGCGCTTCGAGGAACTCGATCTGCAGTGCCTTCTTGCGTGGCTGGTTGGCGATTTCGGCACCGAAGGCGCCGAGGATGCTGTCGAGCAGCGTCGATGGCGTGATGGGTTTTTCGAGCAGGCCTGCCACCGGCAGGCCGCCGATGCGCTCGCGCAGTTCCTCGCGGCAGAAGGCGGTCACCATGACGAAGAACGGGGTTTCGCCGATCCTGGGGTTGGTGCGGATCTGGCGGATGGCGTCGATGCCGCCGGTACCGGGCATCATCCAGTCCATCAGCACGAGCCGGTAGGGCTGGCCGGCGGCGCAGGCGTCCTCGAGCAGCGTGATCGCCCGGGCGGCGTTGGGGGCGGCAGTGACGTCGAACTTCAGCGCGCGGAGCATGCCCTGGAGAATTTCGCGTGCGCTGGCGTTGTCGTCCACCACCAGTATCCGCATGCCGCGCAGGTCCTCGCTGTTGATTGCCAGCTTGCGCTGGCGGGACTGCAGGCGGAACGGGGCGCGGAAGTAGAAGGTGCTGCCGATGCCGGGTTCGGAATCGACGCCGATCTCGCCGCCCATGAGTTCGACCAGGTGCTTGCAGATCGTCAGCCCGAGCCCGGTGCCGCCATACCTGCGCGAGGTGGAAGTATCGGCCTGGGCGAAGGCCTGGAACAGATGCTGGCGCTGTTCCTCGCCGATGCCGATGCCGGTGTCGCTGACTTCGAAGTAGAGCCAGGCGCCGTCGTCCGCGGCCTGTTCCTGGCGGATGGTGACGGTGACCTCGCCCTGTTCGGTGAACTTGAGCGCATTGCTCAGCAGGTTGTTGAGCACCTGCCCGAGCCGGAGCGGGTCGCCGCGCAGGCCGGTGGGCACGTCGATGCCGACGTCGAACAGCAGTTCCAGCCCCTTGTCCTGCGCCTTTGCCGTGCCGAGATCGGCGAGGTTGCCGAGCACGTCTTCGAGGAAGAAGTCGGTTTCCTCGAAATGCATCTTCCCTGCCTCGATCTTCGAAAAGTCGAGGATGTCGTTGATGATGCCGAGCAGTGTCTCGGAGGCTGCATGGATCTTCTCCAGGTAGTTGCGCTGGCGGGGATCGGGCGCGCTGTCGAGGGCGAGATGCGCCATGCCCATGATGACGTTCATCGGCGTGCGGATTTCGTGGCTCATGTTGGCGAGGAAGTCCGACTTGAGCCGTGTCGCCTCCTCGGCGAGATGCTTGGCCTCGATCTGGGCCTGTTCCGCCTGCTTCTGCACGCTGATGTCGATCAAGGCGCCCACCAGGCCGGCGACGGCGCCGTCGCTGCCGCTGTGGCTTCTCAGGCTGTAGAGCACGTCGTGCGTCCTGCCGTCTGCGAAGGGCAGGCGCATTTCGGCGGTGAAGGTGCCGCCCTCGCGCAGGATGCGGTCGTTCGCCGCCTGGTAGGTGGGCCGGTCTTCGGCCGGCACCTGCATGAACTGCAGCACGCTCTTGCCCAGCAGTGCCTCCTGGGTGACGCCGAAGGCGTCGAGGAAGGCCTGGTTGAAGCCGAGGTAGCAGCCTTTGTCGTCCTTGAAGAACATCGGGTGCGGCAGGGTGTCGAGCAGCACGCGCTGGAAGGCGAGCTGGCTGGCGATGGTCTGTTCGTAGGCTTTGCGCTGGGTGATGTCGCGCACCGTGACACAGGTGCAGGTGCGCTGCCCGTCCAGGTCCGGCAGGTGGGTGAGGCCGAGCTCGACCGGAAATTCGCTGCCATCGTGCTTTGCCGCGCGGAAGCTGCCGGCGATGTTGTCGAGCGGGCGGTTGCCGCCGCTGCCGGTGAAGCGTGCGCGCATGGCGGGATGGGACGGGCGCAGGTCCGCCGGCACGAGTTCATCGACGCACAGGCCGGCCAGGCTGCCGGCCTGGTAGCCGAACTGTTCGTGCGCCTTGGGGTTGGCGATGACGATGCGCCCGTCCGCGTCGACGATGAGCATGCCATCCGGCGAGAACTCGATGATCTGGCGATACCAGGCTTCGGCGCGGCGGAGCCGCTCGCGTTCGGCATCGAGTTCGCGCATGGTCTGCTGGTGGCCCTGCAGCGCACGGCTGAGATCGCCGATTTCGCCGCTTTCTTCGCTGTGCGTGTAGCGGACGCCGTGCTCGCCGGCAAGCATGCGCGCGCTCATGCCGGTCAGTTCGACGAGCGGCTGGAGCACGCGGCGGCGGTAGAAGCCCTGCATCACCGTCACGAGCATCGCCATGCCGAGCAGCAGGAGCAGCACGGATGCGAGCGTCGCGACGGACAGGTCGCGGCGCTGCGCCTGCTCCATGGCTGCATAGGCCGTCTGCAGGCGCTGGTCCAGTTCGACCAGGGGCCGGGTGCTTGCCTGCCTGGCGGCGCGGTAGTGCTCGCCATGGGCGAGCTCCATCGCCTGGCGGCGATCGCCGCGCTGGACCGCGGCAAAGATCTGCGTTTCGAGTTCGGCCAGGGCGGCGGATTCGCGCCTGGCCTGCAGCAGCAGGGATGCGTCCTGCTCCCGTCCCGGCTGGGTGACGAAGGCTTCGAGCGTCTCGTCCCAGCTGCGGGTGATGTCCTTTTGCGTCAGATAGGCCTGGCGCCACGCATCGTCGCCGGTTGCGGCGTGGTTGCGTACGGCGCTGACCATCAGGTCCTTGCCGAGCTGCAAGCGTGTGGCGGCGTCGCCGGCGCGGTGCAGGGCATCCAGGGCGTCGTGTTGCTGGCGCGCGAGCATGAAGCCCAGCACCACGCTGAGGGCGGCGGCGGCAAGCAGGCCGACGAGCGCCCAGGTGAGCCGCGAACCGAGTTTTGCAAGTTTCAAGATGCTGGCCTCAGGCTATGACGAAAGGATCGATGTGGTCTGATCTCTCCCGGCGTCTCGAAATCGACGTGAATTCACCGAAGTCGGGGATGTGCGCTTGCTGTTGCGTGGCGGGCCGCGATGGGTGCGTCGATCGGCAACTGCCCAACGTGGGGAGTTTATTATGCGTTCATCGTGGTTGCCATCGCTTTGCCTGCATTCGGCCGCGTCGCGGCGCGGATGCGGCCCGGAAGCGCGGGCGATGTCGGCGCGAGTGTTCGGCTAGAATTGCTCTCCGCCGCCTGTAAACGCGGCTTTGCTCCCTTGCCTTGCCAGAACCGATGTCCGCCCTCCTCAATGCGCCGCAGCGCGAAGCGATCCGCTATCTCGACGGCCCCTGTCTCGTGCTGGCGGGCGCGGGCAGCGGCAAGACGCGGGTGATCACCCACAAGATCGCCCACCTGATCAACGAGTGTGGGTTGAACCCCGGCAACATCGCGGCGATCACCTTCACCAACAAGGCGGCGAAGGAAATGCAGGAACGCGTCGCCCACATCATGGGCGGGCGGGCGCCGACCGGGCTGACGGTGTGCACCTTCCATGCGCTGGGCGTGCGCATCATCCGCCAGGAGGCGGTGCATTGCGGGCTGAAGCCACAGTTCTCTATCCTCGACGCGTCGGACACGGTGCAGATTGTGTCCGACGTCGCCGGTGACGGCGACAAGGGCATCGCCAAGCAGATGCAGTGGCAGATCTCGTCGTGGAAGAACGCGATGATCACGCCCGAAGAGGCCGCGCAACTCGCCGACAACGAGATCGCCTCGGTCGCGGCGAAGCTGTACAAGGAATACGAGCGCACCTTGCGCGCCTACCAGGCGGTGGATTTCGACGACCTGATCTCGCTGCCGGTGCGTCTGTTCGACGAGCACCCCGAGGTGCGCGAACGCTGGCAGAACAGGCTGCGCTACCTGCTCGTGGATGAATATCAGGACACCAACCGGGCGCAGTACCGCCTGCTGCGCCTGCTGTCGGGCGTGCGTGGCGCCTTTACCGCGGTGGGCGACGACGATCAGGCCATCTACGCCTGGCGTGGCGCCGACGTCGAGAACCTGAAGCTGCTGCAGCAGGACTACCCGAAGCTGAAAGTCATCAAGCTCGAACAGAACTACCGTTCGTCGCGCCGCATCCTCGAAGCCGCCAACACCGTCATTGCCCACAACGAGAAGCTGTTCGACAAGCGGCTATGGTCCGAGCACGGCGTGGGCGAACAGGTCGTCGTCACCAACTGCCGCGATGCCGAGCACGAAGCCGAATGGGTGGCGACCAAGCTGTCCGCGCACAAGTTCGAGCACCGCACGCGCTTCAAGGACTACGCCATCCTGTACCGCGGCAACCACCAGGCCCGCATCATCGAACAACAACTGCGCAACAACCGCATTCCCTACGTGATGTCGGGCGGGCAGAGCTTCTTCGACAAGGCCGAGATCCGCGACCTGATCGCCTACCTGCGCCTGCTGGTCAATGAGGACGACGATCTCGCCTTCATCCGCGCCATCACCACGCCGCGGCGTGGCGTCGGCCCGGCCACGCTGGAAGCGCTCGGCGCCTATGCCGGGCGGCGCCATGTCAGCTTGTTCGCGGCGGTTTTCGAGGAGGGCACGGCCCAGCACCTGAACGCCAAGCAGCTCGGCGGCGTGCAGGAATTCGCCGGCTTCATCAACCGGCTGCAGTACCGCGCGCCGCGCGAACCCGCCGCGCAACTGCTGGAAGACCTGCTCGGCGCGATCGGCTACGAAGCCTGGCTGTTCGAGCACTGCGATACGCGCGAGGCGGAGTCGAAATGGAACAACGTGCGCGACTTCGTCGGCTGGCTGGGGCGCAAGGGCGAAGAGGACGGCAAGAACCTGATCGAACTCACCCAGACGATCGCGCTGATGTCCATGCTCGACAAGGAAGACCCCGATTTCGACGGCGTGCAGCTGGCCACGCTGCACGCCTCCAAGGGACTCGAATTTCCGCACGTGTTCCTGGTCGGTGTCGAGGAAGGCCTGCTGCCGCACCAGAGCAGCATCGACGAGGACAAGATCGAGGAAGAGCGCCGGCTGATGTATGTCGGCATCACCCGCGCCCAGCGCAGCCTCAACATCACCTGGTGCGAACGGCGCAAGTCCGGCCGCGAGTTCCGCCCCTGCGAACCGAGCCGCTTCATCGCCGAGATGGGCGGGGATATCCGGATCAACGACCGCAAGACCGCCGCGCCGGTGTCCAAGGAAGAAGGCAAGGCGCGACTGGCGAACCTGATGGCGATGTTCGAATCGCGGGAAAAGGGGGGCTGAGGGACGCTGGAGAGGGCCGCCGGCCCGGGAAAAGAAAAAGGCAGCCGAAGCTGCCTTTCCTGGATGCTGCCACTTGCCGGCCCGAAGCGCAGGCGGCGGGACCAGCTTACTGCTCGACCGGCGGTTCGGTGTAGCCCGCGCCGGCACTGTTGGCCAGGTAGGCCACCGCGCGCCGCACTTCGGTGTCGGTCAGGTCGCTGCCGCCGCCGCGCGGGGGCATCGCGCCCTTGCCGGCGATGGCCGAGGCGGTCAGGCCATCGTGGCCCTGGCCCAAGCGCGGGCCCCAGGCGCCTGCGTCGCCGGTCTTCGGCGCGCCGACCAGCCCGGCATCGTGACAGGCGGCACAGGTGGCCTTGTAGATCTGCTCGCCGGTACGGGAGCCCGGCGCGATCTTGACGGCCTGGATCTCGACGCGTGCGACCGGCTGGATCAGGGTGGCGGTCAGTTCAGGGTCGGCCGAGCCCTGCTTGCCACAGCCGGCCAGCCCGGCGGCTGCGATCATGACGACAGGCATTGCGAAGCGGGTGAGAGCGCGATGGTTCGACATGCTCGAGTCCTTTGACTTGTGTTATGGCGCGAGGCGAAAGCCGGGATTATAGCCGGGTAAAAACCATTGTGGCAGTGCGGCATGGACTTTGTCGGCGAACGCGGCTATGCTTCCGAGCCTTGTGCGGGCGCCAATCCGTGCAAGCCCCCGCGCCCGTAGCTCAGCTGGATAGAGTACTGCCCTCCGAAGGCAGGGGTCGGACGTTCGAATCGTCTCGGGCGCGCCACATTCCAAGCGGTCCCCCAGTTCTCTGGCGGGCCGCTTTTGCTTTGTGCTCCCAGCATGGGCACATGCCTCGCCAAGGCGTTTCTTGAATACCGACGCTGTGGTTTTATCCGGAACCATGGCCGTGTCGACAAGTTCGTAGAAGCGTTTGTGTGACCTGCCCCCACTGGGCCGTACCACGTGAAGCTGTAAAGTCCGTCAACCTACGAGGACGGACATGCGCAA
>NZ_AMXE01000085.1 GCF_000310205.1 Thauera linaloolentis 47Lol = DSM 12138 | reverse complement strand
GGCCGGCGCGCTGCCGCCGGCCCTGCGCGCCCAGGGCGCCGACCCGCGCGTGCTGCTGCCGGGCTTCGGCCCCATCCTCGCCAAGCTCGAGGACGCGACGGAAATCGGCCGCCTGGACCCGCCCCCGGCCATGGCCGGCGCCCGCCCCCGCCTGCTGCAGGGCCGCCTGCGGGCCTGCGGGGTCGATGCCTACGTGCTGGACGCGCCGCCCTACTACCTGCGCGAGGGCGGCCCCTATGCCGACGCCGCGCAGCGCCCCTACGCGGACAACGCACAGCGCTTCGGCCTGCTGGGCTGGGCCGCCGCCGAACTCGCGCAAGGCCTCGACCCGTCCTGGCAACCGCAGGTCGTCCATGCGCACGACTGGCATGCCGCACTGGCGCCGGCCTACCTGCGCGCCGCGGCCGAGACAGATGGCCGGACGTTGCCCGGCAGCATCTACACCGTGCATAACCTTGCCTACCAGGGCCTGTTCGAAGCCCGGCACTTCGACGGGCTCGGCCTGCCGGCGCATTTCTTCGGCATGCACGGCCTGGAGTTCCACGGCCGGCTCAACTTCATGAAGGCCGGCCTCTACTACGCCGACCGCATCACCACGGTCAGCCCCGGCTACGCCCTCGAGATCCAGTCGCCCGAACAGGGCTGTGGCCTGGACGGCGTGCTGCGCGAGCGTGCAAACCAGCTCTCGGGCATCCTCAACGGCGTCGACGAAGCCGTCTGGAACCCGGCCTCCGACGCAATGCTCGGCGCCACCTACCAGCCGGGCCGGCTCGCCGGCAAGGCACGCTGCAAGCTCGCGCTGCAGCAGGAACTCGGACTGGACGCCGAACTCGGCACGCCGCTGCTGTGCGTCGTCAGCCGCCTCACCGAGCAGAAGGGCCTGCACCTGGTGCTGCAGGCGCTGCCGTCCCTGCTCGAACTCGGCACCCGCTTCGCCTTGCTCGGCAGCGGCGACGCCGCACTGGAAGACGCCTTCCGCACGGCCGCCGCCGCGCGGCCGGACGCGGTCGCGGTGCGCATCGGCTACGACGAATCCTTCGCCCACCGCCTCATAGCCGGCAGCGACATCATCCTGGTCCCGTCCCGTTTCGAACCCTGTGGCCTGACCCAGCTCTACGGGCTGAAGTACGGCACGCTGCCGCTGGTACGCCGCGTGGGCGGCCTCGCCGACACGGTCAACGACACCCGCCTGGAAACGATCGACCTCGATGCGACCGGCTTCGTCTTCGACGAATTCTCCGCCGCCGGCCTGCTCGGCGCCGCAAGGCGCGCATGTACGCTGTACCGCCGCCCCGCCGACTGGAAGCTGGTGCAGCAGCGCGCGATGCGCCAGCCTGTCGACTGGCAGGCCCCCGCGGCCCGCTACCTGGAACTCTATCGCCAGGTCGCCGCCTGAGCCCGCCCCCGGCACCGCCGCCCCGAACACGACCGCATCCAGACCGAGCCTCATGGACCTCTCCCAGTTCTCCCACCAGTACGACCACCTGTCGCGCGACGTCGCCGCCTTCAAGCGCGCCATCTCCAACAAGCTGATGTACCAGGTCGGCAAGAATCCCGAGTCGGCTCGGCCGGAGGACTGGCTGCATGCCGTGTCCTATGCCGTGCGCGACCACCTCGTCGAGCGCTGGATGAAAACCATCCGCGCAAGCTACGCGCAGGACGTCAAGCGCGTGTATTACCTGTCGGCCGAATTCCTCATCGGCCGCACCTTCAGCAACGCCCTGCTCGCGCTCGACCTGATGCCGACCGTGCGCCAGGCGCTGGCCGAGCTCGATGTCGACGCCGATGCCGTCATCGACCTCGAGCCCGACGCCGCGCTGGGCAACGGCGGCCTCGGCCGGCTCGCCGCCTGCTTCCTCGACTCGATGGCCACGCTCGGCGTGCCCGGCTTCGGCTACGGCATCCGCTACGACTACGGCATGTTCCGCCAGCAGATCATCGACGGCCAGCAGATCGAGGTGCCCGACTACTGGCTCGCCCACGGCAACCCCTGGGAATTCCACCGCCCGGAGATCTGCTGCCGCGTGCGCTACGGCGGCCACCTGGAACAGCACGGCGACACCGTGATCTGGGTCGGCACCGACGATGTGCTCGCCAACGCCTACGACCAGATCATCCCCGGCTACGGCACCGAGGTCACGAATACGCTGAGGCTGTGGTCGGCGAAGGCCACCGAGGAGATCGACCTGTCCGCCTTCAACCGCGGCAACTATTTCGGCGCGGTGGAAAGCAAGAACCACTCGGAGAACGTCTCGCGCGTGCTCTACCCGGACGACTCCACGCTGTCGGGGCGCGAGCTTCGGCTGCGCCAGGAGTATTTCTTCGTCTCCGCCAGCCTGCAGGACATCGTGCGCCGCTACCTTGTCAACCACCGCGACTTCGACGCCCTGCCCGACAAGGTCAGCATCCACCTCAACGACACCCATCCGGTGCTCGCGGTGCCGGAGCTGATGCGCCTGCTGGTCGACGAGCACGCGCTGCCGTGGGCGCGCGCCTGGGCACTGTGCCGCCGGGTGTTCTCCTACACCAACCACACGCTGATGCACGAGGCGCTGGAAACCTGGCCGGTCGACATGCTGGGCCGCGTGCTGCCGCGCCACCTGCGCATCATCTTCGACATCAACGCCGACTTCCTCGCCGAACTGACCGCGCACAACGGCCACGACGTGGACATGATGCGCCGCGTGTCGCTGGTGGACGAAAACGGCGAGCGGCGCGTGCGCATGGCCTACCTCGCCGTCGTCGCCTCGCACTCCGTCAATGGCGTGTCGGCACTGCACTCGGCGCTGATGCAGCAATCCATCTTCGCCGACTTCGCCCACCTGTGGCCGGAACGCTTCAACAACAAGACCAATGGCGTCACGCCGCGCCGCTGGCTGGCCCAGGCCAACCCCAGCCTCGCCGCGCTGCTCGACCGCCGCCTGGGCGGCGGCTGGCGGCGCGACCTGGAACAGCTTGCCGCGCTGCGCGAATACCGCGACGACCCCGAGTTCCTGCACGCCTTCCGCGACGCCAAGCTGGCCAACAAGCAGCGCCTCGCCGACTACGTCAGGGGACACCTGGGCATCGCCATCGATCCCGGCGCGCTGTTCGACGTGCAGGTCAAGCGCATGCACGAATACAAGCGCCAGCTGCTCAACCTGCTGCAGGTCGTCGCGCGCTACCAGGCCATCCTCGCCGACCCCGGCGCCGACTGGGTGCCGCGCGTCGTCGTCTTCGCCGGCAAGGCCGCCTCGGCCTACGCCACCGCCAAACTCATCATCCGCCTCATCAACGACGTCGCCGCCGTCATCAACCGCGACGAACGCATCGGCGGCCGCCTGAAGCTGGTCTTCATCCCCAACTACAGCGTCAGCCTGGCCGAGCTCATCATCCCGGCGGCCGACCTGTCCGAACAGATCTCCACCGCCGGCACCGAAGCCTCGGGCACCGGCAACATGAAGCTCGCGCTCAACGGCGCGCTCACCATCGGCACCCTCGACGGCGCCAACGTCGAGATCCGCGAACAAGTCGGCGACGACAACATCTTCATCTTCGGCCACAGCACCGAGGAAGTCGCCGAAATCCGCGCCCAGGGCTATCAGCCGCGCAGCCACTACGCCGCCGACCCGCAGCTCGCGGCGGCGCTGGACGCCATCCGGGACGGCCTCTTCAGCCCCGCCGAGCCGGCCCGCTACCAGCAGATCTTCGACACCCTGGTCAACTGGGGCGACCACTACCTGCTGCTGGCCGACTTCGCCAGCTACCTGCGCGCGCAGGAAAGGGTCGATGCGCTCTATCGCCAGCCGGAGGAATGGACCCGGCGCGCGGTGCTCAACGTCGCCGGCATGGGCGTGTTCTCGTCGGACCGGACCATCGCCGAGTACGCGCGCACCATCTGGCAAGTCGCGCCGCTCGAACCCTGAGGCGGCGCGCGCGCCGCTTCGCACCCCGCGCAACGAGACACGCAGCGTTCCCTCGCCGCCGGCCGGCGCGCGGGGAACGCGCCGCATTCCGCTCCTGGCCGCAAGCGACACGGCACGATCGATTCGGATCCATCGCGCCATTAACAAACCAACAATTTTGTTTTTTTGTTAATATGGGCACGCCTTCCCGCGACGCCGGCTGCTTTCCGCCCCCGCGCGGGACGACTCGGAGACCGGGCCGCTGCGCGCGCACTGCCGCGCGGCCCGTTCGCCGGACAGTCAAGCCAAACGACACTGACCAGGAACAGCAATGAACCAACGCGAAATCTTCGTAGTCGGCGCCGCCAGGACGGCGATCGGCACCTATGGCGGCAGCCTGAAGGACACCCCGCTGAGCGAACTGGCGACGACCGCGGTCAAGGCAGCCCTCGCCCGCTCCGGCGTCGAGGCCGCGGCCGTGGGCCACGTGGTGATGGGCAACGTCGTGCCCACCGAGCCGCGCGACGCCTATCTCAGCCGTGTCGCCGCGATCGATGCCGGCATCCCGGAGCAGACCCCGGCCTTCAACGTCAACCGCCTGTGCGGCTCCGGCCTGCAGGCCATCATCTCGGCGGCGCAGTCCATCCTGCTCGGCGATACCGACGTCGCCATCGGCGGCGGCGCCGAAGCGATGAGCCGCGGCCCCTACATCGTGCCGGCGCTGCGCTGGGGCGCGCGCATGGGCGACAGCGGCGTGGTCGACTACATGAACGGCATCCTGCACGACCCGTGGCAGAAGGTGCACATGGGCATCACCGCCGAGAACGTCGCCCTCCGCTACGGCATCGACCGCGAGACCCAGGACGCCCTGGCGCTGGAAAGCCAGCGCCGCGCCGCGCGCGCCATCGCCGAGGGCCGCTTCAAGGAGCAGATCGTCCCGGTGGAAATCCGCAGCCGCAAGGGCACAGCGCTGTTCGACACCGACGAGCACGTGCGCGCCGATCTCACGCCCGAAGCGCTGGCGAAGATGAAGCCGGTGTTCCAGAAGGACTCCGGCACGGTCACCCCGGGCAACGCCTCCGGCCTCAACGACGGCGCCGGCGCCGTGGTGCTGGCCGAAGGGCGGCGCGCCTCGGCGCTGGGCCTGCGGCCGCTGGCGCGCCTGGTCGGCTACGCCCATGCCGGCGTCGAGCCGCTGTACATGGGCATCGGCCCGGTGCCCGCCACCCGCCTGGTGCTGGAGCGCACCGGGCTGAAGGCGGCGGACCTCGACGTGATCGAGTCCAACGAAGCCTTCGCCGCGCAGGCCTGCGCCGTGACGCGCGAACTGGGCCTCGACCCGGAAAAGGTCAACCCCAACGGTTCGGGCATCTCGCTCGGCCATCCGGTGGGCGCCACCGGCGCCATCATCACCACCAAGGCCATCCATGAACTGCACCGCAGCGGCGGCCGCTATGCGCTGGTGACGATGTGCATCGGCGGCGGCCAGGGCATCGCCGCAATCTTCGAACGGGTCTGAACCCATCTCCGCCCCAGCCCCAACCCCGACAGAAGAGCGACACCCTCTCCAGGAGACGACATGAGCATCAATACCATCGGCGTCGTCGGCGCCGGCACCATGGGCAACGGCATCGCGCAGGTCTGCGCCGCCAGCGGCCTGAACGTGGTCATGGTGGATATTTCGGACGAGGCCGTGCAGCGCGGCCTGCACACCATCGGCGCCAGCCTCGACCGCCTGATCAAGAAGGACAAGCTCGGCGCCGCCGACAAGGACGCCCTGCTCGCCCGCATCACCGCCACCACCGACTACGGCGCGCTCTCCGCCACCGATCTGGTGATCGAGGCCGCGACCGAGAACGAAGCGCTCAAGCTGCGCATCCTCGCCCAGATCGACGCCATCGTGCCGGCCGAGACGCTGATCGCCACCAACACGTCCTCGCTGTCGGTGACCCGCCTGGCCGCGGCCACCGGACGCCCCGACCGCTTCATCGGCACCCACTTCTTCAACCCGGTGCCGATGATGGCGCTGCTCGAAGTGATTCGCGGCCTGCAGACCTCGGACGCCACGCTGGCCGCCATCCAGTCCTTCGCCGCGGCGATCGGCAAGACCACGATCGTGGCCAGGAACAGCCCGGGCTTCGCCGTCAACCGCATCCTGTGTCCGATGATCAACGAAGCCGTGTTCGCGCTGCAGGAAGGCCTGGCCTCCGCGGCGGAGATCGACGAAGGCATGAAGCTCGGCTGCAACCACCCCATCGGCCCGCTCGCGCTCGCCGACCTCATCGGCCTGGACACCATGCTGTCGGTGATGGAGATGTTCTACGCCGGCTTCAACGACCCGAAGTACCGCCCCGCGCCGCTGCTGAAGGAAATGGTCGATGCCGGCTTCCTCGGCCGCAAGAGCGGCCGCGGCTTCTACGACTACCGCTGACCCCCGCAGGAGCCGCCCCATGGACTTCGAGATTCCCGCCGAGCTGGCCGCGCTGCGCCAGCGCGTCCGCGCCTTCATCGCCGACGAGATCATCCCGATGGAGCAGGACCCGCGCCAGACCGCACACGGCCCCACCGAGGAACTGCGCCTCGAACTGGTCGCCAAGGCGCGCCGCGCCGGGCTGCTGTCGGCGCACGTGTCGCCCGAATACGGCGGCCTCGGCCTGGATCACCGCAGCAAGGCGGTGTTCTTCGAGGAGGCCGGCTATTCCCTGCTCGGCCCGGTCGCGCTCAACATCTTCGCCCCCGACGAAGGCAACATGCACCTGCTGGAGGCGGTCGCCACCGACGCGCAGAAGGAACGCTGGCTGCGCCCGCTGGCCGCCGGCGCGACGCGCTCGTGCTTCTGCATGACCGAGCCCGACCCCGGCGCCGGCTCCGACCCGTCGATGCTCGCCACCACCGCGGTGCGCGACGGCGACGACTACCTCATCAGCGGGCGCAAGTGGTTCATCACTGGCGCCAAAGGCGCGGCCTTCGCCATCATCATGGCCAAGCTCGAAGACGGCCGCGCCACCATGTTCCTGGCCGACATGGACCAGCCCGGCATCACCATCGAGCGCGCCATGGACACGCTCGACCGCTGCTTCCCGGGCGGCCACTGCGTGGTGCGCTTCGACGGGCTGCGCGTGCCGGCGCGCGACATCCTCGGCGAGTTGGGCGAAGGTTTCAAGTACGCCCAGGTGCGGCTGTCGCCGGCGCGCCTCACCCACTGCATGCGCTGGCTGGGCGCCGCGCACCGCGCGCACGACATCGCCACCGCCTACGCCCGCCGCCGCCACGCCTTCGGCAAGCCACTGGGCCACCACGAGGGCGTCGGCTTCATGCTCGCCGACAACGAGATGGACCTGCACATGGCGCGCCTGTCGATCTGGCACACCGCCTGGGTGCTCGACCAGGGCGGCCTCGGCCTGCACGACTCCAGCATGACCAAGGTCATCGCCTCCGAAGCCGAATGGCGGGTGGCCGACCGCTGCGTGCAGATCATGGGCGGCCAGGGCGTGACCGGGGAAACCCTGGTGGCGCGCATCTTCGCCGACATGCGCGGCTTCCGCATCTACGACGGCCCGTCCGAAGTGCATCGCTGGAGCATCGCCAAACGCATCCTGAAGGGCCTGCACCGCGAGGAGCACCGTCAATGAACGACATCATGAAACAGGCGCTGGCGGCCTTCATCGCCCGCGCGGCCGGCGCCGACGGCTGCGAGATCGGCGACGCCCGGCTGCTGTCCGGCGGCGCCATCCAGGAAAACTGGCTCGTCGCCGCGACCATCGCCGGCGGCGCGCACGCCGGCACGCACGAACTGGTGGTGCGCACCGACTCGCCCTCGGGCGTGGCCATCAGCCACAACCGCGCACAGGAATTCGCCCTGCTCAAGGCCGCCCACGCCGCCGGCGTCACGGTGCCGGAGCCGCTGTGGCTGTGCGAGGACCGCGAACCGATCGGGCGCCAGTTCTTCGTCATGCGCCGCGTCGGCGGCACCGCCGCCGGCCACCGCCTGGTCAAGGACGCCGCGCTCGGCGGCGACCGCGTGCACCTGGCCGAGCGCCTGGGCGAGGAACTGGCCCGCATCCACAGCATCCGCCCGCCGCGTGCCGATCTCGCTTTCCTGCCCACCCACGGCGAAGCCCCGGCGCTGCATTCGGTGAAGCGCTTCCGCGCCTACCTGGACGGCCATCACACGCCCCACCCCGCGCTCGAATGGGGGCTGCGCTGGCTCGAACGCCACGCCCCACCGCGGGGCGACTACGTGCTGTGCCACCGCGACTTCCGCACCGGCAACTACATGGTGGACGAGCACGGCCTGACCGGCGTGCTCGACTGGGAGTTCGCCGGCTGGAGCGACCCGCTGGAAGACATCGGCTGGTTCTGCGCCCGCTGCTGGCGCTTCGGCGCGAACGAGCGCGAGGCCGGCGGCGTCGGCGCGCGCGAAGACTTCTACCGCGGCTATGAGCGCGTGTCGGGCAAGCCGCTCAAGCGCGCCGAGGTGTTCTACTGGGAAGTGATGGCGCACATGCACTGGGCGATCATCGCCATCCAGCAGGCCGAGCGCCACGTCTCCGGCGAGGAACGCTCGCTGCTGCTGGCGCTGACCGGCCACATCGTGCCCGAGCTCGAATACGAAATCCTCTCGATGACAGGAGGCCTGTGATGCGCGACCGCCCCACCGGAGCAGAACTGCTCGACACCGCCCGCCAGGTGCTGCGCGACGAGCTGATACCGGCGCTGCCGGCCGACAAGCGCATGAGCGCGCTGATGATCGCCAACGCGCTCGCCATCGCCGCGCGCCAGTTGCAGAACGGCGACGACCTCGAACGCGCCGAGCTGGCCGCGCTCGAGCATCTGCTGTCCGAACCCTTCGCCCCGGCGAGCGGCGACACCGCCGCCGTGCGCGGCGGGCTGCTGTCGGCCAACCGCAAGCTGTCGGAATGGATACGCGGCGGCCGCGCCGACGACGGCCCGCTGCGCGAGGACGTGCGCGCGCACCTGGCCTCGGCCATCCGCCACAAGGTCGCCGAAAGCAATCCCAAGTATCTCGGCCCGCAGGGCTGAGGGAGACCACATGCCCGCCATCCCCGCCCTGCCCGGCACCCGCTGCCGGCGGCGCCTCTACCTGATGCGCCACGGCGCGGTCGTCTACTTCGACGACGCCGGCCTGCCGCTCGATCCGCGCACCGTGCCGCTCACCGCCGAAGGCCGCGCCCAGGCGCAGGCCGCCGCCGAGCTGCTCGCCGATGTCGATTTCGACCTGGCCTTCTGCTCCGGCCTGACCCGCACCCGCGAAACCGCCCGCATCGTGCTCGGCGCGCGCGCCCTGCCGCTGCACGAGGAACCGCGCCTGAAGGAAGTGCGGGGCGGGCGCTTCGACGCCGTGCCGCCGCATGCGCGCGAACGCGTCATCGGCCACGCCTACGAAACCGCCACCGACGCCGACGGCCGCTTCATCGGCGGCGAAGCCTGGGCCGACTTCCGCGAACGCATCCTGGCCGGCTGGTCCGGCCTGCTCGCCCGCAACGACTGGCGCAACCTGCTGCTGGTCGCGCACGACGGCGTCAACCGCATGCTGATGTCGCACTTCGTCGGCGCCGGCCTCGCCGGCCTGAAAGGCTTCGAACAGGACCCGGCCTGCCTCAACCTGATCGAGATGGACGTGCGCGACGGCGTGGCCGAACGCGTCTACCTGCGCGCGGTGAACATCGCCGCATACGACCCTATACGCGACGGCAAGCACGAGACGGTGATGGAAGGCATCCACCGCGCCTACCGCGCGCAATGAAAGGCCGGGCCGCCATCCCCCGTCCACGACCCAGGAGACACCCATGACCACCCCCCCAGCCAGCGAGGCCCCGCTGCTCAACCGCCGTGACGGCGCCGTCGCCCACCTCCGCTTCAACCGTCCCCAGGTGCTCAACGCCATCGACGCCGGCATGGCCGGCGCTTTCCTCTCGGCCTGCAAGTCCATCGCCGGCGACGCCTCGGTGCGCGCGGTGGTCATCAGCGGCGAAGGCCGCGCCTTCATGGCCGGCGGCGACATCGCCAGCTTCGGCGAAGGTCCGCAGGCCATCGCCGACACCCTGATCGCGCCGATGCACGAAGCGCTGCAGATCCTCGCCGGCCTGCGCGCGCCCGTCATCGCCAGCGTGCAAGGCGCGGTCGCCGGGGCCGGCATGAGCCTGGCGCTGGCCTGCGATCTCGCCATCGCCGCCGACGACGCGCGCTTCAACCTGGCCTACGTCAAGCTGGGCACGAGCTGCGACCTCGGTGCGTCGTGGAATCTGCCGCGTATCGTCGGCCTGCGCCGGGCGCTGGAAATCGCCCTGCTCTCCGACGGCATCGACGCTGCCGAAGCCCTGCGCCTCGGCCTGGTGAACAAGGTCGTGCCCGCCGCCGCGCTGGAAGCGGAAACGCAGCGCCTCGCCGCGCGCCTGGCCGACGGCGCCCCGGCTGCTCAGGGCATGCTGAAGCGCCTGATGCGCGATGCCCTGGGACACGATTTCCCCGCGCAACTGCAGGCGGAACGGCAAGGCTTCGCCGCCTGTGCCGCCACCGCCGACTTCAGCGAAGGCGTCGCCGCCTTCCTCGAGAAACGCCCGGCCCGCTACACCGGCGGCTGAACACGGGCAGCCTTGCTTCCGGTCCGGCATCTCCCTCCTCTCCCAGCTCTCCCGGTGCTCCGGGAAAGTCTGCCGGACCGGGAGCACCTCGATCCCTTCGCGCACGGCGCGATCCTTCCACTTCCACCTCCGCCGCCGTTGCCCCGGATGGCGCCCGGCCTCAGCTGGCGGCCTTGTCCGCAGCGGCGCCGCGCAGGTTCAGATACAGGCCGGCGCAGATGCACGCCGCCCCCGCCCATACGCGCAGGGGCAAGGCCTCGTCGTTGAGCAGGCTGCCCAGCACCAGGGCCAGCACCGGCGTGACCACGGTGATCATCGCCAGCGACACCGCCGGCAGGTGCTTCATCAGGTAGTAGTACAGCGCGAAGCCGAGCACCGAGCCGAACACGCCCAGGTAGATGATGGCCAACAAGCTGCGCAGCGGCATCGCCTGCGGCACGCCGCTGCCGCCCCACAGCCAGACCAGCCCGAACAGCGGCAGCGACACCAGCATCACGCCGGCCGTCGTCGCCAGCGGCGGCACGCCCGCGCCATGGCGCTTCATGCCCACCAGGCCGCAGGCATTGAGCAGCACCGCCAGCAGCAGCACCGCCAGCCCGGCCGGCGCCTGCGGGCCGCCGAGGTCTTCGCCGCGGCCGAACACCACGCCCAGGCCGAGCAGCGCGACGCCCATACCGAACAGCTTCAGCGGGGTGAACGCGCGCTCGCGCAGCCATACCGCCGCCACCGCGCCGGTCACCAGCGGAGACAGGCCGAACACCAGCGCGATCAGCCCGGAATGGACGAACTGCGCGCCCCAATAAACGCAGAACAGGGTCGCGAACAGGCTCGCGCCGCCGATGGCATACGCCGTCCATGCGCCGCGCCCGAGCGGCATCCGCACGCCGCTGGCCAGCAGCAGCGCGAACGCGCACAGCGCGCCGACCACCATGCGGGCGAACAACGAGAACGCGTAGCCGCCGCCCGGCAGGCTCCAGGCGATCGCCAGCGGCGTGGTCGACCACAGCGCCACCACCGCCAGATAGGCGGCGGGCACCCGGCCGGACGCCGCGCCGGGCGGCATCAGAGGTCGAGCACCAGCAGGCCACGCGCGCGCGAGCAGCAGGGCAGGAACTGGTCGTTGACCGCCTTTTCCTCGTCGCTGAGGAAGTTGTCGCGGTGATCGGGCGCGCCATCGAGCACCCGCGTGAGGCAGGTGCCGCACACGCCCTGCTCGCACGACACCTCGATCTCCACCCCGGCGGCGCGCAGCGCCTGCACCACCGTCTTGCCCGGCAGCACCGTCACCACCTTGCCGCTGCTGGCGAGCTTGACGTCGAACTCGCCGTCGCCGGAGGTATCGATCTGCTGCCCGGCGAAGTACTCGAAGTGGACGCGCTCGCCCGCCCAGCCGCGCGCCTGCGCGCCCTGGGTGACGAAGTCGATGAAGCCGCCGGGGCCACAGACGTAGAGGTGGGCATCGGCGGCAGCGCCGTCCAGCACCGCGCCGAGCGCGAGCTTCTGCGCCGCGTCGCCGTCGTCGAAATGCAGGTGTACGCGCTCGGCGAAGCCGGAGGCGCGGATACGTTCGAGAAAGGCGGCGCGGTCGACCGAGCGGGCGCAGTAATGCAGCACGAAGTCCGCGCCGCTCTGCGCCAGCCGCTCGGCCATGCACAGGATGGGCGTGATGCCGATGCCGCCGGCGAACAGCAGGCTCTGCGCCGCCGGCACCAGCGGAAAGTGGTTGCGCGGCGCGCTGATGTTCACCACCTGGCCCTCGGCCAGTTCGTCATGCACGGCGGCCGAGCCGCCGCGCGAGGCGGGGTCGCGCAGCACGCCGATCAGGTAGCGGTGGGTTTCGCCGGGGTCGTTGCACAGCGAATACTGGCGCACCAGCCCCGGCCGCACTTCCAGGTCGATGTGCGAGCCGGCGCTGAAACCGGGCAGGCGCCCGCCGTCGGGCGCCGCCAGTTCGAGCGAGACGATGTCGGTCGCCTCGACCGCCTTGCGGACGATGCGGACCTTGAGTTGGGTGGATTCCATGATGGGTTCTCCAGGCTGGGGTCAGGCGGGCGTCGCGGCCGCGCCCAGGCGGGCGCGGATGTCCGCGCGCAGGCGGTCCTTGCGGATCTTGCCCGACGCGGTGCGCGGGAAGTCGTCGACCACCACCAGTTTTTCGGGGTATTTCTGCCGCGCCACGCCGGCCGCGGCGACGAAGGCCAGCACGCCGTCGAGATCGGGGACCGCGCCGGGCTCGGCGATCACGTAGGCGCACAGGGTCTCGCCCAAGCGCGCGTGCGGCATCGACACCACCGCTGCCTCGCGGATGTCCGGCATGCGGTGCAGGATGTCCTCGACCTCCTTGGCGCTGACCTTCTCGCCGCCGCGGTTGATCAGATCCTTCTTGCGGCCGGTGACGACGATCGCGCCCTGCGCGGTGAGCCGGCCCAGGTCGCCGGTGGCGAAAAAGCCGTCGGCGTCGAAGCTCTCGGCGGTGGCCGCCGGGTCGGCGTAGGCCAGCAGCATCGCCGGGCCGCGCACGCAGATCTCGCCCTCCTCGCCGGGCGGCAGCACGCGGCCGCCGTCGTCGACGATGCGCACCTCGTAGTCGGCCACGCGGCCGTCGGTGGTGGCGGCCAGATCCATCTCGCCCTCGCCGAAGAAGCCGAGCGTGGTCAACGGCACCTCGCTCGACCCGTACACGCGGAAGGCGCGGCAGTTCTCCAGCACCGAGTAGGCCCGGGTGATCAGCGCCGGCGGTACCTCCGCACCGCCGCAGGCGAACACCTGCAGCGACGGCAGGCGCTGGCCGGCGCGCTCGGCGGCGCCCAGCAGCTCATGCAGGAAAGGCGTGGCGCCGACGCTGGCGGTGACCTGCTCGCGCTCGATGATCTCCAGCGCCTCGTCGGCGTTCCAGCGCTCCATGAACACCGTGCGGGTGTCGCTGCAGAACGGAATCTCCATGCCGCTCTGGCCGGTGACGTGAGTCACCGGCGAGGCCATCAGCAGCACGTTGTCGAGGCCGGGCTGGTTCGAGCCGCGCGACCACTGCTCGAAGGCGCGCCTGAGGCGCAGCGGCCCGGTGTTGTGGCTGTGCAGCACGCCCTTGGGGCGGCCGGTCGTGCCCGAGGTGTACAGGATCATCTTCACCGCGTCGGGATCGACCGTGGGCGGGTCGTCCAGGCGCAGGTTTTCCGCCACCAGCGCCTCGTAGCCGGCGAAACCAGCGCCCTCCTCGCCGCCGCGCACCGTGACCGGCAACCGCAGTTGCGGCAGTTGCGGGGCGAGGCGGCGCATCATCGCCGCGTAGTCGAAGCCGCGGTACTCGGCCGGAAAGAACGCTGCCTTGACGCCGGCATCGCCGAGCATGAAAGCCACTTCGGCGTCGCGGTAGATCGGCACGATGGGCGCCACCACCAGGCCGAGCATCGTCGTGGCGAGATCGATCACCACCGCCTCGCGCCAGTTCGGCAACTGGAAGCTGACCACGTCGCCCGCCGCCAACCCGCGCGCGCGCAGCGCCGCCGCCAGCGCCTCGGCCTCGTTCAGCAGGGCGCTGACGGTGCAGCATTCACCGCCGAACACGTGCGTGACCCGCTGCGGGTCGCGCGCGGCCAGTTCGCGGGCGAAGTCGGCCAGGGTCTTGTTCGGCCAGTCGCCGCTCGCGCCGTAGCGGGCGCGCATCGCGTCGTCCAGCCGTACTTGCCATCCACTCGCATCCCTGCGCATGTCGGAGTCTCCTGTGTCGTTTTTGTCGTTCCGCCTCGCGGCGGCGCGCGCGCTGCTCAAACGGCCAGCGCGGCGTCGGTGAAGCGGGTGAAGTGGGCGTCGCGCTGGCCGAACAGCGTGGCATTCACCATCAGGCGGCGGAAGTAGTGGCTGACGTCCAGTTCGTCGGTGACGCCCAGGCCGCCGTGCATCTGCACCGCTTCGTTGCAGACCCGGCGCGCGGCCTGGATGACGTAGGCGCGCGCGCCGCTGACGATGCGCTCGCGCTCGGCCGCCGGCGTGCACAGCGCCTGCTGCGCCGCGGCGGTCAGTGCGCGCACTTCTTCCTGCAGCAGGAAGCAATCGACCATGCGGTGCTGCAAGGCCTGGTTGCTGCCGATCGCCCGCCCGAACTGCTTGCGCACCTTGAGGTATTCGCGGGTGGTCTCCACCAGGCAGCGGACGATGCCCAGGCTTTCGGCGCACAGCGCCACCGCCGCCTCGTCGCGCAGCTCGGCCAGCGCGTCGGCCGCCGGCCGGCCGGATTCGGGGCGCAGCACCTCGGCCGCGGCGCCGTCGAAGGCGATGCTCG
>NZ_AMXE01000084.1 GCF_000310205.1 Thauera linaloolentis 47Lol = DSM 12138 | reverse complement strand
CGCGCTTTCAGCCGCCGGAGCAGCCGCAGCCGTTGCCGCCGCCGCAACTGCCGGCGCCTGCCACCGCGGCGGCGGGTGCGGCCTCGGCGCCCGCGCCGAGCTGGATGCGGAAATCGATCACGATGTTGCCCGGTTCGCGGGCAACGTAGTCGATGGTCACCTGGTTGCCGTAGCGCTGCTGGATCTGCCCGAGCAGCGGCAGGGGATCGTGGTCGTTGACGAAGCGCATCGTTTCACCATCCTCGAGCGACTCAAGGGCGCCGAAGATGGCGGCGTGGCGAAAGCGCTTGGCGACGCCGCGGGCGTCGAAGGGATGAACGGCGTTGTCGAACATGGCAGAAGTTTCCTCGAAGTCGGGTTCCGGGCTTTGGCTTGGCTTGCGGCCGGTCACGCAGTGACGCGAATGCTAAGGACAGGTCTGGCGGAAAACCTTGAGCGAAAGCAAGAAAACGCCGCGGTCGGACCGCGGCCACGGACCGCTGCGCCAGCCAGGGCGCCGTGCCCCCCTCCCCCGCCGCCCATCGGCATTCGATGGCACGGCTCCGGCCAATGCGCCTCGCGGACCTGCTAAAGTCGTGCAAAAAACTGAACCACCCACCTTCCGGAGGTCTCCCTCATGCGTTCCAAGCTCTCCCGCCGCATCCCCGCCATTCTCGTGCTCAGCGCCAGCCTGTCGCTGGGTGGCTGCGGCTACAACGATTTCCAGCGTCTGGACGAACAGACCAAATCGGCCTGGGCGGAAGTCCTGAACCAGTACCAGCGCCGCGCCGACCTGATTCCCAACCTCGTCGAAACCGTCAAGGGCGAAGCCAGTTTCGAGCAGGAAACACTGAGCCGTGTCATCGAGGCGCGCTCGCGCGCCACCGCCATCCAGGTCACGCCCGAAATGCTGAACGACCCGCAGGCCATGGAGCGCTTCCAGCAGGCCCAAGGGCAGCTCGGCAGCGCGCTGTCGCGCCTGCTCGCGGTATCGGAAAACTATCCGAACCTGAAGGCCAACCAGGGCTTCCAGGACCTGCGCGTCCAGCTCGAAGGTACCGAGAACCGCGTCACCGTCGCGCGCAACAAGTACATCGACGCGGTCCAGCAGTACAACGTGCTGGCGCGCAGCTTCCCGACCAACCTGACGGCGATGGTCTTCAGCTACGCGCCGAAGGCGGGTTTCACCGTGGCCAACGAAGCCGAGATCTCCGCACCGCCGAAAGTCGATTTCGGCTCCGCCGGACAAGGCCAGGCCGGCAAGTGACGGCCCGCCGATGATCATGACGACGACCGCGGCGCAGGCCGGCGCCGCCATCCGCGTTGCCGCGAGACCCCGCACCGCCCGTGGCATGCCGGGCGTGCCGGACTGGCAGCGCTTTCTGCAGCAGCTTGTGCTGGCCGTGCTGATCCTGTCCTGGCCGCTGGCGCTGCTGGCGCAGCAAGTGCAGCCGGTACCGGCGCTCACGGCACGGGTCATCGATCGCAGCGCGACACTCGATGCCGCCCAGTTGCAGGCGCTGGAACAAAAGCTCGCCGGCTTCGAGGCAGAACGCGGCAGCCAGATCGTCGTCCTGATCGTCTCCACCACCGCCCCGGAAGACATCGCCGCCTATGCCTGGCGGGTGGCCGACAACTGGAAGATCGGGCGCAGGGACATCGGCGACGGCATCCTGCTGGTGGTGGCGAAGGACGACCGCCGCGTGCGGATCGAGGTCGCGCGCGCACTCGAAGGCGCGGTGCCGGATCTCGCAGCCCACCAGATCATCGACCGCCTCGTCACCCCGGCGTTTCGCCAGGGGGATTTCGCCGGCGGCCTGAATGCCGGCGTGGACGGGCTGATGGCACGCATCCGCGGCGAGGACCTGCCCCTTCCCGCACCGGACCGGCGCGGAGGCGGCGAACCGGCGCTGGAGGACCTCGCTGCCCTTCTGTTCATCGCGGTTCCGGTCGCCGGCGCCTTCCTGACCGGGCTCTTCGGCCGCAAGCTCGGTGCGGCGGCGACCGGCGGCGTGGCCGGCTTCGTCGTCAAGCTGATCACCGGCAGCCTGCTGGTCGGATTGCTCGCGGGAGTCGCCGCGCTCGTGTTCGTCCTCGTGCTCGGCATCGGCGGCGGCGGTGGTGGCCGCGGCGGACCGGGCGGCTTCCACCGCGGCGGCGGGCCGGTCATCTGGGGGGGCGGCGGCAGAAGCCGAGGCGGCTTCGGGTCGGGCGGCGGCGGCAGCTTCGGCGGCGGCGGCGCATCGGGGAGATGGTGACAATGAATCGCCTCACACGGCTGTTCCGCCACCTGTGGCTAGATGCCGACGACGCGCAGCGTGCGATCGGCAAGGACGGGCTCGCCCGGCTCGAAACGAAGATCGGCGAAAGCGAATATGCCCACACTGGGCAGCTCTGCCTGTGCATCGAGGCCGGCCTGCCGCTGCGTTATCTGTCGCGCAC
This sequence comes from Thauera linaloolentis 47Lol = DSM 12138, assembly GCF_000310205.1. GTDB lineage: Bacteria > Pseudomonadota > Gammaproteobacteria > Burkholderiales > Rhodocyclaceae > Thauera > Thauera linaloolentis. The sequence continues at coordinate 12,373 of NZ_AMXE01000084.1, read as the reverse complement.
GCTCTGGCGTGGCGAACCCATCGAAGAGGTGCTGCGCGACCGCGCCGTCACCACCTTCGGCAAGCAGCGGGTGTGGGATACGGAAGACGACAACGGCGTGCTGATCTACCTCTCGCTCGCCGAACACCACCTCGAGATCCTGGCCGACCGCGGCCTCTCGCGCCATGTGCCGCAGGCTGACTGGCAGGCCATCGTGGATGCGGCCGGCAGCCACTTGCGCGAGGGGCAGATCGAGGAAGGGCTGGCCCTGGCCCTGGCCGGTGTCCACGAACATCTCGCCCGCCATTTTCCCGCCCCCGCCGGCAGCGGAAACCAAAAGGAAAATCGCCTGCCCGACCGCCCGATCCTGCGCTGAGCCGGCCCCGGCGAGACACGAAGGAATACCGCGGAAAATGGCAGGCGTCCTGGTTCGCAAGTCTGTTGTTGCAATGCAACATTTTTCCGCGTTTTACATGTACGGCCTTGATTGCAGCGTCCCCGGCTGGGCGCCTGTGCTATTGTCGTAAATGAGGCGGGGGAAGCTGAACGGCAGCATCGTTCAAGCTCGGATTGCTCCGGGAGGGCGACGGAACGCCTCGCGAAATTCCATACAAACCAAATCGCGAGTGGAGAAACATATGGCTACCAAGCAGGATCAGTTCAACGAACTTCAGAAGAAGAATCTCGAGGCCGCCATGCGTCTCGCCCAGCTCTCGATCGAAAACTCGCAGCGCATCATGGAAATCCAGGTTTCCACCGCCAAAACCCTGTTCGAGGAAGGCGTCGAAAACGCCAAGGCCCAGTCCTCGGCCAAGGATCCGAAGGACCTGATGGATCTGCGCACGCAATACGCCCAGACCACCACCGAACGGATGCTGGCTTGTGCCCGCGAAATCGCCGAAATCACCACCACCACCCAGGCCGCGTTCGGCAAGCTGGTCGGCGAGCAACTGACCAGCGGCAGCCAGGACATGTTCGAAGCCATGCAAAAGATGTTCAAGGGCATGCCGATCGCCGATCAGAACGCCCTGGGCGCCATGCAGACCGCCATGGACACCACCCGCGCCGCTTTCGAGCAGATGACCCGCGCCTCGACGCAGGCCTTCCAGGCCTTCACCCAGCAGCCCAAGGGCCGCAAGTAATACCGCCCCGGGAGCATCGCTCCCGATGCACGAACGGCGCCGCGATGGCGCCGTTTTTCGTTGACTCCGCCTGGAGGCCGCCAGCTCGTCTCCGGGCCGGCGCCCGTGCTCTCGCCCGCGTCCCTGCTACCAGCGCGCCGCCGCCGAATCGTCGCTGATGCGCGCATCCACCCAGCGCGCGCCGACCGGCGTTTCCTCGCACTTCCAGAACGGCGCGCGGGTCTTCAGGTAATCCATGATGAACTCGCAGGCGGCGAAGGCATCGCCGCGATGCGCGCTCGCCACGCCGACAAACACGATGCGGTCGGCCGGCTCCAGGCGGCCGAAGCGGTGGATGACGCGCACGCGCAGCAGGCTCCAGCGCTGCCGCGCCTGCTCGACGATCTCGTCCAGCGCCTTTTCGGTCATGCCCGGATAGTGCTCCAGTGTCATCGCCGACACGCCGTTGCCGTCGTTGGCGTCCCGCACCAGACCGACGAAGCTCGCCACCGCGCCGACGTCCCGGCGGCTGGCGCTCAGCGCCCCCATCTCGGCGCCGGCGTCGAAATCCGCCTCCTGCACGCTGACGCTGAAGTCGCTGCCCGGCCGCACGGTTCAGCCTCCGGTGACGGGCGGAAAGAAGGCCACCTCGTCGCCCGCCGCAACCGGTTCGTCGGCGCCCACCATGCGCTGGTTGACCGCCGCACGCACGTTGCGGCCCCCAGCCAGCGCCTGCCAGCCATTGCCGCGCGCGGCGAGATGGGCACGCAACGCCCCCACGGTCGCCACGCCGGCAGGAAGCTCGAGCTCCTCGCCCGGCTGGCCGATGGCCTCGCGCAGGCTCGCGAAATACAGAACTTTCACATTCATCGTCTTGGTCCCTCAGTTCAGCAGATCGCCATAGGGCAGGAAACGCACCGTCTCTCCCCTGGCCACCACCGTATCGGCCGGGATGTCCACCAGCCCGTTTGCCCATACCGTCGAATTGATCGCGGACGACGCCTGGTTCACGAACAGTTCGATACCGCCCTGGCCGTTCATGCGCGCACGCAGGAATTCGCGCCGGCGGTCCGGCCTCGGCCAGTCGAAATCGGCGCGCAGCATCAAGGACTGCGGCAGCACCTCGCGTACGCCCTGGGCCGCCAGCAGGAAGGGGCGCACCATCAGCAGGAAGGTCACGAAACTGGACACCGGGTTGCCCGGCAGGCCGATGAAGGCCGCGCCATGCACGCGCCCGTAAGCCAGCGGCTTGCCCGGCTTCATCGCGATCTTCCACAGGTCGAGGCTGCCTTCGGCCTCGACCGCCGGCTTGACGTGGTCTTCCTCCCCCACCGACACGCCGCCGCTGCTCAGGATCAGATCGTGGCCTTCGGCCGCCCGGCGCAGGGCCTCCCGCGTCAGGTCGAGGCGGTCCGGGACGATGCCGAAGTCCTCCACCTCGCAGCCCAGGCCAGCCAGCAGATTACGCAGCATGAAACGGTTCGAGTTGTAGATGCCGCCCGGCGGCAAGGGCTCGCCCGGCATCACGAGTTCGCTGCCGGTGGAGAACAGCGCCACCTTCAGGCGCCGATACACCGGCAATTGCGCGGCGCCGACCGAGGCCGCCAGCGCGAGCGCCTGGGGCGTCAGGCGCAGGCCGGCCGGCAGCACCTGTGCCCCCGCGGCGATGTCCTGGCCCATGCGGCGCACGGCCTCGCCGACGGGCGGCACGGTGTTGACGACGACGTGCTCGCCGTCGTGCTCGCACAATTCCTGCATCACCACCGCATCCGCGCCCGCGGGCAGCGGCGCGCCGGTGAAGATGCGGGCAGCAGTGCCCGGCTGCAGCGCATGGCCAACGCTGCCGGCGGGAATACGCTGGCTGATCGGCAGGCGGGTACCCGCTGCGGGCACGTCCGCCACGCGCAGCGCATAACCATCCATCGCCGAATTGTCCATCGGCGGCTGGTCGATCGTCGAATGCAGCGCCACCGCCAGCACCCGGCCCGCAGCCATCATGGTGTCGACGGTCTCGATCTCGCGGACCGGACGGACGAAGCTCAGCAGTCTTGCCTGGGCTTCGTCGAAGGAGAGCATGTTGCCGTTCATTGGATGTCCAGGTAATCGAGGATGAAGCCGGCGATGACGGCCGGTTCGTTGAGCGGAAGCAGGGGCAAGGCACCATCGAGGCCGATCTCGCCGGCGGGCGCGTCGCTGGCGACGGCCACCACATGCGGATTCTCGGGCCACAGCGGCGGCTTGCCGTGCGCTGGGCGATGGATTTCGAGCTTGGGCACCGCGGCGGCCTTGTAGCCTTCGATCAGGACCAGGTCGCAGGGTTCGAGCAGGCAGAGCTGCTCGTCGAGCGTCGGCTCCGGCGCGCCGCGCAGCTCGTGCATCAGCACCCAGCGATCGTTGGACAGCATCAGCACCTGCGTCGCCCCGGCCTCGCGGTGGCGCCATGAGTCCTTGCCGGGCTTGTCGAGGTCGAAACCGTGATGTGCGTGCTTGATCACCGAGACGCGCAATCCGCGCACGGTGAATTCGGGGATCAGCCGTTCGACCAGGGTGGTCTTTCCCGAGCCGGACCAGCCGGCGAAACCGAATGCTTTCATCGAGAACAAGAAAGGCGCGCCGGCCAGTTCGACAAGGCCGAAGGATACAACAAAGTCCGCGCCCTCCCCGACCCGCCGCCGCCCCTGGCCGCGCGCGCGGCCGCTGCCCGCCTCACTCGGCGCGCTTTGGCGGCGGCAGGGTCCGCAGGAAATCGACCGCCTCCTCCTCGGCGCGCGTGCGGCGCATCGGCGGCAGGCTGCGCCAGACCACCTTGCCGTAGGATTTGTCGATCATGCGCGGGTCGCAGATGCACAGCACGCCGCGGTCGCGCTCGCTGCGGATGAGGCGCCCCGCGCCCTGCTTCATGTTGATGACGGTGCGCGGCAACTGGTGGTGGATGAAGGGGCTCAGGCCCTGCTTCTGCATGTGCTCGACGCGCGCCGCCAGTACCGGATCGTCGGGCGAGGCGAAAGGCAGCTTGTCGATGACCACCAGCGACAGTGCATCGCCCGGCACGTCCACGCCCTCCCAGAAGCTCTGGCTGGCGACCAGCACGGCGTTGCCGAGGCGGCGGAAGCGGTCCAGCAGTTCGGTGCGCGAACCTTCGCCCTGCAGCAGCACCGGCAGTTCGTCGCTGCTTTGCTGCAGGCCGTCGACGATCAGTTCGTGGATGCGGCGCATCGCGCGCAGCGAGGTGCACAGCACGAAGGCGCGGCCCTGCGCGGCGCGGATCAACGGCAGAGCGACGCGGGCGACCCTTTCGGTGTAGTCGGGCGCGTTCGGGTCCGGCATGCCGGCCGGCGCGTACAACAGCGCCTGTTCGCCATAGTCGAAGGGGCTGCCCCACACCGACGTCATCGGCGGCGGGTCCATCCAGGCCAGGCCCAGTTCGCGGCAGTAATGGCCGAAGTCGGCCTTGCCCACCGCGAGCGTGGCCGAGGTGAACACCCAGGCGCGCGGATGGCCTTCGAGCTGGCGCTTGAACACGTCCGACACGTGCAGCGGCGTCGCGTTGAGCGCCAGCGACTGGCTGAACACCTCGACCCAGCGGATCAGCTCCGTGCTTTCCGGACTGCGCCAGCGGGCCAGGCGCTCGATCATTTCCTCGCTGCGGCGCAGGCAGTTGGCCAGTCCCTCGGAACGCTCGGCCTGGGTGTCGAGCACGGCGTGGAATTCGCCCAGTGCCTTGTCCAGCGCCGCGACCTGGGCATCGAAGTTTTCGCGTTCGGCGGCCTGCGCGGCGGACAGGCGTGCGCCCTCGTTGCCGAACACCAGGCGCAGGTCGCGCGCGGCCTTTTCCAGGTTGCGGGTCTGGTCGATCATCGCCACGCAGTCGCGCGCCGCGGCCACCGTCTCGGAACGCGTGTCGCGCGCCAGTTCCAGCACCTGGGCAGTCGATACGCTTTCGCCGAAGAACAGGCTCGCCGTCTCGGGCAACTGGTGGGCCTCGTCGAAGATCACCGCGTTACAGGCCGGCAACAGCTCACCCATGCCTTCGTCGCGCAGCATCACGTCGGCGAAGAACAAATGGTGGTTGACGACGACGACGTCCGCTTCCATGGCGTTGCGCCGCGCCTGCATGACGAAGCACCCTTCCTTGTGCGGGCAATCCTGGCCGAGGCAGTTGTCGCGCGTCGAAGTGGCGGCGAGCCAGGCCATCGAATCCTCGCGCACGTCGGTGCATTCGGCCTTGTCGCCGGTCTGCGTCGTCTGCGCGAAGCGCGCGATCGCACGCAGGTCGGCGGCGTCCTGCGGGCTCAGGAAGCGGCCGTCGCGCGCGTTGCGTTCGAGATGGTAGGGGCAGACGTAGTTGGCCCGGCCCTTGAGCAGCGCGATCGACACCGGCACCTTGAGCGCGGCGCGCACGGTGGGCAGATCGCGGTTGAAGAGCTGGTCCTGCAGCGTCTTGGTGCCGGTGGAGACGATGACCTTGCCCCCCGCCAGCAGCGCCGGCGCGAGATAGGCGAAGGTCTTGCCCGTACCCGTGCCCGCCTCCGCCACCAGGACGCGATTGCCGCCAATGGCCTCGGCGATCTTCTGCGCCATTTCGATCTGCTGCGGGCGGGCGCGGAAACCGGGAATCGCGGCTGCGAGCGGACCCGACTCGGCGAACACCGCTGCGATGTCGGTCATGAGGTGAGTAGCGAGAAAAACCGGCATTTTAGGCCAAGCCCGCCGCCCGGTCTCGTACGCAGAGGCAAAAGAAAGCCGCGGCTGGGCACGATGCTTCCATGACCATCGCCCTTCGCCTCGGGGCGGTGGGAAAAATCCGGCCGCATCAAGTTTTCGTGCCCGTGGCCGGCCAGCAACAACATCGCCAGCAACGTCGAACGCATCGCCCACATGGCCGAAGAGTCCGAGCGCTCCGTCTGCGCCGCAGAGGAAACCGTCCGCCAGCTCGGCACCCTCGCCGGTGAACTCGACTCCACCATCGCGCGCTTCAGGGTCTAGCAGGCACGCCGCAAGCCGGCCACCCCCGCCGGCATCATTGGCACTTGGCGCAACGGCCGCCTATGGTGGATCGCCCACCGGGCGAGGAGACTGCTCAAGCGGCGAGGGCACACGCAAGAATGCCGGCGCGGCGCCGCTGCCACGTCGGCATTTTTTCGTCGACAGCCGGTGCGTTGATGCCGCCGGGCCGAATTCCCTGCGGCCGTCACATTGCTGACATCCTGCTGTCACCCCATCCACGCACAGTTCGAGGCTTTACCACCCCATGCCGACGACCCACGTGAAGACCATGCACAGACCCGCTTCCGACGCACGCTGCCCCTCCTTGCGCCTGCTGGCCGCCGCCCTCCTCGCCTTGCCGCTCGCCGCCTGTCTCGGCGGTGGCGGCGGTTCGTCGAATCCCGAGCCCGAACCGGAGCCGGAGGTCCGCACGCCGGAGTCGATCCGCCTGAACCTCGCCGGCCGCTACGCCACCGGGCAGTACCTCGTCAGCGCGGCGGAAATTCCCGCCTACGATCCGGCGAGCAAGCGCGCCTTCGTCGTCAATGCGCAAAGCGGCATGGCCGACGTGCTCGACATGAGCACGCCGTCGGCGCCGCGCCGCATCGACAGCCTCGACGCCAGCGCGGTTTCACCGCATGCGGTGGTCAACAGCGTGTCGGTCAATGGCGGCATCGTCGCGCTGGCGATCGAGGCCGAAACCAAGACCGACCCCGGCCACGTCGCCTTCTACCGGGCCGACACGCTCGCCCTGCTGAGCCATGTCGAGGTCGGCGCCCTGCCCGACATGCTCACCTTCACGCCGGATGGCCGTACCGTGCTGGTGGCCAATGAGGGTGAGCCGAGCGACGACTACGGCACCGACCCCGAAGGTTCGATCTCGATCATCGACGTCAGCGACATCACCCGGCCGAGCGTGCGCACCGCCGGCTTCTCGGCATGGAACGGCCGCGAGGCCGAACTGCGCGCCGCCGGCGTGCGCATCTACGGCCCCGGCGCCAATGCCGCCCGCGACCTCGAACCCGAATACATCGCCGTGTCGCCGGACGGCGCCACGGCCTGGGCGAGCCTGCAGGAGAACAACGCGCTGGCGAAGATCGACATCGCCAGCGCGACGGTCACCCACATCCTGCCGCTCGGCTACAAGGATCACGGCCTGGAAGAGAACGCCCTCGACGCGAGCGACGAACCCGCCGCGCTCGACATCGCGCCGCGCCCCGGCGTGCTCGGCATGTACCAGCCCGACGCAATCGCCGCCTACCAGGCCGTGGATGGCGAGACCTACCTGGTGCTGGCCAACGAAGGCGACGCCCGCGCGTGGGGCGAAGACGACCCGGCCTACTGGGACGGCGACGCCGCCCTGGGCTTCGTCGAGGAATTCCGCGTCAAGCATCTCGTCCACACCAACGGCTTCGCCCGCCGCCGCGGCGACGACCTGCCACCGCAGCTCGACGCGCTCGCGGCCGGCGCCCTGCTCAACCCCGACGTGTTCGGCTGGTGCGGCGCCCGCGCCGGCAACCCCCGCGCCTGCCGCGACGACGAACAACTCGGCCGCCTGAAGGTGACGTGGACGATGGGCTACCGCAGCGACGACAACGGCGCCCCGGTGATGTTCGACGCCGCCGGCAATCCCGACCCGGCCGGCGACCGCCTGATGTACGACGCGCTCTATGCCTTCGGCGGCCGCTCAGTGTCGATCCGCGACGCCAACGGCACACTGGTGTGGGACTCGGGCGCTCAGTTCGAGCGCCATCTCGCCAGTGACGACTGCCGCGTCGGCCCCGCCCGCGACATTCCGTGCAAGACCTTCTTCAACGCCAACCACAGCAGCGGCGACGCCTTCGACAACCGCAGCGACGACAAGGGCCCCGAACCGGAAGGCGTCGAAATCGGCCGCCTCGGCAACAAGACCTTCGCCTTCGTCGGGCTCGAACGCATGGGCGGGGTGATGGTGTACGACATCACCAACGCCAAGGCGCCGAGCTTCGTGGACTACTACAACACCCGCGCGGACTGGACCACGGCCAACCCCGGCGATGCCCTTTCGGCCGCCGGCGACCTCGGCCCCGAGGGGCTGAAGTTCATCCCCGCGGCCGATGCGCCCGACGGCAAGCCGCTGCTGCTGCTGAGCAACGAAGTCAGCGGCACGACGGCGGTGCTCGAGATCGAGCAGATCTTCGCACCCTGAGCGTTCCGGCGGGGGCGTCCATGCATGGATGCATGCGGCGCCCCGCGCCGCTGGCCATCACATTCCCTTCATATCCGCCCTGTACGATCGGCAACCTGTTGGAAACCTTTCTGTAACAGTGATTCGGGAGAAGGCATGCAGTGGCTTGGAAACCACCGCGGGTGGACTGCTGTGGTGGAATCGGGCTACTTGAATCCCCTGGCCTGGTTGCTGTCGCTGGCGCTCATTGCCTGGCTTGCCGCCGACGCTTTCTGGTCGCGGCAGGCGCCGGCGCCGGCCACCGCGGCCCACGTCCACGTCGCCGATCCGCGCGCGGTGGCGGCGAGCATCGTGCAGCAGGCCGGCGGTGCTCCCGCCGCCCCCGCCAGCGGGAACGGCCAGGCTGCCGCTCCGCCTTTCGCGCTCGTCGGCCTGGCCACCGGCTTCGGCAGCGAGCGCGGCTTCGCCCTCTTCGAATCGACCGATGGACAGCGCCACACCCTGCTCGCCGGCGACAGCGGGACGGACGGCTGGACGCTGATCGCCATCCATCCCGACCGCGTCGTGCTCGAACACGGCAACCGCTCCTTCGAACTGCCCCTCGCCGAACCGGGCGCCCGTGCCGCCGCGGCCGCCAGCAAGCCCTGATCCTTTCCATGATGATGCCCCCCTGTCCGCCGACCTTCGCTTCTCCCGGCCGCGCATCCGCGCCGCCGCAACGCCTGCCGGCCATCCGTGCGCGCCGCGCCACGCTGCAGTTCGGGCACTGGCTGCGCACGGCCTGCCTGTGCGCGCTGCTGTCGCACGGCGGTACGGGCTGGTCGCAGCAGAGCGGCGGCGAACCGATCTCGCTCAATTTCCAGAATGCCGAAATCGATGGCGTCATCCACGCGATCGGGCGCCTGACCGGGCACAACTTCCTGATCGACCCGCGCGTCAAGGGCAAGCTCAACATCGTCACCAACACGCCGATCCCGCGCGAGCTCAGCTACCAGGTGCTGCTTTCCGCGCTGCGCCTGCAGGGCTTCACCGCGGTGGAGGGCGAAGGCGTCATCAAGATCGTGCCCGAAGCCGACGCCAAGCAGCACGCCGCGCCGGTATCCCCTGCGCGCCGGGGCGCCCAGGGCGTGCGCGGCGACCGCCTCGTGACCCAGGTCTTCCCGCTCAAGTTCGAATCCGCGACGCAGATGGTCGGCGTCGTGCGGCCGCTGGTGTCGCCCAACAACACGGTCACCGCCTTCCCCTCGAACAACACCCTGGTCGTCACCGACTACGCCTCCAACATCGAACAGATCGCCGCGGTGATCTCCTCCATCGACGTCAGTCAGAGCGACGTGGCGGTGTTCGAGTTGCAGCATGCCGCGGCCGCCGACCTGGCGCCCATCCTCGCCCGCCTGCTGGGTGAACAGGGCGGCACGGGCGGCCAGGGCGGGCCCGGTGCGCCGCAGATCATGGCCGAGCCGCGCAGCAACGCACTGCTAGTGCGAGCAGAGAATCCCAGCCGCATCAGCGCGATCCGCCAACTGATCGCCTCGCTCGACCGCCCTGGCGCGGGCGCCAACATCCATGTCGTCTACCTGCGCAACGCCGACGCACGCCAGGTGGCCGCCACACTGAACGCCGCACTGAGCGGCACCACGCGCACGGCCACCGACGGCGGCACCGGCACCCAGCCCCTGACGCGCGCCACCGCCACCACCACCGACTCCGGCGGCGGCATTTCCACGACCGGCACCGGCGCCAGCCTGGCAACGGCCGGCAGCCAGCGCACCCCCCTGGAGCAGGGCGACGGCTCCGGCACCGTTCAGGCCGACCCGGTCAACAACGCCCTGATCATCAGCGCGCCGGATGCGATCTACCGCAACCTGCGCCAGGTCATCGACCAGCTCGACCGCCGCCGCGCGCAGGTCTACATCGAAGCGCTGATCGCCGAGATCTCGACCGAGCGCGCCGCCGAATTCGGCCTGCAGTGGGTCGGCGCCGGCTCCAGCGGCAGCGCCGGCATCATCGGCGGCACCGCCTTCGGCAGCGGCGGCAACAACCTGCTGCAGCTCATCGGCAGCACCGCCAACGGCGGCACGCCCAGCCTGCCGGGCAACGGCCTCAACCTCGCCATCGGCGGCGGCAAGGTCAACATCCCGGGCATCGGCGAGGTGTTCAGCCTCGGCGTGCTGGCGCGCTTCCTCGAGAACGAGGTCAGCGCCAACATCCTGTCCACGCCCAACATCGTCACCCTCGACAACGAAGAGGCCAAGATCGTGGTCGGCCGCAACCTGCCCTTCGTCACCGGCCAATACACCAATACCGGCGGCGGCACGACACCCGCCAACCCCTTCCAGACCATCGAGCGGCGCGACGTCGGCCTGACCCTGCAGGTGCGGCCGCAGATCTCGGAAGGCGGCTCGATCCGCCTGCAGATCTACCAGGAGGCCTCGGCCGTGCTCGGCAACGTCGATGCCGCGAACGGGCCGGTGACCACCAAGCGCTCGATCGAATCCATGGTGCTGGTCGACGACGGCGCGATCATCGCCCTCGGCGGCCTGGTCGAGGACAGCTATTCCGGCGGCGAGGAGAAAGTGCCGATGCTCGGCGACCTGCCGGTCGCCGGCAGCCTGTTCCGCTACAACACCCGCAAGCGCAGCAAGACCAACCTGGTCGTGTTCCTGCGCCCGGTGATCCTGCGCGACCGCGACAGCTACGCGGATCTGAGCCAGTCGCGCTACGAATACGTGATCGGCCAGCAGCGCGCCAGCGCCGCGCCGGCCGAGCTGATGCGCGGCGAGCCCGTCGCACCCGAACTGCCGCCGATCGTCGATGCGCGCGTGGTGCCGGTGGCCGAACTGCTGATCCGCCCCGCGCCCGGCGGCGGCACGCCTGCGGACGGCAAGCGATGAGCGGCGTGGCCACCCTGCCCTACGGCTTCGCGCGCAGCCACGGCATCCTGGTGCGCGCGGTCCATGCCGGCCATGCCGAAGTCGTCGTGCGCGAAGACGTCGGTCTCGGCGCGCTGGCCGAGGCGCGGCGCGCGCTGGCCTTGCCGCTGAAGCTGCAGACGCTCGCGCGCGCGCAATTCGACGTGCAGCTCGCCGAAGCCTACGGCGGCGGCGAGCGCAACGCGGCCGACGTGGTCGCCGACATCGGCCAGGAGGTCGACCTCGAACAACTGATGACCGAAATGCCGGCGGTCGAGGACTTGCTCGACAGCCAGGACGACGCGCCCATCATCCGCATGATCAACGCCCTGCTCGCGCAGGCCGTGCGCGACCGTGCCTCGGACGTGCACATCGAGCCCTACGAGCAAGCCTCGGTGGTCCGCCTGCGCCGCGACGGCGTGCTGCAGGACATCGCCCACCCGCACCGCGGCCTGCATGCGGCGATGGCCTCGCGCATCAAGATCATGGCCAACCTCGACATCGCCGAAAAGCGCCTGCCGCAGGACGGTCGCATCAGCCTGCGCCTGGCCGGCCGGCAGATCGACGTGCGCGTATCGACGCTGCCGACGACCCACGGCGAACGCCTGGTGCTGCGCCTGCTGGACAAGTCCGCCGGCCAGCTCGGCCTCGACGCGCTCGGCATGGAGGCCGGCACCGAAGCCGCCTTCCAGGACCTGCTCGCCCAGCCGCACGGCATCCTGCTGGTGACCGGCCCCACCGGCTCGGGCAAGAGCACCACGCTGTACGCCGCGCTGCGCACGCTCGACGCCGGGCGCCTGAACATCGTCACCGTCGAGGACCCGGTCGAATTCGACCTGCCCGGCGTCGGCCAGATCCAGGTCAATCCGCGCATCGAGCTCGATTTCGCCCGCGCCCTGCGCGCCATCCTGCGCCAGGATCCGGACGTGATCATGATCGGCGAGATCCGCGACCTCGAGACCGCGCGCATCGCGGTGCAGGCCAGCCTCACCGGCCACCTGGTCCTGGCGACCCTGCACACCAACGACGCGCCGTCGGCGGTGACCCGGCTCATCGACATGGGGGTCGAACCCTTCCTGCTCGCATCCACGCTGCGCGGCGTGCTGGCCCAGCGCCTGGTGCGCAAGCTGTGCCCGGCCTGCAAGGCGCCGGACCCGCTGGCCGCCGCCGAGCCCCTCGCCGACGGCAGTGCGCCCGCCCGCTGGCGC
>NZ_AMXE01000083.1 GCF_000310205.1 Thauera linaloolentis 47Lol = DSM 12138 | reverse complement strand
TGCGCTGGCGGCGGCGCGCGCGGCGTCGAGGTCGGCCGGCGGCAGCACCGCGCCGGGGCGCTCGGTCAGGGCCGGCTGGCCCTTCAGCACCTTGCGCTGCAGCGCCAAGGGGAAGCCGTCGGGCGGCAGGCCGAGTTCGCCGCGCATCAGTTGCACGACGGATTCGGGGAAGGCGATCTCGCGCGCCGGGTTGAGCACGTCGGCCGGTGTCAGTTCGTTGGCGACCATGAAGATGGCCATGTCGCCGACCACCTTGGAAGTCGGGGTGACCTTGACGATGTCGCCGAACAGCATGTTGACGTCGGCATAGGCCTGGGCGATGGCGTCCCAGCGGTGTTCCAGCCCCATCGCGCGGGCCTGCTCGCGCAGGTTGGTGTATTGGCCGCCGGGCATTTCGTGGCGATAGACGTCGGCGGTGCCGGCGCGCATGTCGGCTTCGAAGGGGGCGTAGTGGCGGCGCACGCCCTCCCAGTAGTGGGAGAAGGGGCGGATCTGGTCGAGCGTGACGTCCGGCGCGCGTTCGCTGCCTTCCAGCGCGGCAACGATGGCGCCCAGCGAGGGCTGCGAGGTGAGCCCGCTCATGGCGTCCATGGCGCCGTCCACCGCGTCCGCACCGGCCTCGATGGCCGCCAGCACGCTGGCCGCCGAGGCGCCGCTGGTGTCGTGGGTATGGAAGTGCACCGGCAGGCCGGTTTCCTCGCGCAGGGCCTTGACCAGCGCGCTCACCGCGCGTGGGCGGCAGATGCCGGCCATGTCCTTGATGCCGAGGATGTGGGCGCCGGCGCGTTCGAATTGTCTGGCGAGATCGACGTAGTACTTCAGCGAATATTTGTCGCGCCGGGCGTCGAACAGGTCGCCGGTGTAGCACAGCGCGGCTTCGCACAGCGCGCCGGACTCGTTCACCGCATCCATCGCCACCCGCATGTTGCCGGCGTTGTTGAGCGAATCGAAGACGCGGAACAGGTCGATGCCTTCGGCCGCCGCGCGCTGCACGAAGAAGCGCACCACGTTGTCCGGGTAGTTGGTGTAGCCCACCGCGTTGGAGGCGCGCAGCAGCATCTGGAACAGGATGTTGGGCACCCGTTCGCGCAGTTGCGCCAGGCGTTGCCACGGATCTTCCTTGAGGAAGCGCATCGCCACGTCGAAGGTGGCGCCGCCCCAGCATTCCAGCGACAGCAGGCCGGCCAGCTCGCGCGCGTAGTGCGGCGCCGCCGGCAGCATGTCGGCGGTGCGCATGCGGGTGGCGAACAGCGACTGGTGGGCGTCGCGCAGCGTGGTGTCGGTGAGCAGCACCGCCTGCTGTTGCCGCATCCACGCAGCGAAGCCGGCGGGGCCGAGTTCGCGCAGCAGGTCGCGGCTGCCGGCGGGGATCGGGGCGTCCAGGCTGGCGGCCGGCCAGATCAGGCCGGTGTCGCCGTGCGCGGCCTGGGCGGCGGGCGCGGGTTGGCGGCCCTTCATCTCCGGGTTGCCGTTGACGACCACTTCGCCGATGAATTCGAGCATGCGCGTGGCGCGGTCCTGGCGCGGCGTGGTGGCGAGCAGTTCCGGCGTTTCGTCGATGAAGCGGGTGGTGCAGCTGCCGTCGCGGAAGGACGGATGGCCGACCACGTTCTCGAGGAAGGCGAGGTTGGTGGCCACGCCGCGGATGCGGAACTCGCGCAGCGCGCGGTCCATGCGCTGCGCGGCTTCGGCTGGCTCGCGGCCCCAGGCGGTGACCTTGACCAGCAGCGAGTCGTAGTAGGGCGTGATGACGGCGCCGGTGTAGGCGGTGCCGGCGTCCAGGCGGATGCCGAAGCCGGCGGCGCTGCGGTAGGCGCCGAGCTTGCCGTAGTCCGGCGCGAAGCTCTTGTCCGGGTCTTCGGTGGTGACGCGGCATTGCAGGGCGTGGCCGTTGAGGCGGATGCCGGCCTGCGCCGGCACGCCGCAGGCCGCGTCGCCGATACGCGCGCCTTCGCTGATGTGGATCTGCGCCTTGACGATGTCGATGCCGGTGACTTCTTCGGTGACGGTGTGTTCGACCTGGATGCGCGGGTTCACTTCGATGAAGTAGAACGCGCCGCTGTCCGCGTCCATGAGAAATTCCACCGTGCCGGCGTGGGTGTAGCCCACCGAGCGGCACAGGCGCAGCGCGGCCTCGCACAATGCGGCGCGCCGGGCGTCGTCCAGGTAGGGGGCCGGGGCGCGTTCCACCACCTTCTGGTTGCGCCGCTGCACCGAACAGTCGCGCTCGAACAGGTGCACGAGCTGGCCGTGGGTGTCGCCGAGCACCTGAACTTCCACATGGCGGGCGCGCACGATGCGCTTTTCGAGGTAGACCTCGTCGTTGCCGAAGGCGGCCTTGGCCTCGCGCCGCGCGGCGGCGATGGCCGCGGCCAGTTCGTCCTCGCGGTCGATCGCGCGCATGCCGCGCCCGCCGCCGCCCCAACTGGCCTTGAGCATCAGCGGGTAGCCGATGGCGGCGGCCTGCGCCTTCACCGCGTCGAGGTCGTCCGGCAGCGCGCCGGTGGCCGGGATCACCGGCACGTCCGCCGCGATGGCGGCATTGCGTGCCGCGACCTTGTTGCCCAGCGTGCGCATCACGTCGGGCGAGGGGCCGATGAATTCGATGCCGGCCGCCGCGCAGGCGTCGGCGAAGTCCGGGTTCTCCGACAGGAAGCCGTAGCCGGGGTGGATCGCGTCCACACCCGCCTCGCGCGCGATGCGCAGGATGTCGCCGATGTCGAGGTAGGCCTGGATGGGCGTCTTGCCGGCGCCGACCAGATAGCTTTCGTCGGCCTTGAAGCGGTGCAGCGCGAAGCGGTCCTCGCGGGCGTAGATGGCCACGGTGCGGATGCCCAGCTCGGCGGCGGCGCGCATCACGCGGATGGCGATCTCGCTGCGGTTGGCGACCAGCAGGCTGCGGATGTTCTTCATGGCGGAGTCCTTCGGCGGAAAGGGATGGGCGACCGCCCATCCCCAGGAGAGCGGCCGGTCGGGTCAGGTGTAACGCTTTTCCAGCGCGTCCCACTCGGTCTTGCCGACCAGGCGCTGGCGTTCGGCAAAGGGTGTGACCAGGCCGCTCGACTCCTTGACCTCCTTCTCGTCGCGCAGCACGGTCAGCGCCTTCTGCATGCCCATGACCGCACCTTGCAGTGCAGCATTGGCATACAGGACGATACCGTAACCAAGTCCGCCCAGTTCGGTGGCGTTGAAGATGGGCGTCTTGCCGCCGATGACCATGTTCATCAATTGCGGCTTGGCCAGGCGCTGCGGCAGCGCGCGGATTTCGTCGGCGCTCGTCACCGCCTCGACGAACAGGATGTCGGCGCCGGCTTCGGCAAACAGCTGCGCGCGTTCGACGGCGGCCTCGAAGCCATGCACGGCGGCGGCGTCGGTGCGCGCCATGATGAGGAAGTCGGGGTCGCGGCGGGCGTCGGCGGCGGCCTTGATCTTGCTGACGGCCTCTTCGGTGCTGATCACGTCCTTGCCGTTGAAATGGCCGCAGCGCTTGGGCGCGACCTGGTCTTCGAGCTGGATGCAGTCGGCGCCGGCGCGCTCCAGCGTGCGCACGGTGTGATAGACGTTCACTGCGTTGCCGAAGCCGGTATCGGCATCCACCAGCAGCGGCACCTCGACGGCGTCGCGGATGCGCGCGGTGTGGTCGGCGATTTCGGCCAGGCCCATGAAGCCCTGGTCGGGCATGCCGAACCACATGTTGGTGACGCCGGCGCCGGTGACGTAGATGGCCTCGAAGCCGAGGTCGGCGACCACCTTGGCGGACAGCGCGTTGAAGGCGCCGGGAACGATGACGCCGCGCCTGGCTTCGACCAGGGCTTTCAGTTTCTTGCGAGTGGACATGGTGTCTCCTTGTTCGGGGGCTGTGTTCTAGGGGTCAGAAAGCGTCGCCGGGCACGCGCACCACGCCTTCCATCAGCACGCGGGCGGAGCGGCTCATGATGGCCTTGGTGACCGCCCACTGGCCGTTCGCCTGCGTGGCCTGGGCGCCGACGCGCAAGGTGCCGGAGGGATGGCCGAAACGGACGGCCTCGCGCTCGCCGCCGCCGGCGGTGAGATTGACCAGCGTGCCGGGAATGGCCGCCGCCGTGCCGATGGCCACCGCCGCCGTGCCCATCATGGCGTGGTGCAGCTTGCCCATCGACAGCGCGCGCACCAGCAGGTCCACGTCGCCGGCGGCGACGGTCTTGCCGCTGGACGAGACGTAGTCCTTGGGCGGCGAGACGAAGGCGATCTTGGGCGTGTGCTGGCGGGTGGCGGCTTCTTCGGGGGCCTTGATCAGGCCCATGCGCAGCGCGCCGGCGACGCGGATCTTCTCGAAGCGCGCCAGCGCCTCGGGGCTGCCGTTGATGTCCTCGCGCAGTTCGGTGCCGGTGTAGCCGATGTCCTCGGCGTTGACGAACACGGTGGGGATGCCGGCGGCGATCATCGTCGCCTTGAAGGTGCCGACGCCGGGCACTTCGAGCTCGTCCACCAGGTTGCCGGTCGGGAACATCGAGCCGCCCCCATCACCCTCGGCACCGTCGTCGGACGGATCGAGGAATTCCAGCACGATCTCGGCCGCCGGGAAGGTCACGCCGTCCAACTCGAAGTCGCCGGTTTCCTGCACCTGGCCGCCGGCGACCGGCACGTGGGCGATGATGGTCTTGCCGATGTTGGCCTGCCAGATGCGCACCACGCACACGCCGTCCTGCGGAATGCGCGCCGGATCGACCAGCCCGGCATGGAGGGCGAAGGCGCCGGCGGCGGTGGACAGGTTGCCGCAGTTGCCGGACCAGTCCACGAAAGCCTTGTCGATCGAGACCTGGCCGTAGAGGTAATCCACGTCGTGCTCCGGCCGCTCGCTCTTCGACAGGATCACGCACTTGCTGGTGCTGGAGGTGGCGCCGCCCATGCCGTCGATCTGCGCGCCATAGGGGTCGGGGCTGCCGATGACGCGCTGGAACAGCCTGTCGCGGGCCGCGCCCGGCGTCCGGCAGCGCTCGGGCAGATCCTGCAGGCGGAAGAACACGCCCTTGCTGGTGCCGCCGCGCATGTAGGTGGCGGGGATTTTCACTTGCGCTGCATGGGCCATGTGCGGGGCTCCTGTCTGGCCGCCGCGAAACGCGGCCGTGTGTGGATGGATGGGGGAAGGGCGCCGCGGCGCCGCTTCCCGCCGGGTGTGCTGCTTATACCGTGCCTTCCAGGAAGTCCTTGGCGAAGCGCTGCAGCACGCCGCCGGCTTCGTACACCGAGACTTCCTCGTCGGAGTCGAGACGGCTGGTGACCGGCACCTGCAAGGTTTCGCCGTTGCGGCGGTGGATGACCAGCGTAAGGTCGGCACGCGGCCTGCGCTCGCCGGTCACGTCGAACGTCTCGGTGCCGTCCAGGCCTAGCGTCTTGCGCGTGGTGCCGGGCTTGAATTCCAGCGGCAGCACGCCCATGCCGATCAGGTTGGTGCGGTGGATGCGCTCGAAGCCTTCGGCCACGATCACTTCCACCCCGGCGAGGCGCACGCCCTTGGCCGCCCAGTCACGGCTGGAGCCCTGGCCGTAGTCGGCGCCAGCGATGATGATCAGCGGCTGGCCGCGGTTCATGTAGGTCTCGATCGCTTCCCACATGCGCATCACCTTGCCTTCCGGCTCGACGCGGGCCAGCGACCCTTGCTTCACCGTGCCGTCCTCGTTCAGCACCATCTCGTTGAACAGCTTGGGGTTGGCGAAGGTGGCGCGCTGCGCGGTGAGGTGGTCGCCGCGGTGGGTGGCGTAGGAGTTGAAGTCCTCCTCCGGTAGGCCCATCTTCGCCAGGTATTCGCCGGCGGCCGAGTCCAGCAGGATGGCGTTGGACGGCGACAGGTGGTCGGTGGTGATGTTGTCCGGCAGGATCGCCAGCGGGCGCATGCCCTTCAGCGTGCGTTCGCCGGCCAGCGCGCCTTCCCAGTAAGGCGGGCGGCGGATGTAGGTCGATTGCGGGCGCCAGTCGTACAGTGGCGAGGCGGCGCGCTCGGCATCCTTCTTCTCGAACATCGGGATGTAGACCTGGTTGAACTGCTCTGGCTTCACTGCCTGGGCGACGATGGCGTCGATCTCCTCGTCGGTCGGCCAGATGTCCTTCAGGCGCACCGCGCGGCCGGCGCTGATCGTCAGCCAGTCCTGCTCGATGTCGAAGCGCACGGTGCCGGCGATGGCATAGGCCACCACCAGCGGCGGGCTGGCGAGGAAGGCCTGCTTGGCGTAGGGGTGGATGCGGCCGTCGAAGTTGCGGTTGCCGGACAGCACGGCGGTGGCGTACAGGTCGCGGTCGATGATTTCCTGCTGGATCTTGGGGTCGAGCGCGCCGCTCATGCCGTTACAGGTGGTGCAGGCAAAGGCGACGATGCCGAAGCCCAGGGCTTCCAGGTCTTCGAGCAGGCCGGCTTCCTTCAGGTACAGCTCGACGACCCTGGAGCCGGGCGCGAGCGAGGTCTTGACCCAGGGCTTGCGCGTCAGGCCCAGCCTGCGCGCCTTGCGCGCCAGCAGGCCGGCGGCGATCAGGTTGCGCGGGTTCGACGTATTGGTGCACGAGGTGATGGCGGCGATGATGACCGCGCCGTCCGGGATCTGGCCCACGGCTTCCTGCGCGCGCGCTTCCTTCAGGTTGCCAGCGATGCCGCGTTCGGCCAGCGCCGACGTGGGCAGGCGGCGGTGCGGGTTGCTCGGGCCGGCCATGTTGCGCACCACGGTGGACAGGTCGAACTCCAGCACGCGCTCGTATTCGGCGCTGGCCAGCGCGTCGGCCCACAGGCCGGCTTCCTTGGCGTAGGTTTCCACCAGCGCGACCTGCTCGTTGCTGCGGCCGGTCAGACGCAGGTAGTCCAGCGTCTGCCGGTCGATGAAGAACAGCGCCGCGGTGGCGCCGTATTCCGGCGCCATGTTGGAGATGGTGGCACGGTCGCCGATGGTGAGGCTGGCGGCGCCCTCGCCGTAGAACTCCAGGTAGGCGCCGACGACCTTTTCCTTGCGCAGGAACTCGGTCAGCGCCAGCACCACGTCAGTGGCGGTGATGCCGGGCTGGCGGCGGCCGCTGAGCCTGACGCCGACGATGTCCGGCAGGCGCATCATCGATGCACGGCCGAGCATGACGTTCTCGGCCTCCAGGCCGCCGACGCCGACCGCGATGACGCCCAGCGCGTCGATGTGCGGGGTGTGGCTGTCGGTGCCGACGCAGGTGTCGGGGTAGGCCAGGCCCTTGTCGGCATGGATCACCGGCGACATCTTCTCCAGATTGATCTGGTGCATGATGCCGTTGCCCGCCGGGATCACGTCCACGTTGTCGAACGCGGTCTTGGTCCACTCGATGAAGTGGAAGCGGTCTTCGTTGCGGCGGTCCTCGATGTCGCGGTTCTTCTGGAAGGCATCGGGGTCGAAGCCGCCGCACTCCACCGCCAGCGAGTGGTCGACGATGAGCTGCACCGGCACCACCGGGTTGACCGCCGCCGGGTCGCCGCCCTGGTCGGCGATGGCGTCGCGCAGGCCGGCGAGGTCGACCAGCGCGGTCTGGCCGAGGATGTCGTGGCACACCACGCGTGCCGGGAACCACGGGAAGTCGCGGTCGCGCTTGCGTTCGATCAGTTGCGACAGACAGGCGCCGATGATGGCCGGGTCGGCCTTGCGCACGATGTTCTCGGCGTGGATGCGGGCGGTGTACGGCAGCTTCGCCCAGGCGCCGGGCTGGATCGCGTCGACGGCTTCACGGGCGTCGAAGTATTCCAGCGTGGTGCCGGGCAGGGGTTTGCGATGGGCTGTATTCATGGATGGCTGGCGGTCGGGGCCGACGTGGATGAGGTTGATGCGGGCAGGAAGGGCGCGGTGGGCAGGGCGCCGCCGCGCGGACCGGGGCGCCGTACGCGGCGGCCGTGGTGCCTTGACAGGAGGGAGATCACGGCCGCCACGGCGCTCAGTGGCGTGCCTCGATGGGCACGAAAGCCAGATCGTCCGGGCCGATGTAGTTGGCGCTCGGGCGGATGATCTTGTTGTCGATGCGCTGCTCGATGATGTGCGCCGCCCAGCCGCTGGTGCGCGCGATGACGAACAGCGGGGTGAACATCGCCGTCGGCACGCCCATCATGTGGTAGCTCACGGCGCTGAACCAGTCCAGGTTGGGGAACATCTGCTTCACTTCCCACATCACCTGCTCCAGGCGCTCGGCGATGTCGTACATCTTGGTCGAGCCGGCTTCATCCGACAGTTGCTTGGCCACGCCCTTGATGACGACGTTGCGCGGGTCGCTGACGGTATACACCGGGTGGCCGAAGCCGATCACCACTTCCTTGTTGTCCACGCGGCGGCGGATGTCGGCTTCCGCCTCGGCCGGATTGTCGTAGCGCTTCTGGATCTCGAACGCCACCTCGTTGGCGCCGCCGTGCTTGGGCCCGCGCAGCGCGCCGATGGCGCCGGCGACGGCCGAATACATGTCGCTGCCGGTGCCGGCGATCACGCGTGCGGTGAAGGTCGAGGCATTGAATTCATGCTCGGCGTACAGGTTGAGCGAGGTGTGCATCGCCCGCACCCAGGTCGCCGGCGGCGTTTCGCCGTGCAGCAGGTGCAGGAAGTGGCCGCCGATGGAGTCGTCGTCGGTTTCCACCTCGATGCGCTGGCCCTTGGTGGCCCAGTGGTACCAGTACAGCAGCATCGAACCCAGCGAGGCCATCAGGCGGTCGGCGATGTCACGCGCGCCCGGCGTGTTGTGGTCGTCCTTCTCCGGCAGCACACAGCCGAGCGCGGAGACGCCGGTGCGCATCACGTCCATCGGGTGGGCCGAGGCCGGCAGGCGCTCCAGCGCTTCCTTGACGCTGGCGGGCAGGCCGCGCATCGCCTTCAGCCTGGCCTTGTAGGCGCGCAGCTCGGCACGGGTCGGCAGCTTGCCGTGCACCAGCAGATGGGCCACTTCCTCGAATTCGCAGCGCTCGGCGATGTCGAGGATGTCGTAGCCGCGGTAGTGCAGGTCGTTGCCGGTCTTGCCGACGGTGCAGAGCGCGGTGTTGCCGGCGGTGACGCCGGACAGGGCGACCGACTTCTTCGCCTTGGGTGGGGTGTTGGTGGTGGTCGTCATGCAGGTCTCCTTCACTCGATATGCGTCGGCGGAATGGCCACCGTCGTGGATGAACTGCACTATACGCAGTGTGAAAATTGCGTAAATGACTGAAAAGGCGAGGGTTTGCAAAGAGATTCGAGTGAATCTGCAAAGCTTGCGAAAGTGGGCCGGCGTGTTGCTGGCGGCCGTCGGAGTGGCGCGGCAGGGGCGGAATTGATCTGGATCAAGTGAGAATGATTATCATTGAGTGGTATAATCCGTGCCGTCCCGCATGCATGCCTGCCGAGCTGGCGCGCCACGTGGGATGCCGTACCGCCGCGTGGGCCCGTCTGGCCTTTCCGCGTATTTTTTCGATCCGATGTCCAGCAAGCAACCGATGCCCGCGCGGCTAGGCAGCCAGCCAGATCCTGATGGAGATTTCCATGTTGAAGCTGCTGTCCGCCCGGGTGTCCGGGCGTCGTGGGGGGAGGGGGCCGGTCCGACCGGCGCCGCTGTACGGGGCGCTGCTGGCGCTTGCCGGTCTGGCGCCGGCGGCGGGCCTGGCGGCCGGCGATGACAAGCCTCTGGACGAAGTCGTGGTCACCGCCACCCAGCGCGAGCAGGCCATCCGCGACGTGCCGGCCGCGGCCTCGGTGGTGTCGCGCGAAGACCTCCGCATCAGCGGCGCCGACAGCGTGCTCGACGCGATCCGCGAGACCCCCGGCATCGGCCTGCTCGGCCGCAGCGTCGGCGGGCGCAAGACGATGTCGCTGCGCGGCATGGACGGCAAGCACACGCTGTACCTCGTCAACGGCCTGCGCGTGATCGCCACCGACGACTGGGTCGGGCATTCCGACTACCAGTACGACTGGGCCTCGGTCGACGACGTCGAACGCATCGAGGTGGTGCGCGGGCCGATGTCGGTGCTGTATGGCTCCGATGCGCTCGGCGGCGTGGTCAATACCATCACCCGCCGTCCGGCCGACCACTGGCAGGGCAGCGTGCGCCTGTCCGGCAGCGATGCGGGCGGCGCGGGTGGCGGCGATGCGGTGGGCGGCGGCGTGCACCTGTCCGGCCCGCTCACCGACACCCTGCGCGTGGGCCTGTCGGCCACCCGCCTCGACCGCGACCCCTTGGAGCTGAAGGAAGACCGCCGGCTGTCCGAGGTCGAAGGCACGGAACTGAATTCCGGCCACCTGCTGCTGTCGTGGGCGCCGCTGGCCGGCCACACCATCGACCTGGAGCACCGCGTCAGCGATGAGGAGCGCACGCGCGACCAGATCAGCAGCGGAACCTACTACGAAGATCTCTACGACATCGACCGTTCGCAGACCATCGCCACCTGGCAGGGCAAGTGGGGCAAGGTCGACAGCCAGTTGCGCGTGTGGGAGTCGGACTTCTCGGTGTCGAGCCGGCGGACCAACGGCGTGGCGCCGACGCGCCCGCAGAGCATGGAAGAACGCGGCGTCGATGGCCGCGTGGGCTTTGGCCTCGGCAGCGCCCAGCATCTGACCATCGGTTTCGATGCGCGCAAGGAAGAAATGAAGAACGCCGGCCTTGCCGGCGGCAAGGACGACGCCACGCACAAGGCGGTGTATGTACAGGACGAGATCGGCCTCACCGATTCGCTGATGCTCACGCTCGGCGTGCGCCACGACCGCCACAGCATCTTCGGCGGCGAAACCAGCCCGCGTGCCTACCTGGTGTGGCACGCCAGCGAACGCTGGACCGTGCGCGGCGGCTACGGCGAAGGCTTCCGCGCGCCGACGCTGAAGCAGATCTCGCCCAACTACGAAGGCCACGAAGGGCCGCATTCCTTCTACGGCAATGGCGACATCAAGCCGGAGACCAGCCGCTCGCTGGAATTCGGCGTGGCCTACGCCGACGGCAGCGTCGAATGGGAGGCCACGGTGTTCCACAACGACGTCAAGGACCTGATCACCACCCGTCTGCTGCGCACCACGCCGCCGTCGGGCGGGCTGCCGATCCCGCGCCGCCACTACCTCTACGACAACGTCGACGAGGCCCGCATCCTGGGCGTGGAGACCGCGGCGAAATGGCAACTCGGGCGCGGCTTCTACCTGGCGGGCAATGCGCAATGGCTCGACACCGAGGACGAGGAGACCGGCGACGAGCTGGAAGGCCGTTCCCGCCTCCTGCTGAACGCGCGCGCCGGCTGGAAACAGGGGCCGTGGGACGCCGCGCTGCGCGTCGAGCACATCGGCCGCCAGTACCTCGACGACGAGCGGGCCCCGTCCTACAACCTGCTGCATGCCAGCGCGGGCTACCGGATCAGCGAACACCTGGGCGTCAGCCTCGGGGTGGACAACCTGACCGACGTCCGCCTGGCCGACAAGTCATCCGCGTTCAGCTACTCTGAGACTCCACGCACGGTGCGTGTGGCGCTTCACGGTTCGTTCTGAGCCGGCCCTCCCCGCCGGCGGACGCGCGATTTGCCGTCCGCCGGCTTCGTCATTTTCCGTTTCCCCGTCAGCCCATGAACCAGCCCTCCTCCCCGAAGCCCGCCGAGGCCGCCGCCAATCCACCGCCGTCCGGCAAGGGCCGCCACAAGGCCCTCCTGTTCGTCCTCGCCGCGCTGCTGGCCGTTGCCGTGGCCGTGCTCGCCCTGCGTACCGAGGCGCGCGCGCCGCGGGTGGCCGTGGTGAGCAGCGACTTCGTGCTCGCCGGCAAGTTCACCGCGCTGGGCAGCATCGGCAATGCCGCCGGTGTCGACGTGGATGCGCTCAACATCGACCGCGATGACGACGCGCGCATTTCCGCCGCGCTGGCCGGGGCCGAGCTGGCCCTGCTCGACGCCCCGCGGGAGGAGGACGGCCGCCGCCTGCTCGAACGCATGGCGCCGCTGCTCGAACGCGCGGGGGTGCCGTGGCTGCTGTCGTCGGCGCGTGGGCCGCAGGCCGGCGGCGGGCTCGACGCCGCCCATGGCGAGGCCCTGCACAACTATTACCGCAACGGCGGCCAGCGCAACTTCGCCGGGCTCTTCGCCTATGTACGCCACCATCTGGCGGGCGATCGCGGCATCGAGGTTCCGGCGCCGCTGATCTATCCCGAAGCCGGCTTCTACCATCCCGACCATCCCGACCAGGTGGTCGCCGACCTCGCCGCCTACCGCGCCTGGCTGGGGGCGGAGCGTGCCGGGCACAGGCCGGCGGTCGGCATCGCCATCCACCGCGCCTACATCGGCAACCTCGGTATGGCACACGTCGATGAACTGGTGCGCCGGCTGGAAGCGCGCGGCGCGCTGCCGGTGGTGTACTACCACCCGGCGACCGCCGGCGCCGGGGCGCTCGAGCTGCTGTACGACGGCGAGGGCAGGCCGGCGGTGGAGCTCGTCATCAACCTGCAAGTCATGTATCAGGCCAGCCGGCGCGAAGACTACCTCCGCCTCGGCGTGCCGGTGCTGCAGGCCCTGACCTGGCGCGGCGGCGATGCCGACGACTGGCGCGCGAGCGAGGTCGGTGTGGCGTCCGGCGGCGTGCCCTTCTACCTGGCGATTCCGGAACTGGCCGGGCTCACCGATCCGCTGATGGTCGCCGCCATCCAGGACGGCGACGCGGTGCTGATCCCCGAACAGGCCGACGCGCTGGTGGACAAGGTGTTCAAGCTTATCCGGCTGCGCACCAAGGCCCAGGCCGACAAGCGGGTGGCGCTGATGTTCTACAACTATCCGCCGGGCGAGAAGAACCTGTCGGCCTCGTTCATGAACGTGCCGCGCAGCCTGGCGCTGCTCACCGACACGCTGCGCGGCGTCGGCTACACGGTGGATGCGCTCGACGAGCAGGCGATGGTATCCGCCGCCGCCGACATGCTGGCGCCGTTCTACCGCCCCGATTTTTCGCGCCGCCTCGACGAACTGCTGACGCGCGGCCTTGCCGCGCGCCTGCCGCTGGCCGACTACCTGGCCTGGTACGGCGCCTTGCCCGCGGCGGTGCGTGAGCGCATCGAGGCGCACTGGGGCGCGCCCGCCGCCGACCCGATGCTGACCGGCGCCGAAGGCGAGCGCGCCTTCGCCATCCCGCGCCTGCAGCTCGGCAATCTCGTCATCCTGCCGCAGCCGCCGCGCGGCCGCGTCGGCGAGCCCGCCGAAAAAGCCATCTACCACGACACCCGCGTGCCGCTGACGCACTTCTATCTCGCCGCCTACCTCTATGCGCGCGCGCAGTTCGACGCCGATGCGCTGATCCACTTCGGCACCCACGGCAGCCAGGAATGGACGCCGGGCAAGGAGCGCGGCCTGTCGGTGTACGACGATCCCTATCTCGCGCTCGGTGACACGCCCATCATCTACCCCTACATCGTCGACAACATCGGCGAAGCCACCCAGGCCAAGCGTCGCGGGCGGGCCACCATCATCAGCCACCAGACGCCGTCCTTCGCCCCGGCCGGCCTGCACGAAAAGCTGATGCCGCTGCACGACCTGCTGCATGAATACGGCCTGCTCGACGACGGCGCGGTCAAGGAGCGCACCCTCGCCGCCATCGTCGACGAAGCCGCGCGCCTCAAGCTGATCGAGGACATCGGCTGGACGGCCGAGCGCGCGCGCGCCGACTTCGTGCCCTTCGAGCGCGAACTGCACGACTGGCTGCATGCACTGGCGCAGACCGCCCAGCCGCTCGGCCTGCATACCTTCGGCCAGGCGCCGCAGGCCGAGCACCGGCTGTCCACCACCATGCAGATGCTGGGCGAACGCCTGTACGGCAAGCTGGGCCTGGAAGACCCCAAGGAACTCTTCGTCGACGACTTCCGCAAGCTCGCCGAATCGCCGCCCTATCGCCTGCTCGCCGGCCATCTGCTCGATGCCGGGCAACCCGCGCCGGCCGACCCCGCGCTTGCCGAGTTGCTGGCCGAGGCGCGCGGGCATTTCGGCGCGCTGTCCGCCGCTGGCGAACATGCCGGCCTGCTCGCCGCGCTGGACGGGCGCTTCATCGACACCCACTACGGCGGCGACCCGGTGCGCAACCCCGAAAGCCTGCCCACCGGGCGTAACCTGTACGGCTTCGACCCCTCGCGCCTGCCGACCGAGCAAGCCTATGCCGCGGGCGGCGAGGCCTTCGCCCAGCTGCTGGCTGCGCACCGCGCCGAGCACGGCACGGAACTGCGCAAGCTCGCGCTCTCGCTGTGGTCGGTAGAAGCGATGCGCCACCTCGGCGTGCTCGAAGCGCAGGCCTTCCACGCCCTCGGCGTCAAGCCGGTGTGGGACCGCTTCGGCCGCATCAGCGACGTGCAGGTGATTCCGCGCGCCGAACTCGGCCGCCCGCGCGTGGACGTGGTGCTGTCGGCCACCGGCCTGTACCGCGACCATTTCCCCAACGTGATGCTGCACCTGGCGCGCGCGGTGGAACTCGTCGCCGAACTGGACGAGCCGGACAACGCGGTGCGTACCAATACCCTGGCGCTGGAAAAACGCTTGCTGGAGCAAGGCCTGTCCGCCGAGGATGCGCGCGAGTATGCGCTCACCCGCATCTTCTCCAACCAGAGCGGCACCTACGGCACCGGCCTCGAAGATGCCGCGCTCGCCACCGATAGCTGGGAAGACGAAGGCAAGCTCGCCGAGCTGTACCTGGCGCGCATGCAGTACGCCTTCGGCCCCACCGAGGCGCGCTGGGGCGAGAAGCCGGAAAAGCTCAACCTCTATGCCGAACAACTGCAGGGCGTCGAGGCGGCGGTGCTGGCGCGCTCGTCCAACCTCTACGGCATGCTCACCACCGACGACCCCTTCCAGTACCTGGGCGGCATCGGCCTCGCGGTGCGCCACCTCGGCGGCAAGACCCCCGGCCTGTACATCAGCAACCTGCGCGACGCGGCCAAGGGCAAGGTCGAATCGGCCGAGCGCTTCCTCGCCGCCGAACTGCGCGCGCGCTACTTCCACCCGCAGTGGATCGGCGCCATGCAGCAGGAAGGCCATGCCGGCACGCTCAACGTGGTCGACACCGTCAACAACTTCTGGGGCTGGACCACGGTGGCGCCCGAGATCGTGCGCGACGATCAGTGGCAGAGCTTCTTCGACGTCTACATCGACGATGCGCTCGACATGAAGATGGACGAGTGGTTCGAGCAGCACAATCCCACCGCGCGCGCGCAAATCGCCGAGCGCATGCTGGAGGCGGTGCGCAAGGAGTACTGGCAGACCGACGAGCAGACCCTGCGCAAGCTGGTGGAGGTGTACCAGGACGCGGTGGAGCGCCTCGACTACCTGCCGGCCAGCAGCATGGTCGGTGACTACGCGCAGGCGCTGGCCGCAGGCTTCGGCCTGGAGGCCGCCAGCGATGCGGCGCCGAGCGAGGCCGCCGCAGGCGCCGCCGCGCCGGAGGCGGTCACCGGCCAGGTGCTCGAACAAGTGCAGGCCGAGCAGGGTGCCGCGCCCGCGCCCTGGTTCGAGCTGCTGCTTGCCGCGCTGACCCTGCTGGCCTTCCTCGGCGGCATGCTGCGCCAGACGCGCGCGCCGGCCGCGGCGCGATGAGGCGCGCTGCCGTGCTGTGCTGGGCGGGGGCCGGCACGGCCGCGTGTGCGCTGGCGCTGGCCGGCTGGGCCGCGGAGCCGGACGCCGCGCTGCTGCCCGAAGTCGGCGTCAGCGCCGCCATCGACGCGCTTGCCGAACAGCGCCTCGCCCCAGGCATGAAGCTGGTCATCGATGCGGAGGAAATCCGTGCCCTGGGCGGCCTGTCGGTCGCCGAGGTGCTGCGCAAGCTGCCGGGGCTCGAGCGCGCCGGCCACGGCGCCGATTCGGCCGCCGCCGGTGCGCGCGGCGTGGCGCGCGACG
>NZ_AMXE01000082.1 GCF_000310205.1 Thauera linaloolentis 47Lol = DSM 12138 | reverse complement strand
ATATGGCTAAGGGTAAGTTTGAGCGGACGAAGCCGCACGTCAACGTTGGTACGATCGGTCACGTTGACCACGGCAAGACCACGCTGACGGCCGCGATTACGACGGTGCTGACGAAGAAGTTCGGTGGCGAGGCGAAGGCGTACGACCAGATCGACGCGGCGCCGGAAGAGAAGGCGCGCGGGATCACGATCAACACGGCGCACGTGGAGTACGAGACGGAGTCGCGCCACTACGCGCACGTTGACTGCCCGGGTCACGCGGACTATGTGAAGAACATGATTACCGGTGCGGCGCAGATGGACGGCGCGATCCTGGTGTGCTCGGCTGCTGACGGCCCGATGCCGCAGACGCGCGAGCACATCCTGCTGGCGCGCCAGGTGGGCGTGCCGTACATCATCGTCTTCCTGAACAAGTGCGACATGGTCGACGACGAAGAGCTGCTCGAGCTGGTCGAGATGGAAGTGCGCGAGCTGCTGTCGAAGTACGACTTCCCGGGCGACGACGTGCCGATCATCAAGGGTTCGGCGCTGAAGGCGCTGGAAGGCGATCAGTCCGACATCGGCGAGCCGGCGATCTTCCGCCTGGCCGAAGCGCTGGACAGCTACATTCCGACGCCGGAGCGTGCGATCGACCGTCCGTTCCTGCTGCCGATCGAAGACGTGTTCTCGATCTCGGGCCGCGGCACCGTGGTGACGGGCCGTGTCGAGCGCGGGGTCGTCAAGGTTGGCGAGGAAATCGAGATCGTCGGTATCAAGGCGACGGTCAAGACCATCTGCACGGGCGTGGAAATGTTCCGCAAGCTGCTGGACCAAGGTCAAGCGGGCGACAACGTGGGTGTGCTGCTGCGCGGCACCAAGCGTGAAGACGTCGAGCGTGGCCAGGTTCTGGCCAAGCCGGGTTCGATCACGCCGCACACGCACTTCACGGGTGAAGTGTATGTGCTGTCGAAGGAAGAGGGCGGTCGTCACACGCCGTTCTTCAACAACTACCGTCCGCAGTTCTATTTCCGTACCACGGACGTGACGGGCTCGATCGAGCTGCCGGAAGGCACGGAGATGGTGATGCCGGGCGACAACGTGTCGATCACGGTGAAGCTGATCGCGCCGATCGCGATGGAAGAAGGTCTGCGTTTCGCGATCCGCGAAGGTGGCCGTACCGTCGGTGCCGGCGTCGTTGCCAAGATCATCGAGTAATTCTCGCTGATCGATGTAAAAGCGCATTCTGGCGGATGCGCTTTGTAGTCTCTGCTGCAGGGGTATAGCTCAACTGGCAGAGCGTCGGTCTCCAAAACCGAAGGTTGGGGGTTCGATTCCCTCTGCCCCTGCCATAATTTTCCGGGTGGTTTTTCGCAATGGCCGATAAGTTGAAGTTCGCGCTGGCTCTGGCTTTGCTAGCTGCTGGTGTTGTCGGCTTCTATCTGCTTTCCGAGCAGCCGCTCGTGTTGCGCGTGCTGTCCGTCCTTGTAGGCGTGGCTGCCGGCGTCGCCGTCGCGTGGTTCTCCGCGCCGGGCCGCCGATTCGTGGAGTTTGCGCGCGAAGCGATCACAGAAACGAAGAAGGTCGTCTGGCCGAGCCGCAAGGAAACAATGCAGACGACAGGTCTGGTGTTCGCCTTCGTGGTCGTGATGGCGATTTTCCTGTGGCTGACCGACAAGAGCCTGGAGTGGGTTCTGTACGATCTCGTTCTGGGTTGGAAGTGATATGACGAAGCGTTGGTACGTGGTTCATGCCTATTCCGGCTTCGAGAAGTCGGTGCAGCGGGCGCTCATCGAGCGCGTCAGCCGTGCGGGCATGCAGGATTTCTTCGGCCAGATACTGGTTCCGGTCGAAGAGGTCGTCGAAATGAAAGGCGGTCAGAAGAGCATCACCGAACGCAAGTTCTTCCCGGGCTATGTCCTCGTCGAGATGGAAATGAACGACGAGAGCTGGCACTTGGTGAAGTCGACGCCGAAAGTGACCGGTTTCGTCGGCGGTACGGCGAACAAGCCCGCGCCGATTTCCGACAAGGAAGTCGAGAAGATCATGCAGCAGATGCAGGACGGCGTCGACAAGCCGCGTCCGAAGGTGCTGTTCGAGATCGGCGAGGTGGTTCGTGTCAAGGAAGGTCCTTTCACCGACTTCCATGGCTCGGTCGAGGATGCGAACTACGAGAAAAGCAAGCTGCGCGTTTCCGTCACCATTTTTGGTCGCGCAACGCCGGTTGAACTGGATTTCACCCAGGTCGAAAAAACCTGAGTGCAGGGCGGCAGGCCGATCGGCCTGCCGTAGCCCGTTCACGACGGCCTTGGCCGGTTTCGTGGGCGGCAGCTAAGCGAGGAGCGCCGGAGCTTCCGACGCGTTAGCACTCATCATAGGAGCAAGCCGCAATGGCAAAGAAAATCATTGGCTACATCAAGCTGCAGGTGCCGGCCGGCAAGGCCAACCCCAGCCCCCCGATCGGTCCGGCGCTGGGTCAGCGCGGCCTGAACATCATGGAATTCTGCAAGGCCTTCAACGCCAAGACCCAGGGTCTCGAGCCGGGCTTGCCGATTCCGGTGGTGATCACCGCGTTTGCCGACAAGTCCTTCACCTTCATCATGAAGACGCCGCCGGCGACCGTGCTGATCAAGAAGGCTGCCGGCCTGCAGAAGGGCTCCGCCAAGCCCCATAGCGACAAGGTCGGTTCGATCACCCGCGCCCAGGTCGAGGAAATCGCCAAGACCAAGCAACCTGACCTCACCGCTGCCGATCTGGAGGCCGCCGTGCGTACGATCGCCGGTTCCGCCCGCAGCATGGGCATCACCGTGGAGGGCCTGTAATCATGGCAAAACTTTCCAAGCGAGTTCAGGCGCTGCGCGCCAAGGTCGATCGCAACCAGGCCTACCCGGTGGCGGAAGCCCTGGCGCTGGTCAAGGAATGCGCGACAG
This sequence comes from Thauera linaloolentis 47Lol = DSM 12138, assembly GCF_000310205.1. Classification (GTDB taxonomy): domain Bacteria; phylum Pseudomonadota; class Gammaproteobacteria; order Burkholderiales; family Rhodocyclaceae; genus Thauera; species Thauera linaloolentis. Next base: position 13,789 of record NZ_AMXE01000082.1, on the reverse strand, counting down.
CCAAATTCGATGAATCGATCGACATCGCCGTCAATCTCGGCGTCGATGCGCGCAAGTCCGACCAGGTCGTGCGTGGTTCGGTCGTGCTGCCCGCCGGTACCGGCAAGAGCGTTCGCGTGGCCGTGTTCGCGCAGGGCGACAAGGCTGAAGCCGCCCGCGCTGCAGGCGCCGAAGTCGTCGGTTTCGATGATCTCGCCGAGCAGGTCAAGGCCGGCAAGCTGGATTTCGATGTCTGCATCGCCACGCCGGACGCCATGCGCGTCGTCGGGCAACTGGGCCAGATCCTCGGCCCGCGCGGCCTGATGCCGAACCCGAAGGTCGGCACCGTCACCATGGACGTCGCCACGGCGGTGAAGAATGCCAAGGCCGGTCAGGTGCAGTACCGCACCGACAAGGCTGGCCTGGTGCATGCCACCATCGGCCGTGCTTCCTTCGGCGTCGAAGCGCTGCAGCAGAACCTGTCCGCCTTCGTCGATGCGCTGGTCAAGGCCAAGCCGGCTGCCGCCAAGGGCGTCTACCTGCGCCGCATCGCCGTTTCCAGCACCATGGGTGCGGGCGTCCGCGTCGAGCCGAGCAGCGTCAATGCCGTTTCTTGATGGCATGCCGCCTGTCCGCAGGCGGCAGCAATAGAACTTTGGGCCGTGCCGGGCGTGTGTTTTGGCACGGATCGTCAAAGACCGCAGGTGCGGAAGGATTTCTGATCCGACCGTTTAATTGTCTCCGGACGGCCTGCGCAGATGGTGTGCCCAGAACAGGATTCTGGCTGCGAAGCAGCCGCGCTCCTGATCCAGGTCGCCGTGGGTGCGAACCGTTTCTTTCCGGTTCGCGTGTTGACTTGAAAAGGAGGAAAGGCCTGTGGGTCTCAATCTTGATGACAAGAAAGCCGTAGTGGCTGAGGTGTCGGCACAGGTGGCCAATGCCCAGACGATCGCGGTGGCCGAGTATCGCGGCGTCGAGGTGAGCGATCTCACCGTGCTGCGTGCCAAGGCTCGCGAAGCTGGCGTGTACCTGCGCGTGCTGAAGAACACCCTGGTCCGTCGTGCGATCGCCGGTACCCCTTTCGAGGGGCTGTCCGATCAACTGACCGGTCCGTTGATCTATGGTATCTCGACCGATCCGGTCGCGGCTGCCAAGGTGCTGAACGATTTCGCCAAGGGCAATGACAAGCTGGTGCTGAAGGCTGGTTCCTATGCGGGCAATACGCTCGACAAGGCCAGCGTGCAAGCGCTCGCGTCGATCCCGAGCCGCGAAGAGCTGCTGTCGACCCTGCTGGGCGTCATGCAGGCGCCGGTGTCCGGCTTCGCCTGCGCCATGGCCGCTCTCGCCAAGAAGCGCGAAGAAGAAGCTGCCGCCGCCTGAAGGCCGCAGCGCTTCTCCCCGTTCGCACAAGCATACTGAATATTTTCGATTCTGGAGTTTTTTGAAATGGCAATCACCAAAGAAGACATCCTCGAAGCCGTTGGCGCGATGACCGTTATGGAACTGAACGACCTGGTCAAGGCGTTCGAAGAGAAGTTCGGCGTGTCCGCTGCCGCGATGGCCGTGGCTGCCCCGGGCGCCGGCGCCGCTGCCGCTGCCGTGGAAGAGAAGACCGAGTTCGACGTCGTGCTGACCGCGACCGGCGACAAGAAGGTCGAGGTCATCAAGGTCGTCCGCGCCGCTACCGGCCTGGGCCTGAAGGAAGCGAAGGACCTGGTCGACGGCGCGCCGAAGACCGTGAAGGAAGGCGCTTCGAAGGCCGACGCCGAAGCGCTGAAGAAGCAATTGGAAGACGCTGGCGCCAAGGTCGAAATCAAGTAACATTCGGCTTTCCAGCGGGGCTGGCACTCTTCGGAGTGCCAGCCCTTTCGTGCTTTGTATCGAAGCTTGCGGGACCGAATGCGGGACGCGAGCAGCAAGCGAAGCCAGAGCAGAGCGTTTGCGGGCCGGTTGCCGGCCTGGAGTCAAGCGGACGCTGTGTTCTGTCTTTTAGATGTCAGCCCTCTAGCCGGAGCATCCATGGCGTATTCCTACACCGAAAAGAAACGTATCCGCAAGAGCTTCGCCAAGCGCGCGGCCGTGCTCGATGCGCCTTTCCTGCTCGCCACCCAGATCGAGTCGTTTGCCGAGTTCCTGCAGGCCGAAACCCTGCCGGAGGCAAGGCGCAACCAGGGCTTGCAGGCGGCCTTCACCTCGATCTTTCCGATCTCGAGCCACAGCGGCAACGCGCGTCTCGAATTCGTCCAGTACATGCTGGGTGAGCCTGCCTTCGACGTGAAGGAGTGCCAGCAGCGCGGTCTCACCTTCGCCTCCCCGCTGCGCGCACGTGTGCGCCTGGTCATCATGGACCGCGAAGCGCCCAAGGAGACCATCAAGGAAGTCAAGGAGCAGGAGGTCTACATGGGCGAAATCCCGCTCATGACCACCACCGGCTCCTTCGTCATCAACGGCACCGAGCGCGTCATCGTCTCGCAGCTGCACCGTTCGCCCGGTGTCTTCTTCGAGCACGACCGCGGCAAGACCCACTCCTCGGGCAAGCTGCTGTTCTCGGCCCGCATCATTCCCTATCGCGGTTCGTGGCTCGATTTCGAGTTCGACCCGAAGGACTATCTCTACTTCCGCGTCGACCGCCGCCGCAAGATGCCGGTGACGATCCTGCTGCGTGCCATCGGCATGAGCCCGGAAGAGATCCTGGCAACCTTCCACGATTTCGACAATTTCCACCTGCAGGGCGAAGGCGCGCAGTTCGAGCTGGTGCCCGACCGCCTGCGCGGCGAAGTGGCGCGCTTCGACATCGTCACCCCCGACGGCAAGATCATCGTCGCGCGCGACAAGCGCATCACGTCCAAGCACATCCGCGAAATCGACCAGGCCGGCGTCAAGACCATCGGCGTGCCGGACGAGTTCGTGCTCGGCCGTGTGATCGCCAACGACATCGCCGATCCCGAGACCGGCGAAGTGCTGGCGCGCGCCAACGACGAGCTGACCGAAGACCTGCTGGACAAGCTGCGCACTGCGGGCGTGACCGAGCTGCGTACCCTGTACATCAACGATCTCGACCGCGGTGGCTACATCTCGCAGACCCTGCGCATCGACGAGACCACCGACCAGTGGGCAGCCAAGGTCGCGATCTACCGTATGATGCGCCCGGGCGAGCCGCCCACCGAGGATGCGGTGGAAGGCCTGTTCAACGGCCTGTTCTATGCCGAGGAGCGCTACGACTTGTCTTCGGTCGGCCGCATGAAGTTCAACCGCCGCGCCTATCCCGAGAAGATCGACGACAAGGCGCCGGGCTGGCTCAAGCGCTTCTACGAGCGCGTTGGCGCCCAGGGCGAGGACGGCCCGGGGGTCCTGGTCAACGAAGACATCCTGGCCGTCATCGGCGTGCTCGTCGAACTGCGCAACGGCCGTGGCGAGATCGATGACATCGACCACCTCGGCAACCGCCGCGTGCGGTCGGTGGGCGAGCTGGCGGAGAACCAGTTCCGCGCCGGTCTGGTGCGTGTCGAGCGCGCAGTCAAGGAGCGCCTGTCGCAGGCCGAGTCCGACAACCTGATGCCGCACGATCTGATCAACGCCAAGCCGATCTCGGCCGCGATCAAGGAGTTCTTCGGCTCCAGCCAGTTGTCGCAGTTCATGGACCAGACCAACCCGCTGTCCGAGATCACGCACAAGCGCCGCGTCTCGGCGCTGGGCCCGGGCGGCCTGACGCGCGAGCGTGCCGGCTTCGAAGTACGTGACGTGCACCCGACCCACTATGGCCGCGTGTGCCCGATCGAAACGCCGGAAGGCCCGAACATCGGCCTGATCAACTCGCTGGCCGTGTATGCGCGCACCAACCGCCACGGCTTCCTCGAGACCCCGTACCGCAAGGTGATCGACGGGAAGGTCAGCAACCAGATCGACTTCCTCTCCGCTATCGAGGAAGGCCAGTACGTGATCGCCCAGGCGAATGCGGAGATCGACGCCGCCGGCATGCTCGCGGGCGATCTCGTGTCCTGCCGCCATAAGGGCGAGTTTCTGCTGGCGACCTCGGACATGGTCCAGTACATGGACGTCGCGCCGGGCCAGATCGTGTCGGTGGCGGCGTCGCTGATTCCGTTCCTCGAGCACGACGACGCCAACCGTGCGCTGATGGGCGCCAACATGCAGCGCCAGGCGGTACCCTGCCTGCGTCCGGAAAAGCCGCTGGTCGGTACCGGCATCGAGCGCCGCGTGGCGGTCGACTCCGGCACCGCGGTGCAGGCCACGCGCGGCGGCATCGTCGACTACGTGGATGCAAACCGTATCGTGGTGCGGGTGAACGACGATGAGACCCTCGCGGGCGAGGTCGGCGTCGACATCTACAACATGATCAAGTACACCCGTTCGAACCAGAACACCAACATCAACCAGCGTCCGGTGGTGAAGGTGGGCGACCGCATCGCCAAGGGCGACGTCGTGGCCGATGGCGCCTCGACCGACCTCGGCGAGCTCGCACTGGGCCAGAACATGCTGGTCGGCTTCATGCCGTGGAACGGCTACAACTTCGAAGACTCGATCCTGATCTCCGAACGCGTGGTCGCCGACGACCGTTTCACCTCGATCCACGTCGAGGAACTGACCGTCGTTGCCCGCGACACCAAGCTCGGACCCGAGGAAATCACCCGCGACATCGCGTCGCTGGGTGAAGCGCAACTGTCGCGCCTGGACGAATCGGGCATCGTCTACATCGGTGCCGAAGTCGAAGCCGGCGACGTGCTGGTGGGCAAGGTGACGCCGAAGGGCGAAACCCAGCTGACGCCGGAAGAAAAGCTGCTGCGCGCGATCTTTGGCGAGAAGGCCTCGGACGTGAAGGACACTTCGCTGCGTGTGCCCTCCGGCATGGTTGGCACCGTCATCGACGTGCAGGTGTTCACCCGCGAAGGCATCGAGCGCGACAAGCGCGCGCAGTCGATCATCGACGACCAGTTGCGCAGCTTCAAGACTGACCTGGCCGATCAGATGCGCATCGTCGAACGCGACGCGTTCGCCCGTATCAAGCGCATGATCCTGGGCCAGAAGGCCAATGGCGGCCCGAAGAAGCTCGCCAAGGGCGCCGAACTGAGCGAGGAGTATCTCGATTCGCTCGAGTTCTATCACTGGTTCGACATCCGTCTTGCCGACGAGACGCTGGCGACGCAGCTCGAAGCCGTGCGCGAGGGCCTCGAAAATACCCGCAAGGACTTCGATCAGGCCTTCGAGATCAAGAAGAAGAAGCTCACCCAGGGCGACGAACTGCCGCCGGGTGTGCAGAAGATGGTCAAGGTCTACCTGGCGGTGAAGCGCCGCCTGCAGCCGGGCGACAAGATGGCCGGCCGCCACGGCAACAAGGGCGTGGTGTCGAAGATCGTCCCGGTCGAGGACATGCCCTACATGGAAGACGGCACGCCGCTCGACATCGTGCTGAACCCGCTGGGCGTTCCGTCGCGGATGAACATCGGCCAGATCCTCGAGACCCACCTCGGCTGGGCGGCCAAGGGCCTGGGCCAGCAGATCGACAAGATGCTGCAGGCGAAGGCTTCGGCGGACGAACTGCGCGGCTTCATGGACCAGATCTACAACCGCAGCGGCAAATCGGAAGACATCACGGGGCTGAGCGAAGACGAGGTGTTCGATCTCGCAGGCAACCTGAAGAAGGGCGTGCCTTTCGCGACGCCGGTGTTCGACGGTGCCAAGGAGGCCGAGATCGAGCAGATGCTCGAACTCGCCGGCCTGCCGGTCGGCGGTCAGGTGACGCTGTTCGACGGTCGCACCGGGGAAGCCTTCGAGCGCAAGGTGACCGTGGGCTACAAGCACGTGCTGAAGCTGCACCACCTCGTCGATGACAAGATGCACGCCCGTTCCACCGGTCCGTACTCGCTCGTCACCCAGCAGCCGCTGGGCGGCAAGGCGCAATTCGGTGGCCAGCGCTTCGGTGAAATGGAAGTGTGGGCGCTGGAAGCCTACGGCGCGGCCTACACGCTGCAGGAGATGCTGACGGTCAAGTCAGATGACGTGACCGGCCGGACCAAGGTGTACGAAAACATCGTCAAGGGCGAGCACAAGATCGATTCCGGCATGCCGGAGTCCTTCAACGTGCTGGTGAAGGAAATCCGTTCGCTCGCGATCGACATCGATCTCGATCGCGGGTGAGCTGCTCGATTCCTTCCCTGTAACCCGCCTGCGAACGATTGAACCCCGGGGCCGCCGCACACGATGCGGCGGCCTGGATGGAGTGATACATGAAAAGCCTGCTCGCTGACCTGTTCAAGCAAACCCTGCCGAACGAGGAAGAGTTCGACGCGATCACCATCGGGCTCGCCTCGCCCGACAAGATCCGCACCTGGTCCTACGGCGAAGTAAAGAAGCCGGAAACCATCAACTACCGCACCTTCAAGCCCGAGCGCGATGGCCTGTTCTGCGCCAAGATCTTCGGCCCGGTGAAGGACTACGAGTGCCTGTGCGGCAAGTACAAGCGCCTCAAGCACCGCGGCGTGATCTGCGAGAAGTGCGGCGTCGAAGTGACGCTGTCGAAAGTGCGCCGCGAACGCATGGGCCACATCGAACTGGCCTCGCCGGTCGCCCACATCTGGTTCCTGAAGAGCCTGCCGAGCCGCCTCGGCATGGTGCTCGACATGACGCTGCGCGACATCGAGCGCGTGCTGTACTTCGAAGCCTTCGTCGTCGTCGAGCCGGGCATGACCCCGCTCAACCGCGGCCAGTTGCTGACCGAGGACGACTACCTCGCCAAGGTCGAGGAATATGGCGATGATTTCGACGCCGTGATGGGCGCCGAAGGCATTCGCGAGCTGCTGCGCACGCTCGACGTGACGCTGGAAGTCGAGAAGCTGCGCGGTGACCTCGAGACCACCAATTCCGAAGCCAAGATCAAGAAGTTCTCCAAGCGCCTGAAGGTCCTCGAGGCCTTCCAGCAATCGGGCATCAAGCCCGAATGGATGGTGCTGGAAGTGCTGCCGGTGCTGCCGCCCGATCTGCGTCCGCTGGTGCCGCTGGACGGTGGCCGCTTCGCCACCTCCGACCTGAACGACCTGTATCGCCGCGTCATCAACCGCAACAACCGCCTGAAGCGCCTGCTCGAACTGAAGGCGCCCGACATCATCGTGCGCAACGAGAAGCGCATGCTGCAGGAAGCCGTCGACTCGCTGCTCGACAACGGCCGCCGCGGCAAGGCCATGACCGGCGCCAACAAGCGCCCGCTGAAGTCGCTGGCCGACATGATCAAGGGCAAGGGCGGCCGCTTCCGCCAGAACCTGCTGGGCAAGCGCGTCGACTATTCCGGCCGTTCGGTGATCACCGTCGGCCCGCAGCTCAAGCTGCACCAGTGCGGCCTGCCCAAGCTGATGGCGCTCGAACTGTTCAAGCCCTTCATCTTCAACAAGCTCGAACTGATGGGGCTGGCCACGACCATCAAGCAGGCGAAGAAGATGGTGGAGTCGCAGGAGCCGGTGGTGTGGGACATCCTCGAAGAGGTGATCCGCGAGCATCCGGTGCTGCTGAACCGCGCGCCGACGCTGCACCGCCTCGGCATCCAGGCTTTCGAGCCGGTGCTGATCGAGGGCAAGGCGATCCAGCTGCACCCGCTGGTCTGCGTCGCCTTCAACGCCGACTTCGACGGCGACCAGATGGCCGTCCACGTGCCGCTGTCGCTCGAGGCGCAGATGGAAGCCCGCACCCTGATGCTGGCCTCCAACAACGTGCTGTCGCCCGCCAACGGCGAGCCGATCATCGTGCCGTCGCAGGACATCGTGCTGGGCCTGTACTACGCCACCCGCGAAGGTGTGAACGTGCCGGGCGAGGGCATGCTGTTCACCGATGTCGGCGAGATCAAGCGCGCCTACGAGTCCGGCCAGATCGCGCTGCACGCGCGTGTCACCGTGCGCCTCAAGGAAGCCGATCTGGGCCCCAACGGCGAGCGCATCGAGAAGATCAACCGCTACGAGACCACCGCCGGCCGTGCCATCCTGTCGGAAATCCTGCCGGCCGGCCTGCCGTTCAGCGTCATCGACAAGCCGCTGAAGAAGAAGGAGATCTCCAAGCTGATCAACGCTTCCTTCCGCCGTTGCGGCCTGCGTGCGACGGTGATCTTCGCCGACCAGCTGATGCAGTTCGGCTACCGTCTCGCGACCCGTGCCGGCCTGTCGATCGCGGTCAAGGACATGCTGGTGCCGACGGCCAAGCACGATCTGATCCGTGCGGCCGAAGCCGAGGTCAAGGAAATCGCGCAGCAATACACGTCGGGTCTGGTGACCGACGGCGAGCGCTACAACAAGGTCGTGGATATCTGGGGCCGCTGCGGCGACCAAGTCGCCAAGGCGATGATGGAGCAGCTCGGCTCCGAGGAAGTGGTCAACCGCGAAGGCAAGACCGTCCGCCAGGAGTCGTTCAACTCGATCTACATGATGGCCGACTCGGGCGCCCGCGGTTCCGCGGCGCAGATCCGCCAGCTGGCCGGCATGCGCGGCCTGATGGCGAAGCCGGACGGCTCCATCATCGAGACGCCGATCACGACCAACTTCCGTGAAGGCCTGAACGTCCTGCAGTACTTCATCTCGACCCACGGCGCGCGCAAGGGCCTGGCCGATACCGCGCTGAAGACCGCCAACTCCGGCTACCTGACCCGCCGTTTGGTGGACGTCACCCAGGATCTGGTGGTGATCGAGGACGACTGCGGCACGCGTGACGGCTTTGCCATGAAGGCGCTGATCGAGGGCGGTGAAGTCGTCGAGCCGCTGCGCGAACGCATCCTGGGACGCGTCACGGCCGAGGACGTCGTCAATCCGGATACCCAGGAAACGGTGATCGAAGCCGGCAGCCTGCTCGACGAAAGCGCGGTCGAACTGATCGAAGGGCTTGGTGTGGACGAGGTCAAGGTGCGTACGCCGCTGACCTGCGAAACCCGCTACGGGCTGTGCGCCAAATGCTATGGCCGCGACCTCGGCCGCGGCTCGATGGTCAATGCCGGCGAGGCGGTGGGCGTCATCGCCGCGCAGTCGATCGGCGAACCGGGTACGCAGCTGACGATGCGGACCTTCCACGTCGGCGGCGCCGCGTCGCGAGCCGCCGCTGCGAGCGGCGTCGAGGCCAAGTCGGGTGGCACCATCCGTTTTGCCGGCAACATGCGCTACGTGTCCAATGCGAAGGGCGAAAAGGTCGTCATCGCGCGTTCGGCCGAGGTCGTCGTCGCCGACGACATGGGCCGCGAACGCGAGCGCCACAAGCTCCCCTACGGTGCGATGCTGCTGGTCGACGACGGCGCGGCCGTCAAGGCGGGCGTGCAACTCGCTACCTGGGATCCGCATACCCGCCCCATCGTCACCGAGTATTCGGGTACGGTGAAGTTCGAGAACGTCGAGGAAGGCGCGACGGTCGCGAAGCAGATCGACGAGGTCACCGGCCTGTCGACCCTCGTCGTCATCGATTCCAAGCGCCGCTCGACGACCGGCAGCGCGAAGGGTGTGCGGCCGCAGGTCAAGCTGCTGGACGAGAACGGCGAGGAAGTGAAGATCGCCGGCACGGACCATGCCGTGGCCATCACGTTCCAGGTCGGTTCGCTGATCACGGTCAAGGACGGCCAGCAGATCGGCGTCGGCGAGGTCCTGGCGCGCATCCCGCAGGAATCGGCGAAGACCCGCGACATTACCGGTGGTCTGCCGCGCGTCGCGGAACTGTTCGAAGCGCGCGCGCCGAAGGATGCCGGCATGCTGGCCGAGTATACGGGCACGGTCTCGTTCGGCAAGGAAACCAAGGGCAAACAGCGCCTGGTGATCACCGAGCCGGACGGAACGGCGCACGAGTTCCTGATCCCGAAGGACAAGCACCTGATGGTCCATGATGGCCAGGTGGTGAACAAGGGCGAACTCATCGTCGACGGCCCGGCCGATCCGCACGACATCCTGCGCCTGCAAGGGATCAGCGAACTGGCCCGCTACATCATCGACGAGGTGCAGGACGTCTATCGCCTGCAGGGCGTGAAGATCAACGACAAGCACATCGAGGTGATCGTTCGCCAGATGCTGCGCCGCGTCGTGATCACCGATTCGGGCGATACCCGATTCATCCGCGAAGAGCAGGTGGAACGTTCGGAAGTGCTCGACGAGAACGATCGCATGGAAGCGGAGGGCAAGTTGCCGGCTCAGTACGAAAACGTGCTGCTCGGCATCACCAAGGCGTCCCTGTCGACCGACTCGTTCATCTCCGCGGCGTCCTTCCAGGAAACGACACGTGTGCTGACCGAAGCGGCGATCATGGGCAAGCGCGACGAGTTGCGCGGCCTGAAGGAGAACGTCATTGTCGGACGCCTGATCCCGGCGGGCACCGGTCTTGCCTATCACCGCAGCCGCAAGGCGCAGGAACAAGGGCTGGATCTCGGTGCGGAGCATGCGTGGGCCGCCATGGAAGCCGTTGTGGAACCGCAGCAGGACATCGAGGCCAGTTGACTTTTTCTGTCGTCTCGGAATAGAATCCGGCCTCTTTTTGTGGACTGACCAATCGTAGTCATCCATTTTGGCCGACCGGTTCAGGTCGGTTGAAGCCGGAATCATCCGTCCGAGGCGGCCCGTGGTGGGCTGCCTCGGTTTTTTGGGAAATTCTTAAGCTATGCCAACAATCAATCAGCTTGTCCGCAAGCCGCGCCAGATGGAAGCTTCGAAGAGCAAGGTTCCGGCTCTGGAAGCCTGCCCTCAGAAGCGTGGTGTGTGCACCCGTGTCTATACCACGACCCCGAAGAAGCCGAACTCCGCGCTGCGTAAGGTCGCCAAGGTTCGTCTGACCAACGGTTTCGAGGTCATCTCGTACATCGGCGGTGAAGGCCACAACCTGCAGGAGCACTCCGTGGTGCTGATCCGTGGCGGTCGTGTCAAGGACTTGCCGGGTGTGCGCTACCACATCGTTCGCGGCTCCCTCGATCTGCAGGGCGTCAAGGATCGTAAGCAGTCGCGCTCCAAGTACGGCGCGAAGCGTCCGAAGAAAGCCTGATTGTTGGCCAAAGAAATTTAGCGAGAGGTTGTCATGCCGCGTCGTCGTGAAGTACCCAAGCGCGAAGTCCTGCCGGATCCCAAGTTCGGTAACCAGGATGTTTCGAAGTTCATCAACGTGATCATGCAGTCGGGCAAGAAGTCCGTTGCAGAACGCATCGTCTATGGCGCGTTCGATCACATTACCACCAAGGCCAACAAGGATCCGCTGGAGATCTTCGCGGCTGCCGTCGGCAACGTGAAGCCGGTCGTCGAGGTCAAGAGCCGTCGCGTCGGTGGTGCCAACTACCAGGTGCCGGTCGAAGTGCGTCCGTCGCGCCGTATGGCGCTGTCGATGCGCTGGCTGCGCGAAGCCGCGCGCAAGCGCGCCGAGAAGTCCATGGCCCAGCGTCTTGCCGGCGAGCTGCTCGAGGCCGCCGAAGGTCGCGGTGCGGCCATGAAGAAGCGTGAAGAAGTCCACCGCATGGCTGAAGCCAACAAGGCGTTCTCGCACTTCCGCTTCTGATTTTCGTCGGTAGCGGTAACTCGGGCCCTGTATAGGGCTCGATTGTTTTCTAACGCAAGAAACTCGTTGATCGCGTCAACGGCGCGCATAACAGAAGGCAGGTAAAACGTGGCTCGCAAGACACCTATCGAGCGCTACCGCAATATCGGTATCTCCGCTCACATCGACGCCGGCAAGACGACTACGACCGAGCGTATCCTCTTCTACACCGGCGTGAGCCATAAGCTCGGTGAGGTGCATGATGGCGCAGCGACCACCGACTGGATGGCGCAGGAGCAAGAGCGCGGCATCACCATTACTTCGGCTGCGGTGACCTGCTTCTGGAAGGGCATGGATCAGTCCTTCCCCGAGCATCGCTTCAATATCATCGACACCCCGGGACACGTCGACTTTACTATCGAAGTCGAGCGCTCGATGCGCGTGCTGGACGGTGCCTGCATGGTCTACTGCGCCGTCGGTGGTGTTCAGCCGCAGTCGGAAACCGTGTGGCGCCAGGCGACCAAGTACAAGGTGCCGCGTCTGGCCTTCGTGAACAAGATGGACCGCTCCGGTGCCAACTTCTTCAAGGTCGTCGACCAGATGAAGACGCGCCTGAAGGCGAACCCGGTTCCGGTCGTCGTGCCCATTGGCGCGGAAGACACCTTCACCGGTGTCATCGACCTGCTGAAGATGAAGGCGATCATCTGGGACGAAGCCTCTCAGGGCATGAAGTTCGAGTACCAGGAGATTCCGGCCGAGCTGGTCGGCGTTGCCGAAGAATGGCGCGCGAACATGGTCGAAGCGGCCGCCGAAGCCACCGAAGACCTGATGAACAAGTACCTCGAGGAAGGGGAGCTTTCCGAGGAAGAGGTGATTGCCGGCCTGCGGGCGCGCACCCTGGCGTGCGAGATCCAGCCGATGCTGTGTGGCACCGCGTTCAAGAACAAGGGCGTGCAGCGCATGCTCGACGCCGTCATCCAGTACCTGCCGTCGCCCGTCGATATTCCCCCGGTCGCCGGTGTGGATGACGACGAGAAGGAAGTCGTCCGCTACGCCAAGGACGAAGAAAAGTTCTCGGCGCTGGCCTTCAAGCTGATGACCGACCCGTTCGTCGGACAACTGACCTTCATCCGCGTCTATTCGGGTGTGCTCGAATCGGGTTCGACCGTGCTGAACTCGGTCAAGGGCAAGAAGGAGCGCATCGGCCGTCTGCTGCAGATGCATGCCAACGACCGCGAAGAAATCAAGGAAGTGCTGGCGGGCGACATCGCCGCCGTGGTCGGCCTGAAGGACGTGACCACCGGCGAGACGCTGTGCGACGTTTCGGCGCCGGTCATCCTCGAGCGCATGGTCTTCCCGGATCCGGTGATTCACGTCGCCGTCGAGCCGAAGACCAAGAGCGACCAGGAAAAGATGGGCCTCGCGCTCAGCCGCCTGGCTGCGGAAGATCCGTCGTTCCGTGTGCGTACCGATGAAGAATCGGGCCAGACCATCATCTCGGGCATGGGCGAGCTGCACCTCGAGATCATCGTCGACCGCATGAAGCGCGAGTTCAACGTCGAAGCCAACGTGGGTGCGCCGCAGGTCGCCTATCGCGAAACCATCCGCAAGGCAGCCAACGACGTCGAAGGCAAGTTCGTCAAGCAGTCGGGTGGTCGTGGTCAGTATGGTCACGTCGTCATCAACCTGGAGCCGGCCGAGCAAGGCAAGGGCTACGAGTTCGTCGATGCGGTCAAGGGTGGCGTGGTTCCGCGCGAGTACATCCCGGCGGTCGACAAGGGCATCCAGGAAACCCTCAACAACGGTATCCTTGCCGGCTTCCCGGTGGTGGATGTCAAGGTTACGCTGCACTTCGGTTCGTACCACGACGTGGACTCGAACGAAAACGCCTTCAAGATGGCCGGTTCCATGGCTTTCAAGGAAGCAATGCGCCGCGCCAGCCCGGTTCTGCTCGAGCCGATGATGGCCGTCGTGGTCGAGACGCCGGAAGATTACATGGGCAACGTCATGGGCGATCTGTCCGGCCGTCGCGGCATCGTTCAGGGCATGGACGACATTCCGGGTGGCATGAAGGAAATCAAGGCAGAGGTGCCGCTGGCCGAAATGTTCGGCTACGCTACCCAGTTGCGCTCGCTGACCCAGGGCCGTGCGACCTATTCGATGGAGTTCAAGCACTACGCCGAAGCTCCGAAGAGTGTCGCCGAAGCCGTCATCAGCAGCCGAAAGTAATTCAGTAACGACAACTAGAGGATCCACGAATATGGCTAAGGGTAAGTTTGAGCGGACGAAGCCGCACGTCAACGTTGGTACGATCGGTCACGTTGACCACGGC
>NZ_AMXE01000081.1 GCF_000310205.1 Thauera linaloolentis 47Lol = DSM 12138 | reverse complement strand
CCGCCCTCGCCGCCGCCGAGGCCGCGGCCCGGCCCTGGGCGCGGACCCCGCCCGCCGAGCGCGCCGCCTGCCTGGAACGCGCCGCCGATCTGCTCGAGGCGCACACCGACGAACTCCTGGCGCTGGCGGTCCGCGAAGCCGGCAAATCATGGGCCAACGCGGTCGCCGAACTGCGCGAAGCGGTGGACTTCTGCCGCTACTACGCCCAGCAGGCGCGCGGCTTCGACAACGGCACCCACCCCGCGCTGGGGCCGGTGCTGTGCATCAGCCCGTGGAACTTCCCGCTGGCGATCTTCAGCGGCCAGCTCGCCGCCGCGCTCGCCGCCGGCAACCCGGTGATCGCCAAGCCCGCCGAACAGACGCCGCTGATCGCCGCCGCCGCGGTGCGCCTGTTCCACGCCGCCGGCGTACCCGCCGCGGCCCTGCAGTTGCTGCCCGGCCGCGGCGAGACCGTCGGCGCCGCACTGGTGGCCGACCCCCGCATCCGCGGCGTGATGTTCACCGGCTCCACCGAGGTCGCCACGCTGATCAACCGCAGCCTCGCCGCGCGCGGCGGCAACGTGCCGCTGATCGCCGAAACCGGCGGCCAGAACGCGATGATCGTCGACTCCACGGCGCTCGCCGAGCAGGTGGTGGGCGACGTGCTCGCCTCCAGCTTCGACTCCGCCGGCCAGCGCTGCTCGGCGCTGCGCGTGCTGTGCCTGCAGGACGACGTCGCCGAGCGCGTGCTGCACATGCTGCGCGGCGCGCTCGGCGAACTGCGCATCGGCGACCCGGCCGACGTGCGCACCGACATCGGCCCGGTCATCGATGCCGAGGCCCGCGACGGGCTCGAAGCCCACGTCGCGGCGATGCGCGGGCGCGGCGCGCAGGTCACGCGCCTGCCGCTGCCCGATACCTGCGCCCACGGCACTTTCGTCGCGCCGACGATCATCGAGATCGGCACATTCGACGAACTCGGCCGCGAGCAGTTCGGCCCCATCCTGCACGTGCTGCGCTACCCCGCCGCCGGTCTCGGCCGCCTGCTCGACGCCATCGACGCCAGCGGCTACGGCCTCACCATGGGCGTGCATACGCGCATCGACGAAACCGTCGACCACGTCGCCGCGCGCGCCCGCGTCGGCAACCTGTACGTGAATCGCAACATGATCGGCGCCGTGGTCGGCGTGCAGCCCTTCGGCGGCGAAGGCCTGTCGGGCACCGGCCCCAAGGCCGGCGGCCCGCTCTACCTGCACCGCCTGCTGCAGCGCAGCCCGGGGCCGGAGCTGGCGAACGGCGCGGTGCGCATCGAACGCACCGCGCACGGCGATGCGCCCGCGCCGATGGACGCATTGCTCGACTGGCTGGACGGCGCCGGCCGCGCGCTGCTCGAGGGCGACGAACTCGCCGTGCTGCGCGACCGCGCCGACGCCTACCGCGCACGCGCCGTCAGCGGCCTGCGCCTGGCCCTGCCCGGCCCCACCGGCGAGGACGACAGCCTGCGCTTCGTCGCCCGCGGCACGGTCGCCGGCGTGGCGCCTTCCACGCCGGCCGCGCTGCATCAATTGCTGGCGGCGCTGGCGACCGGCAACCGCATCGTGTTCGACGACAGCCCCGCGCTGCGCAGCCTGTACCGCATGCTGCCCGAGGCGGCGGCACGGCACGTGCGCCTCGATGCGCACTGGTTCGACGGCGATTTCGGCGCCCTGCTGGTCGACGCCGCGGACGCCGAGGCCGACGCCTGGCAGCGCAGGCTCGCCGCGCGCCCCGGCCCCATCCTGCCGCTGCTGCGCCCCGCCCCGGAGTACGACCCCTGCCGCCTGGTGCACGAACGCACCCTGAGCATCAACACCGCCGCGGCCGGCGGCAACGCCAGCCTGATGGCGATGGGCGCTTGACGTCGATCAGAGCACGCGGGCCCCGAGCCTGAGACATTGGGCGCCCGGCGCCCCTGGAGTGAAGCAGCACACGCGGCACCACACCCGCTGAACGGCCCTCGCCCCGAGGGACATCACGGATGGCAAGGCGGAGAAATTCGCTTACCTTTACGGGACGCGGCGGTGGCCGGCCCTGCAGCCACGGCCGGCCCCACCCGTTCAAACCGAAGCAAGAAAGGAGACGTTCGATGAACAAGAAGACCCTGCTCGCCACCGCCCTGCTCGCGCTCGGCGGCTTTTCCGGCGCCGCCCTGGCGGACCTGCCGGTGGCGATCGCCGGCCCGATGACCGGCCAGTACGCGTCGGCCGGCGACCAGATCCGCAAGGGCGCCGAGATGGCCATCGCCGACATCAATGCCCGCGGCGGCGTGCTCGGCCAGAAGCTGAAGCTGGAAATCGGCGACGACGCCTGCGATCCCAAGCAGGCGGTGTCGGTCGCCAACACCATGGTGAACAAGGGCATCGTCTTCATGCACGGCCACTGGTGCTCCAGCTCGACGATCCCGGCCTCCGAGGTCTATGTCGACGCCGACATCCTCGTGGCCACGGTATCGACCAACCCGCAGGTCACCGAGCGCGGCCTGCCGAACGTGTTCCGCATCATGGGCCGCGACGACCAGCAAGGCCTGGTGTCCGGCGGCTACATCGCCGACCACTTCAAGGACAAGAAGGTCGCCGTGGTCGACGACAAGAGCGCCTACGGCAAGGGCCTGGCCGACGAGATGGCCAAGGCGATGACCGCCAAGGGCCTCAAGCCCACGCTGCGCGAGGCGGTCACCGCCGGCGAGAAGGACTACTCCGGCCTCATCGGCAAGCTCAAGCAGGCCGGCGTCGAAGTGATGGCCTACGGCGGCTACCATACCGAGGTCGCACTCATCCTGCGCCAGGCGCAGGCCGCAGGCCTGAAGCTCACGGTGATGGGCGGCGACACCATGACCAACGCCGAACTCGTCACCGCCGCCGGCCCCGCCGCCGACAACGTGCTGTTCACCTTCTCGCCCGATGCGCGCAAGAACCCCGACGCCGCGCCGGTGGTGGAGAAATTCCGCGCCGCCAAGGTCGAGCCGGAAGGCTATGTGCTGTACGCCTACGCCGCCATGCAGTTGTTCGAGCAGGTCGCGACCGCGGCCAAGAGCACCCGGTACGCCGACCTCGAGAAGACGATGCGCGCCGGCACCTTCAAGACCGTGATCGGCGACCTGTCCTTCGGCCCGAAGGGCGACCTGGCCGTGCCCGGCTTCGTCGTTTACCGCTGGCAAGGCGGCCAGTACGACTACGCCAGGTAGGAGCGGGCTTGCCCGCGATGCGGCCGTTCCAGGCGTACCGGACGCCGCATCGCGGCCAAGGCCGCCCCTACGACACACCATGACAACCTTCCCTGCGCACGGCCGACGGCGCCTCGCCGTCGGCCGTCGTGCGCGCCACAGCAGGAGACAAGCGTGGCCTACGCACTGCAACAACTCATCAACGGCCTGACGCTCGGCGCCATGTACGGCCTCATCGCCATCGGCTACACGATGGTGTACGGCATCATCGGCATGATCAACTTCGCCCATGGCGACATCTTCATGGTGAGCGCGTTCATCGCGGTCACCGCCTTCACGCTGCTCGCGGCGGCCGACGTCAGCTCCATCCCGCTGGCGCTGACCTTCGTCCTGATCGTGTCGATCTTCTTCACCTCGGCCTACGGCTGGGCGGTCGAGCGCACCGCCTACCGCCCGCTGCGCGGCTCGACCCGGCTGGCGCCGCTGATCTCCGCGATCGGCATGTCGATCTTCCTGCAAAATGCGGTGCAGCTCACCCAGGGCGCGCGCGTCAAGCCGATTCCGCCGGTCATCGAGGGCGGCATCGTGCTATGGGACACACCGGCCTTCACCGTCCAGATCGGCTGGAGCCAGCTGCTGATCATCGTCACCACGGTGACGCTGATGGCGGCCTTCACCTGGATGATCACGCAGACCCCGTTCGGCCGGCAGCAGCGCTCCTGCGAGCAGGACCGCACGATGGCCGCGCTGCTCGGCGTCAACGTCGACCGCACGATCTCGCTGACCTTCATGCTCGGCGCGGCGCTGGCCGCGGTCGCCGGCGTGATGGTGACGGTGTATTACGGCGTGGTCGATTTCTTCATCGGCTTCCTGGTCGGCATCAAGGCCTTCACCGCGGCGGTGCTGGGCGGCATCGGCTCGCTGCCGGGGGCGATGCTCGGCGGCCTGCTGATCGGCCTCATCGAGTCCTTCTGGGCCGCCTACCTGTGGGCGGAATACAAGGACGTCGCCACCTTCGGCATCCTGTGCCTGGTGCTGATGCTGCGCCCGTCGGGCCTGCTCGGCCGGCCCGAAGTGGAGAAAGTGTGATGAGCACGGTCGTCTTTGCCCGCCACGCGATGACGCCCGCCGAGCGCCTGCGCGACGCCGGCTGGGTGGCTTTCGTGGGCCTCATCCTCGGTATTCCGCTGGTCGGCCTGACCACGGTGGACGTGGGCGGACGGCTGGCGGTGGGCACCCGCTTCGGCCTGCTGGCCGCCGCCGTCGCCACCGTGTTCGCCGGCCGCCTGCTGCTGCACTGGGCGCTCGACCAGGCGCGCAACCGCAAGCTGGCGCGCGCCCGGGCCAGCACCGCCACCGCCGCCGATCGCGCCCACGGCGCGCAGAAGGCGGTGATGCTGCTCGGCTGGGTCGCGCTCGGCGCCTCGGTGGCGCTGCCGATCTTCTATTCGGACAACCGCTACGTGGTCGACACCGCGACCACGGTGCTGATCTACGTGATGCTGGGCTGGGGCCTGAACGTGGTGGTGGGCCTGGCCGGGCTGCTCGACCTCGGCTACGTCGCCTTCTACGCGGTGGGCGCCTATTCCTACGCGCTGCTGTCGACCCAGCTCGGCTGGAGCTTCTGGGAAGCGCTGCCGGTGTCGGGCGCGCTCGCCGCCGGCTTCGGCATCCTGCTCGGCTACCCGATCCTGCGCCTGCGCGGCGACTACCTGGCCATCGTCACGCTCGGCTTCGGCGAGATCATCCGCGTCATCCTGGTCAACTGGACCGAGTTCTCGGGCGGCCCCAACGGCATCAGCTCCATCCCGCGGCCGAGCTTCTTCGGCCTGGAGTTCGCGCGCAGCGCCCCCGAGGGCGGGCAGACCTTCGCCGGCTTCTTCGGCCTGGACTTCTCGCCGATGCACCGGCTGATCTTCCTCTACTACCTGATCCTGGTGCTGGCGCTGCTGACCCACGCCTTCGTCTCGCGGCTGCGCAAGCTGCCGGTGGGGCGTGCCTGGGAAGCGCTGCGCGAGGACGAGATCGCCTGCCGCGCGATGGGCATGAACACCACCAACATCAAGCTGTCGGCCTTCGCCATCGGCGCCATGCTGGGCGGTTTCGCCGGGGTGTTCTTCGCCGCGCGCCAGGGCTTCATCTCGCCCGAGAGCTTCACCTTCACCGAATCGGCCATCATCCTCGCCATCGTCGTGCTGGGCGGCATGGGCTCGCAGATGGGCGTGGTGCTGGCGGCCACGCTGCTGGTGCTGATCCCCGAGTTCGGGCGCAATTTCGCCGAATACCGCATGCTGCTGTTCGGCGCGGCGATGGTGCTGATCATGGTGTGGAAGCCGGGCGGCCTGCTGTCGCACCGCGAACCGACCGTGCGCCTGAACCCCCTGGGCAAGCCCGCCGCCGCGAAGGAGGCCGCATGATGGACACGAACTCGCCGGACACCGCAACCGCCACGCTGCTGTCGGTGCAGAACCTGACGATGCGCTTCGGCGGCCTGACCGCGATCGACGACCTGTCGCTGGACGTGCCGGCCGGCAGCATCACCGGCATCATCGGCCCCAACGGCGCCGGCAAGACCACGCTGTTCAACTGCCTGACCGGCTTCTACAAGCCCACCACCGGCAGCCTGCGGCTGGACCACCCGACGCACGGCGAAATGCGCCTGGAGGCGCTGCCCAGCCACCGCGTGGCGCGCGACGCCCAGGTGGTGCGCACCTTCCAGAACATCCGCCTGTTCCCCAAGATGACGGTGCTGGAAAACCTCATCGTCGCCCAGCACAACGTGCTGCAGCGTGCATCGCGCTTCTCCATCGCCGGCCTCTTCAGCCTGCCCGGCTACCGCCAGGCGGAAAAGGAAGCGATCGAACGCGCCGCGACGTGGCTGCAGCGGCTCAGGCTCGAACACCTCGCCGACCACGCCGCCGGCGAGCTGCCCTACGGCATCCAGCGCCGCATCGAGATCGCGCGCGCGCTGTGCGTCGATCCGGTGCTGCTGTGCCTGGACGAGCCGGCCGCCGGCCTCAACCCGCGCGAATCGGCGGAACTGAACGCGCTGCTGCTCTACCTGTGCCGCGAGCTGGGCATCGCCATCCTGCTCATCGAGCACGACATGAGCGTGGTGATGAACGTATCCGATCACATCGGCGTGATCAGCTACGGACGCAAGATCGCCGAAGGCACGCCGGAGCAGGTGAAGAACGACCCGCAGGTGATCAAGGCCTACCTGGGCGAGGACGACGAGGATGCCGAAAACAGCGGAAACGCAGTGACGGAAGGGGCCGCGGCATGATGCTGACAATGGAGGGCGTACACGCCCATTACGGCCACATCCACGCCCTGCGCGGCATCGACGTTGAGGTGCAGGTGGGCGAGATCGTGACGCTGATCGGCGCCAACGGCGCCGGCAAGTCGACGCTGATGATGAGCCTGTTCGGCAACCCCAAGGCGAGCGCCGGGCGCATCGTGTTCGACGGCGAGGACATCACCCGCGTGGCAACGCACGAGATCGCGCGCCGCGGCATCGCGCTGGTGCCCGAAGGGCGCCGCATCTTCCCGCGCATGACGGTGATCGAGAACCTGCAGATGGGCACCGCACACGCCGATCCGGCCAACTACGACGCCGATCTCGCACGCATGTTCGCGATGTTCCCGATCCTCGAGCAGCGCCAGTCGCAGCGTGCCGGCACGCTGTCGGGCGGCGAGCAGCAGATGCTGGCGATCGGCCGCGCGCTGATGGGCCGGCCCAAGCTGCTGCTGCTCGACGAGCCCTCGCTGGGGCTGGCGCCGATCTACATCCGCAAGATCTTCCAGATCGTGAAGGAACTGAACCGCGATCACGGCATGACGATCCTGCTGGTCGAGCAGAACGCCAACCAGGCGCTGCGCGTGGCGCATCGCGGCTACGTGCTGCAGCACGGTGAAATCACCCTCGCGGGGACGGGTGCGGACCTGCTGGCGAGCCCGGAGGTGCGGGCAGCCTACCTCGAAGGCGGGCACGCCTGAGCGCACCCTTCAGCGCGCCAGGCCGATCTCCCGCAGCCGGGCGTGGATGCCGGCCGCCATCCGGCGGTAGCCCTGCGCGTTGGGGTGGATGCGGTCGGCGCGCAGATCGGGTTGGGACAGCACCTCGGAGAACACGTCCGGCACCAGCGGCACGCCTTCCTCGTCCGCCAGCGCCGCGTAGAGCGGCGCGTCGGACAGCCGGCCGATCACCGCGCCCGACAGCGACAGCACCGGCACGCCCACCAGCACCACCTGCGCCCCGCTGGCGCGCGCCATGCGCACGATGCGGCGCAGGTCTTCCTTCACTTCGCCCTCGGAACGGCGCCGCAGGAAATCGTTGCCGCCGATCTCGACCACCACCAGCGCGGGCGTGAACTCGTCGAGCAGGGCCTGCAGCCGGTGCTGGCCCGCCAGCGCGGTGTCGCCCGGCACACCCGCATTCACCACCTCCCAGCCCGCCGAAGCCGCCAGCAGCGCCGGCCAGTCCTCGCCTTCGCCCGCGCCGGTGCCGTAGGTGACGCTGTCGCCGAAGGCAAGCACGCGCGCGCCATCGGGCAGGGCGGGCAGCTTCGGCTCGCGTCCGCACGCGGCCGCCAGGGCGGCCATCGTCAGCGCGAGGATGAAACGTCTTCGGTTCATGGCGTGTGTGTTTCCGCTCGTTGCCGGCAAGGCACCACTATCGCCCGGAATACCCGAATACGGAAACCTTCACCTCAGTCTTTCTGAACGCGCCACACCGATGTCGGCGCAAGCTGGCCCAAATTCGGACAGCCAAGCTGGGCCAGGACCAGTTCCAGCTCGGCGCGCAGCAGATGCAGCAGATGCGCCGCGCCCGCCATGCCGCCCACGGCCAGCGCGTGCAACAACGGTCGCCCAATGAGCACCGCATCGGCCCCCAGTGCCAACGCCTTGGCCACATCCGTTCCCCAGCGGATGCCGCTGTCGAGCAGGATGGGCGCCTCCGGAACGGCCGCGCGCACCGCCGGCAGCACGTCGAGCGGCGAAGGCACGCCGTCCATCACCCGCCCGCCATGGTTCGAGACGACAATGGCATCGGCCCCGCGTGCCACGGCCTCGGCGGCCTGAACGGGGTCCAGCAGGCCCTTGACGATCAGCGGCAGGCTGGTGCCCGCACGCAGCCAATCCAGCTCCGCCAGGCTCGGTGCGGCATCGGCCAGCGGCGTGCCGAGGATGATCGCGCCCTGCCCGGCCTGTGAAGTGTGGCGCCGGACGGGGTAGCCGCGCAGATTGGCCGCCAACACGCCGGGCGGCAGCGCCATGCCGGCACGCTTGACGGCGGCATCCACGGTCCAGACGATGGCCTGGTAGCCAGCCGCCTCGGCGCGGCGCACCAGCGCCAGCGTGTGCTCGCGGGCGGGCTGGCTGTAGAGCTGGAACCACAGCGGCGCGCCACGCACCAGCTCGCGCGCGGCCTCCCGCGCGGCCACGGCGATCTCCTCCAGCGTGTAACTCGACAAGGTGCTGGCCACATAACCGGCCTGCAGCGCCATCGCCGCACGCACGCTGGCCAGTTCCCCCTCGGGGTGCACAAGGCATTGGTAAGCCACCGGCGCGGCGAGCAGCGGATGCTCGAACGCCTGCCCCAGCATCCGCAGCCGCGTGTGGCCGCCGCGCAGATCGGCGAACGGCCGCGGCAGCAACTGGAGGCGGTCGAACGCGGCGCGGTTGTGCGCCAGCGTCGCCCCCTGGTCGCAGCCGCCCTGGATATGGCGCCAGGCGCCGGCTTCGACATGATGCACGGCGTGGCGCTCGTAGTCGGCGCAGGTGGCGATATCCCCGGGAATACGCACGTGCGCGGGCCGCGGCGGTTGCCCCAAGGCATTGAGAATGGGTTGCGTCATGCGAACGGCCCGGCCGGATTCGCGCCAGTGCCGCGCGCCGCGTTCATCGGCCTCACCTTCGCCAGCAGCGAGTAGGTGGACAGCTCGAAGCCATGCTCGCGGCAGAATTCTTCGATGGCCTGGCTCAGCGCGGGATCGGCGAACCAGTAGTCGCGGCCCGAGTCCTCGCACAGGACGTGCTGGCGAAAGTCCTTTTCCGCCAGCGAGTAGTGGGACTTCCCGGCGTCGATGGCATGGAGCGTCAGGATGCCTGCTTCGACGAAGCGCCTCAGCACGGAGTAGATCGACGACAGCGACAGGGTGGCGCCATTGCCGGCAAGGCGAGCCTGGATGTCGTAGGGCTGCAGTGGTTCGTCCGCCCGGGCCAGCACCGTCCATACCGCCAGGCGGGGCACGGTGACGGACACGCCCGCCTTGCGCACAGCGCTGATGGCCGCACTGGTCGAATCCTTGCCATGAGCGGTGGAAGGCATCGGGGTTTCCGGAGCCGGCATCGTCAAGTGTGCCCCCATTGCCGTATCAGGTTGTGATACGTGCCACTGAGCCGATTGACCTCGTCGGCATTCTCGGCCCGGGTGGCCAGCCGCTGGATGCTGTTGTCCAGGTCGTACAGGATGGCGCGCCTTGCGTCGTCCTGGACCATGCTCTGCGTCCAGAAGAAGGAGGCCAGGCGCTGGCCGCGCACGACCGGGCTGACGCGGTGCAGGCTGGTTCCGGGATAAACCACGGCATGGCCGGCGGGCAGCTTGACTTTCTCGATGCCATAGGTGTCGTTGATGATGAGTTCGCCGCCTTCGTATTCCTCGGGGGCGTTCAGGAAGACGGTGGTGGAGATGTCGGTGCGGATGCGCTGGCCCGACAGCGGGTCGACGCGTATCGCGTTGTCGATGTGAAAGCCGTATTCGCCGCCGCCCCGGTAACGGTTGAACATCGGCGGCAGGATCTTCAGCGGCAGCGCGAAGGAGATGAAACAGGCGTTGGCGGACAGGGCGCGGAGAATGATGCGGCCGAGTTCGACGGCGGTTTCGTCCTGCACCTGCAGTTGTTCGTTGCTCTTCTGCTTCACCGCGACGTAGCCTGCCGTTTCGCGGCCGTCGTGCCAGCGGGCCTGGTCGAGCCGGCCACGTATCTCGGCGACTTCCTGCGGGTTCAGCACGTCCGGGATTACGAGCATCATGGTCCTGGGCACTCCCATTGAATGCGGGCGTTGCATACTCCGGGGACACGGCCGCATGCGATGGCCGGGTCCCCGGAACGGTCGATCACCGTCAGTCGAAGCGGTAAGTTGCGTTGAGCATGTACGAGCGGCCCGGACCGACGTTGGCGAAGATACCGACGTGCGAGGCGTCGTAGAGTTCTTCGTCGGTGATGTTGTTGATGTTGAGCTGCACGTTCAGGCGCTTGTTGATTTCGTACCTGGCCATCGTGTCGTAGCGCGTGTAGCTAGGCAGTTCGAGCGTGTTCGCATCGTTGGCGTAGCGCATGCCCATGTAGGTGGCGCCACCGCCCAGGGTCAGGCCCGGCAGCACGTCATAGGTCGTCCACAGGCTGGCACTCTGTTTCGCGATGAACTTGGTGCGATTGCCGTCGAACACCGTGCCGTTGCTGTTGTACGAGAGCACCTTCGGATCGAGATAGGTATAGCCTGCCCACACGCTCCATTTCGAGGTGATGGCTCCAGCCACACCCAGTTCTGCGCCACGTACGCGGTTGTTGCCGCTCAACGTGACGTCGCCGGTCAGCGGATCGGTGGAGCGCGCATCGGTTTTCCTGGTTTCGAACACGGCAGCGGTCAGCGAGAGCAGGCCGTCCCGCACATCCCATTTCGTGCCCAGTTCCCAGCTGCGGCTCTTTTCCGGCGCCAGATCGCGGACGGTGGCGCTGGCTGCCGAACCATCGGCGCCGCCGCCTTGCCCAAGGTTTTCGCCCGAGGGGTTGGTCGACGTGCCGTAGGAAAGATAGATGGCACCGTTGGCGGCGGGCTTGTACACCAGGCCCAACTGGTAGTTCGAGAAACTGTCGGTACGGCTGATCCTGTAGTTGTCGACGTTGTAGTGCTCACGGCGCACCCCGGCGTTGACCGAGAACTGCTCGTTGATCTCCATCGTGTCGAAGAAGTACAGCGCGTGGGTCTGGATCTCGCCATCGGCCGTCTTGGCGCCGTAGGTGATGCCGTAGTTGTAGTACTGGCCGGAATCGGGGTCATGCAGCGAGTCGTGGCTGCGGCCCGGTCCATTGGCCATGCTCTTGCTGAAGATCTTCTCCTTGCTGAACTCCAGGCCGGCGCTGAAGCTGTGCTTGAATGCGCCGGTGGTGAAGTTGCCGAACAAGTCGGTCTGGTTGATCAGCGATTCGCTGCTACGCCAACGCATGCGGTCATCGCGGCGGAACTGGGCGTCCGGGCTGCCGGGGATGCATGCCGAACTGGTGTTGCCAGCCGCGCAATTGTCGAACGTGGGCCGCGTCATCAGATAGTGGTTCAGCGTCCTGGTCTGGCGCGTGATGTTGCGTATGGTCAGATCCTCGGTGAAGTCGTGCTCCACTTGCGCGGTCGCCGTCTTCATCTCATTGTTGCGGAAATCGGTCCTGACCCGGCCATAGAAAGTGTCGCGATCGACCTTGGGCGGCCGCTTCAGCTCGGGGTGGGCGGCGTTGCTGAACGGGATGCCGAGGTCGGGCATGTCGTCATTCTCGACATGCGAGTACGACAGTTTCAGCCGCGTGGGGGTGCCCAGGCCAAAGGCGATGGAGGGGGCGATACCCCAGCGGTCGATGTCGACGCCATCCCGCCCCGGTACCTCGCCGCCCATCTTCATCGCGTTGACGCGCACCGCGCCCGTCTCTGAGAAGGCGTAGTTGCCGTCTACCGTGGTGCGCCACTGTCCCGCGTTACCGAACCCCGCAGATACTTCGGCAAAATCCTCCAGGCGCGGGGCCTTGGTCTGCAGGTTGATGCTGCCGCCGGTGCCGCCGCGCCCGGTATAGGCGGAGCTGGGCCCCTTGATGATCTCGACGGACTCAAGGTTGAAGGTTTCATGCGAGCCTCGGGCGTAGTCGCGTACGCCGTCGATGAACATGTCGGTGCTCGCTTCGTAGCCGCGGATGAACGGCCGGTCGCCCGTGGGAGTGCCGCCCTCGCCGGAACCGAGCGTGATGCCCGGCGTGGTGCGGAGCACGTCCTGCAGCGAGGTCGCGCCACGGTCCTTGATCAGTTCTTCGGTGATCGTGGTAACGGTCTTGGGGGTTTCCAGCAGCGGCGCGGTGAACTTGGGGCTGCTGGCCGCCGCCGGAGCCTGGTAGGCGTTTTCGCGCTGCCCTTCGACCAGGACCGGTGCCAGCGTGGGGTCCTGGGCGTGGGCCGCCGGCGTGATGGCGACCACGCCGCCGATCATGGCGCCCATCAGCACGGAGCTGGTTCGAACGCCAGGCCGGGCGGGCTCGAATGCCGGCTGGAAACTCTCCAGCGGCAGCAGCGTGACGGCCGGCACCGTCTGCTTTCCATCATTGTTCATATACACGGCTTCCTTTGCGGATTCTGGAAAAAGGGGTGCGCCGCGCGGTTCACCGCATGCGGACGCAATTGCGCCGAACGTCCGGGGCCGGCGCAAGATTGGCTTGACCTGTCGGGGTAGAGCCCGACGCAAGAATAGGAAGCCGTGCGTCGAATTTCCGTTGAAAGCGAATATGGAAAGTAAGAATAATGAGAACGGAACTCGTTATTCTTTTTGACAATTGTTATTCGACGTTTTTTTCACATGCGAGTTGATAGCCTGCCAGGACGCGCTGATTTGCCGATATACGTGCCGTGCGGCCCACGCGGCCGCCACGAGGTCTGGATGCCGCCCCGCAAGAAGCAACAGATTCCCTATACCGTCCTGATCGTCGAGGACGAACTTGCCATTGCGGAGAACCTGCTGCTTGCCCTGGAAGGCGAAGGTTTCATCGCCGACGTGGCACGGGACGCCTGCGCTGCCCTCGGGCGGCTGGAGCACGAGTCCTATGACCTCATGCTGCTCGACATCGGCCTGCCCGGCATGGATGGCTATGGCCTGCTCAAGCAGATGCGGGAAGAACTGCAACTCTCGATGCCGGTGTTGATGCTGACGGCGCGCTCCACGCTGGAGGACAAGGCGCTCGGTTTTTCCAGCGGCGCCGACGACTACCTGGTCAAGCCCTATGCGCTGGAAGAGATGCTGATGCGCTGCAAGGCGCTGATCCGCCGTTCCCGGCAGCTTTCCGACACCGCGTTCGCCCTCCGCTACGGGCCCTTGCGCTATGTGGTGGCAGACCAGCTCGTCACCGTCGACGGGCAGGAGATCAAGCTGTCGCGCAAGAATCTGATGATTCTCGAACTGCTGATGCGGTATGGCGGGCGGGTGGTGCCGCGCCGTCGGCTGGAGGAATACCTGTGGCAAGGCGAACCGCCGTCGGCCGAGGCCTTGCGCAGCCAGATGCATCTGCTGCGCAAGGCGCTGTCCGCACACGGCTTCGATAGCATCGAAACGGTGCACAGCATGGGCTGGCGGCTGGCGCCGAACGCCGCGCAGCCATGAAGAGATCGCTCAAGCGGCGCATCACGCTGGTGCTCACCAGCCTCGTCAGCCTGGCGGTATGCGTGACGGCGGTCCTGACCTATGGCGTCTATCTCCACGTCGAGAAGAAGATGGTCCGCGACCTGATCGACACCGAATCGAAGCGGCTGGTGCCGCGGGTGTCGCGCTTCGGCGACGAATGGACGTCGGCTCTGGAACGCGACATGGCGCCGTCCATGTACGTCTGGGGCGAATCGCCCAAGGTGCGGGCGGCGAGCCTGCCAGATGAGCTGCGCGGCCTGTCCATCGGCCTGCACGAACTGCCCAGGGCGGAAAGCACCTGGCATGTGGCGGTCGTCAAGGCGAGGGACGGCCTGCTGTACGTGGTGTACGACACCGTGGTGCTGGACAAGCAGCGGCAGGATTTCACCCGCGCATTGCTGGCCATCGTGCTCGGTTGTTCGATCTTCGCCATGTTGCTCAGCGGCACGGTGGCGCGCTGGCTCGTCATGCCGCTGAATGCGCTCACCGGGCGGCTGACGCGCTGGGTACCGAATTCGGTCGCGGTGGATAGTCCGCATGCCAACGAGGCCGACCGCCTGATGGAAGTGTTCAATCGCGTACAGGACCAGGTCGATGCCGCCATCGCCGACCAGCGGGAATTCTCCGCCAACCTGCACCACGAAATCCGTACCGCGCTGACGGTGATCCGCAGCGATGCCGAACTGATGCTCAGGTATTCGACGATGGGACTGGAACAGCGGCGGCCCCGGCTGGAACGCATCGTCAAATCGGTGAATGAGATCGGCCAGTCGCTGGAGAGCACCTTCAGCCTTGCCCACGCCCGTTTCGAGGACAAGGCGCGCGTCGACATCCACGCCTGCGTCGAGGACATCTTCGAGAGCCAGAGCATGGAAGCGCACAAGGCCGGGCTGGAGTTCGTGAATGCGGTACAGCCAGGCCACGAGGAAACGATCAGCCGCCAGGCCCTGATGACGGTGATGCGCAACATCGTGCGCAATGCGGTGCTGCATGCGGCGCCGGCAAGGCTGACGGTATCCAGTATCGGGCACGGCCTGCGGTTCGCCGATTCCGGCCCCGGCATCGCGCCGTCCGAGCTTCCGCACGTCTTCGATCGCTACTTCAGCAACCGCCGCGCGGACCAGCGCCAGCACGAACAGCGCGAGCCGGGGGCCGCCGCGGACATGAACCAGGCGGGAATCGGGCTGGCCATCGCCAAACGCGTCTGCATCATGCAATCGTGGACGCTGGACGTGGCTTCGCCGGCGAGCGATGGCGGCGGCACTTGCTTCACGCTGTTCTTCGGGCAGGAAGCATGAAGCGGTGCAGCTCCGGACACCGGCCCATGCGCGCGCCCGATCCCGGTTTTCCGCTCCCTGCCGCCAATGGCGTGGCAAGCCGAAGCGCGATCATGCCCAGGAAGCCCGCCATCGGCCTCCCGGCGCCTAATTTCTAATTATTCTTAACATCCAACCGTACATGGCTTTCCCTCACGTCATCTTCCCGTTAGCCTTCACCCCATTTTCTCCAGAGCCTGCTTACAGGCCATGAGTTTTCCACGGCTCGAACGAGCCGGCCCCGACCTCAAGGACGCACCATGCTGAAAAAGACCATCGCCCTGCTGGCGCTGGCCGGCACGACCCTCGCGCTACCTGTCCACGCCGACACGGCCACCGATACCCAGCCAGCCACCACCACCCGGACCGCCGCCGAGCACGCCCACAAGCCACTGCTGACGCCAGCCGAACTTCTCCCCCTGCTCGCCCGGGCGGACGTGCGCATCCTCGACATCCGCGCGCCCAAGGACTACGCCGAAGGCCACATCCCCGGCGCCGTCAACACGCCGTACGGCGCCTTCCGCGGCCCCAGGGACAATGCCGGCCAGCTCGTGCCCGAGGCTGCGCTGACCGAGCTGCTGCGCAAGGCCGGCATCGACGAAGGCACGCAGGTGGTCATCGTCCATGGCGGCGCCGACCACACGGACTTCGGTGCCGCGGCGCGCGTGTACTGGACGCTGAAGGTCGGCGGCCTTGCCCGCCTGTCGATCCTCGACGGCGGCACCAAATCGTGGGCCGGCGGCGGCGGCGCGCTCGACAAGGCCACGCCCGTGGTGACGCCCAGCCAGTTCAGCTACCGCTACGACCAGAACCAGATCGTGACCAGCGAGGAACTGGCCGCGGAGCTGCGCTCGTCCTCGGCCCCGCTGCTGGTGGACGCCCGCCCGCCGCGCTTCTTCAACGGCGAGGCGCGCGTCGACGCCGCCGCGCGCTACGGCACCCTGCCCGGCGCGCGCTCGTTCGACAACGCACAGTTCTTCGTCAAGGGCGGCACGACGCTGAAGCCCGCGGACGAACTGAAGGCGCTGGTCGCGCAAGCGGGCGCGGCGGCGGCGCCGGCGGTGTCCTTCTGCAACACCGGCCACTGGGCGGCGACCAACTGGTTCGTGATGTCGGAAATCGCCGGCAACACGGCGGCCAGGCTCTATCCGGCGTCGGTGGTCGAGTGGAGCAAGGCCGAACTGCCGATGGACAACCAGCCGTCGCGCGTCACCGCGCTGATCCAGGACGTCAAGCGCTCCTTCGAATAAACGGACGGGACGACTCCAATGCGCTGGTTTCTTCGTTTGTTGCTGATTGCGGGCGGCCTGGCCGGCGTGCTTGCGGTGGCGCTGGCCGCCGGCGTGCGCCAGGGCCTGCTGACGCTGCTCGGCATCGGTTTCGGCGCAGTGCTGCAGGGCGCGCGCTTCGGCTTCACCACCGGCTGGCGGGATTTCATCGAACGCCGCGACC
The DNA here is from genome assembly GCF_000310205.1 of Thauera linaloolentis 47Lol = DSM 12138. GTDB lineage: Bacteria > Pseudomonadota > Gammaproteobacteria > Burkholderiales > Rhodocyclaceae > Thauera > Thauera linaloolentis. Next base: position 460 of record NZ_AMXE01000081.1, on the reverse strand, counting down.
CGCAGGGCCTGTGGGCGCAGATGCTGCTGATGGTGCTCGCCGCCGCGGTAAGCCTGCCGCTGATCGCCGGCAGCGGCGGCGAACTCGTCGGCGCCGTCGCGCCGCTGACGATCAGCCTCGTGCTCGGCGCCTTCCTGTTCGGCGCGGCGATGCAGTTGGCCGACGGCTGCGGCTCGGGCACCCTGTACAAGGCCGGCGCCGGTGCGCCGCTCTCGTTCGCGGTGCTGCCGACCTTCGCCCTGGGCAGCTTCGTCGGCGCCTCGCACCAGCCCGGCTGGATCGCGCTCGGCGGCCTGCCGGCGGTCGATCTGCTGGTCTGGGGCTGGCCGCTGGCGCTCGCGTTGACGGTCGCGGGCTGCGGCCTGGTGGCCTGGCTTGCCGGCCGCGCCGCGCGGAGCGAATCCACCGGCCAGGCGGCGACACCGCAGTCGGCGGCCCGGCAGGCGGTGCGTGCCGGCAC
>NZ_AMXE01000080.1 GCF_000310205.1 Thauera linaloolentis 47Lol = DSM 12138 | reverse complement strand
CCCGGCCGCGTGTCCGGCGCCCGGCGCCGCCCGCCACCGCCAAACCACGGCCGCGAGCGGCCCAGGCGCCCCCGCGGGCGATCACCGCCCCCCGTGACGAGCCGACCTGGACCCCGGCCGAGAAAGCCGAGATGGAGAACTTCCTCGACGAGCTGGCCCGCGCTCCGCAGCCCACGCTCGCCCAGCGTTCGCGCGCCATGGCGCGCGAGCAAGGCCGCCAGATGGCCCGGCAGGACGCCAGCGAGGAAGCCCTGCTGGAAATGCGCCCGAACGCCCCGCCGATCCATCCCTTCAGCCTGGAAAGCTATCTCAACGGCCTTCTGCGCCGCCTCAACCAGAGCGCCGCCTTCGTCCAGCGCGACAAGGGCGACCCCGGCGTCCAGCCCGCAGCCGTTCGCTTCCGTCTCAACCCGGATGGCTCCCTGCAGAGTTTCGTCGTCCTCAATGCCGGCGACCAGGCGGCCGAGATCGCCTTCATCAAGGCGGTAGTGGAGCGTTCGGTGCCCTTCTTGCCCTTTCCGCCGGATATCGACCGCGCCGCCCGTTCGCTCGGCATTACGATCTGCATCCGCCCCGGCAGCGGCGAGGGCGGCGGCGGCCCGGGTTTCACGCGGATGAACGGGAACCGCTGCTAAGGCGCCTGGCGTCCCGTCGCCAAGGCATGGGTGATGCCGAGCATGGCCTCGGTCGCCGTGAGCGGCAGCGCCACCCCGCTGTCGGACGTCGTCTGGGCTTCGCGCAGATTGATGCGGATGATCGGAGCCCCCTGGCTTTCGCCGAAGATACGCACGGACGGGACCGCCGTGCCGGCACCGATCTCGATCACGAGAAGGCGGTCGACGGTGCGCCGCCATGTATCCAGCCGCGCTCGCTGGGCCTGGGTGCGCGCCTCGATCCAGTCCCAGTCGCCGAACATCAGGATGTTGGGGCGTGCCAGCGCGCCGCAGCTGGGGCAGCGGGGCGGCGCCCCGATCAGTTTGCAGGCGTCGGCATCGATGTCCGGCTCGAATCCGTCCGCGGACCAGATCGTCGCGGTACAGGGCCGTATGCACTGGAGATGGTGAATCGAACCATGGCACTCGACGATGCGCCGCTCATCGAACCCCGCTTTCTGGAACTGTCCGTCCACGTTGCTGGTGAACACGAAAGCGCCTTGCGGCACATGTCGTGCGATGTTTCGCAGCATGCCGAAGGCGGCGCCTGGGCAGGTTTCCCGATACAGCCTCAGGCGATGGCCATAGAACCCCCAGGCCAGCCGTGGCCGGGCAAGGAAGGCGGCCGGGTTGGCGATTTCCCGGAAGTGGATGCCGGCCTTGCCCAGGGCCGGGTAGGCCTGCCACATGCCTTCGCTGCCGCGGAAGTCGGGCAGGCCGGAGTCGACGCCGAGGCCGGCGCCGGCCGTGACGAGGAGCCCGTCCGCCTGGGCGATGAGACGGGCGCAGCGGGCGAAGGCCGTATTCAGGTCGTGCATGGTATGGGGCGGGAGCCAGGCGTGTGATCGTGGCCGCGAGGGCAGGTGGCTGCCATCAGCCGATTGACCATTCTACCGGCGGCGCGTCAGACTGCCGGCAGGCGTTCCCGAATTCAAACCCATGCCGCCCGATTCCTCCTTCTTGCCGGAGCTGATCTCCTTTCTCGACACGCTGCCCGAGCCGCACATCCTGTGCGACCGCGCCTACCGCATCGTCGCTGCCAATGCCGCCTACCGGCGCTCCTGTGCGCACGGGCGAGAGGTGGTCGGGCGTACCTGCTACGATGTCTCGCACCGCTACAGCGTGCCCTGCGATCGCGCCGGGGAGTCGTGCCCGTTGGCGCGAAGCCTGCAATCGGGGCAGCGCGAGCGCGTGCTGCACCTGCACCACACGCCGCGCGGCGAGGAGTACGTCAGCATCGAATTGTCGCCGGTGCGCAACGCGCAAGGCGAGATCGCATGGTTCATCGAAAAGATGGAACCGATGCAGGTCGCCCGCGGCGTATCCGACCACCGCGGGCTCGTCGGCCGCTCGCCGGCCTTTCAGCGCATGCTGGAACTGGTCGCCCGCGTCGCGCCGTCGGAGGCCAGCGTGTTGCTGCAGGGCGAGTCGGGCACCGGCAAGGAACTGGTCGCCAGCGCCGTCCATGAGGCGAGCCGCAGGGCCGAAGGGCCGTTTGTCGCCGTCGATTGCTCGGGCCTGCCCGAAACCCTGTTCGAAAGCGAAGTGTTCGGCCACGAGCGCGGCGCCTTCACCGGCGCCGTCGCGCGCAAGCCAGGCCTGGTCGAGGCCGCCGGCGGCGGGACGCTGTTCCTCGACGAAGTGGGCGACATCCCGCTCGGCATGCAGGTCAAGCTGCTGCGCCTGCTGGAAACGGGAACCTATCGCCGCGTCGGCTCCACCGAGCTGCGCCGCGCCGACATCCGCCTGGTGTCGGCCACGCACCGGCCGCTCAAGCGCATGATCGCCGACGGTGCTTTTCGCCAGGACCTCTATTTCCGCATCAATACCTTTCCGATAATCGTCCCCGCGCTGCGCGATCGCGACGGCGACTTGCCGCTGCTTGTCGACTCGCTCCTCGAACGTGTCGCACCGAACCGGCGGCTCGGCCTGTCGCCGTCCGCGATGCGCCTGCTCGCCGCGCATGCCTTTCCCGGCAATGTGCGCGAACTGCGCAATGTGCTGGAGCGCGCCAGCCTGATGTGCGATGGCGACATGATCGGCCCCGAGCACCTGCCCGAGGACGTCAGCCAGCCGGAAACCGACGGCGGCGCCTTGCCATGGGCGGAAGCGCCCCAGCCGGGCCAAGGCGATGCAGGCGGCACCTCGCTCGATCTCGAAGAGGTGCAGCGCCAGGCTTTGCTGCGCGCCGTGCGCAGCCATCGCGGCAGCCGCAGTGCGCTCGCGCGCAAGCTCGGGATCAGCGAGCGCACGCTGTACCGCCGGCTCAAGGCGTTCGGTATCGCGGAAGACGGTGCAGGGAGCGCATGATGCTGTGGCAAGCCATCGGCGCGGCGCGTGATCTGGCCCGCGCACACGAGATCGCGACCGTCCTGATCCGCTACGGGTTCAGCGACCTCGTCCGGCGCATCGGGCTGGACAACGCGCTGGAGAGCGCGGGCAGGGCGCTGCACTGGCGTGCGCCGGACGAACTGCTGCGCATCGGCACGCCCGAGCGCGTGCGCCGCGCCCTCGAAGACCTGGGGCCGACCTTCGTCAAGCTTGGCCAGGTGCTGGCGACGCGCGTGGACTTGCTGCCGCCCGAATGGATCGCCGAGTTCGGCAAGCTGCAGGACGCAGCGCCGGCCGCGCCGATCGAGGCGGTCCGCGCCCAGCTCGAAGAAGACCTCGGACAAGCGCCTGAAGCCGTGTTCGCCGGCCTGCAATTCGAGCCGCTGGCCGCGGCCTCGTTGGCCCAGGTCCATCGTGCCCGCCTGGCCGACGGGCGCCAGATCGTGCTCAAGGTGCGGCGGCCGGGCGTCCGTCCGCTGGTCGAGGCCGACCTGAGTCTGCTCGCGCGGCTGGCCGACATCGTCGAGGCCGAGGCGCCGGACCTGCGCCGCTACCATCTGCGCGAAGTGGTGCGCGAATTCACGCTGTCGCTGCGGCGCGAACTCGATTTCGCCGCTGAATGCCGAAATGCGGAACGCATCGCCCGCCATTTCTCCGGCCACCCCGAGATCGTGATTCCCGCCATCCACTGGGCATGGTGCGGCGAGCGCCTCAACGTCCAGGACTATATCGACGGCATTCCGGGGCGCGACCTCGCCGCGCTCGACGCCTCTGGCCTCGACCGCAAGCTGCTGGCCCGCCGCGGCGCCGCAGCCGTTCTGAAAATGATCCTCGAGGACGGGCTTTTCCATGCCGATCCGCACCAGGGCAATGTCTTCTACCTGCCGGACAACCGCATCGCGTTCATCGACTTCGGCATGGTCGGGCGCCTGTCGGAAACGCGGCGGCACGAAGTGGCGGTGATGCTCTACGGCCTGGTCACGGGCGACTCCGAGCCCGTGGCCGACGTCCTGCTCGAATGGCAGGAAGACGGCGATGCGGTCGCCCCCGGCCGCCTGCGGCGGGATATCGACAACTTCGTCGACCAGTACAAGGGCATGCTCCTGAAGCGCCTCGATCTCGCCGCCATGCTGTCCGACCTGATGGCCCTGCTGCGCGAGCACGGGCTCAGCCTGCCGCCCGAGCTTTCGCTGCTGGTGAAGGCCTTCATCACCCTCGAAGGCATGGGGCGGCAGCTAGATCCGGACTTCGACATCGCTGCCGAGGCCGAGCCCCTGCTGAGGCAGGCCCTGCTCGAGCATCGCGCCCCGGCCATGATGGCGCGCCGGGGGTGGCGGAGCCTGGGCAATGCGTTCGATGTCCTCGCCGGACTGCCGCAGGATCTCGGCGGCCTGCTGCGCGCGGGGCGGCGGGGCAAGCTCCAGCTCCAGATCGACGTGGTGTCCCTGAAGCATGTGGCCGATCAGCTCGATCGGGCCGCCAGCCGGATGACCATCGGCATCGTCACTGCGGCGCTGATCATCGGCACGGCGATCGTGATGACGGTGGTCCACGACCCCGCGCTCGGCGGTCTGCGCACCCTGGGGTTGCTCGGCTTCATCGGCGCGGTGGCGGGCGGCCTGTGGGTTCTGCTGTCGGTCTGGCGCGGCCGGCGGGGCTAGGCCGGAGGGAGGGGAAACGGACATGAAATTTCTGCGTGCATGGCTGGAGCCCCGCATTCTTGCGGCCATACTGATCTTGGCATCGGCCGCGTGGATCTTCATCGAGGTCGCCGACGAGGTCGCGGATGGCGATGCCGTCACGCTGGACCATGCCCTCATGCTCGCCCTGCATCCGCAGGCCGATGCCGCCGCGCATGGCGGGCCGATGTGGCTCCAGGCCGCCGCGCGCGACATCACGGCGCTGGGCAGCACCACGGTGCTCAGCCTGTTGGTCTGCGTCGTCGCCGGCTTCCTGCTGCTGTTGGGGCGGCGGCGTACGGCGCTGTTCGTGCTGGCATCGAGCATCAGCGGCGCGCTGCTCACGCTGTTGCTCAAGGACGCGTTCGCCCGCCCGCGGCCGGATCTGCTGCCGCATGGCGATTTCGTCACCACCGCGAGCTTTCCCAGCGGCCACGCAATGCTGTCGGCCATCGTATACCTGACGCTGGGCTCCTTGCTGGCCCGCCTGGCCGGCGCGCGCCGGGAAAAAGGCTACATCATGGGGGCCGCCGTCTTTTTCTCGGCCATCGTGGGATTGAGCCGGGTCTATCTCGGCGTTCACTGGCCGACGGACGTGCTTGCGGGCTGGGCCGCCGGCGCGGCCTGGGCGATGGGCTGGTGGATGGCCGCCGAACTGGCCGGGGCGCGGCGCCGATGAAGGGGCAGGGCTTCATCCGCCGGCTGCGCTTCGCGCTGCTCGGGCTCCGGCGGACGATCGGGGCCGAACGGAGTTTCCGCACGCATCTCGTGGCCGCCGCCGTGGTGCTGGCCGTGTTGCTCGCCGCCCGGCCCGCACCGCTGTGGTGGGCCATCCTCGGCCTGGCGGTTGGCCTGGTGCTGATGGCGGAACTGTTCAACACCGCGCTCGAGACGCTGATCGACCACCTGCACCCCGAACAGCACCCCGAAATCGGCGCGGCAAAGGACATCGCCGCCGCGGCCGTGCTTGTCGCCAGCGGCGCCGCTGTCGTGGCCGGGCTGGCCTTCGCCGCCGATTGGCTGTCGCGCTGAAAGCAGGCGGGCAGGCGACCTCGCCACCCAGCAAAGAGAATTTTCGTTTTTTCGCGCAAGGGGTTCCGCTTCTTCGGTGCTCGATTGATTTACCGGGCGGAAGAGCAACACATCGAACGATCAGCCAGCCACCCATGTCTTCGCCCGCTGGCGGAAAGGACAGGCAGCCCGCTTGAATCGGCGATGGCGACGCTTCCGACGTCAATCCATGCTGAGGGAAGCTCAAGGCACAGTACCCACAGCCGCAGCGGCGGCCGCCTGTTCCAGGCGCGGCCGCATCGAGCAGGCGGTCAGCGCCCTGGGGGTGTTGCAGCCGCAACGCTACGTCGATGTCGGCGCCCAGGTGTCTGGGCAGATCCGGCGCATCGCGGTTAAGGCCTGCGATGTCGTCGCGCAGGGCGACCTGCTCGTCGAGATCGACCCGACCGTCCAACGGGCGACGGTACAGGCCGACCGCGCCACCCTCGACAGCCTGCGCGCCCAGCGGGCCGAGCAGGAGGCCCAGCACGACCTGGTCCGGCTGACCGCCGAGCGCCAGCAGCGCCTGATCGCCGTCGACTCGACCCGACAGGAGGATGCCGATACCGCCCGGGCCAACCTGCGCATGGCCCAGGTGCGGCCGGCGCCAGCCGGGTGGTAATTACACCGCGCTGTTCGACATCGGCAACGAGGACGGCGCCCTGCTGCCGCAGATGAGCGCCCGCGTCTTCTTCGTCGCGGCGGTGGCCGACGACGTGGCGTTGCGGTGGTGAGCCGTCGGCGAATGCGGGTCTTGACCGGCGCGGATGCCGCTTCAGGTCAAGGCGAGATAGTCGGCTGGAGACAGGATATGCAGTTGATGACTGTGTTGAAAACCAGTGTCGAGAACCAGGAGGTCCTGGTCACCGGTAATCAGGTATCTGGCTTCGCCGCTGAGGGCGACATGGAGCAGCATGTCGTCCTTGGGGTCGCGGCAGATTTGCAAACGGTGCTGGATGGGAACGATGCGGACGATTCCGCCGAGCAGTTCGATGAAGCGGCTGCGTTCCTGGCGCGAGACGTAACGGTCGAACTTGGGTCGGGAAAGCACCTCGACCAGTTCCGCCAGGGTCGCTTCCGAGGCAAGCAGCGTGCCTTCGCCGAGGGCCTTGTCCACGGCTCGGCCGGCGGTGCCTTGCGGCAGCAGCATGCGGCTGACCAGGGTGTTGGTATCGAGTACCAGGCGGCATTCGGCGACTTGCATGAAGATGTTTCAGGCGTCCGGTGCCAGCAGCGCGGCCAGTTTGGCCTCGTCGAAACCGGTATCCGCCGCCCGGGCGCCGATGCGATCGCAGAAACGCTGGAATTCCCCGATGTTCAGGCGCGTCAGGCGCTGGTATTCGGCCATCGACAGGACCACAGCAATATCCCGCTTCTGCCGCTGGATGACGACAGGTTCCCGGCTGGCGGTATCGATCAGGTTGGCGAAACCCTGCTTGGCTTCGCTGGCGGTCATGGTGCGCATAGTGCTTTCCTTGGAGGGGTATTTTGTACATTTTAGACAAAATGGATGCACTGGCAAACATGATCCCGGCCCTGCCGGCCAGTCGTTCTTCGAGGCGATATCGATGCCGGCACCCCTGATCGAGCTGAGTGACCTTCGCAAATCCTACGGCGGCGGGGGCGCCAACGGGACATTCCATGGCAGTTCCTGGCCGAGGCGGTGGTGGTGTCGCTGGCCGGTGTCGTCGCCGGGGTCGCGATCGAGCCTGGCGGAATGGGCCGCGTTTGCCGGCGCCGGCCCAGCCTCAAGCGCGGCGGCGGTGGATCGCGCCGGCTTCCCGGGTACGAGAGGCAAAGGCTTGCATCCGGCCGCCATCATGCGCTAAATGATTCCATGCTCAACTCGATGGGAACAACCCGATGAAGGCTTGGGTGCAATACTGGATCGATGTGGCGAAGGCGACCGTGCGCGTATGGCTGGATGCCCAGGTGTTCGTGCATGCGGCGGCGCTGGCGTTCTTTACCGTGTTCTCGGTGGCGCCGGTGATGATCGTGGCGGTGAGCATCGTCGGCCTGGTGCTGGGGGAGCGTGCGGCGCACGGCGAGATCGTGCAGCAGCTCGAGGCAGCGATCGGTGTGGAGGCGGCGACGGCGGTGCAGACGGCGGTGCAGAACAGCCGCATCCAGCATAGCGGCCTGCTGCCGACCATTGCCGGTTTTGCCGCCATGGTGTTCGGCGCGACAACGGTGTTCGCCCAGATGCAGGGGGCGCTCAATGCGATCTGGAGCGTGGCGCCGCGCCCCACGCGCAGCGGCGTGCTCAATTACTTGAAGACGCGCCTGCTGTCGCTGACCGTGGTGCTGGCGATCGGCTTCGTGCTGCTGGTGTCGCTGACCCTGAGCGTGGCGGTGCGGGCACTGGTGACCTTTGCGCAGGACTGGCTGCCGGTGCCCGGTTTCGTGCTGCTGGGGCTGGACTGGGGGGTGTCGCTTGTCGTCATCACGCTGTTGTTCGGCGCCATCTTCCGCGTGTTGCCGGATGTGGTGCTGAGCTGGCGTGATGTGTGGCTGGGGGCGTTGGTGACGTCGCTGCTGTTCGTGCTGGGCCGCACGCTGATCGCGCTGTATCTGTCGACGACCGCGACGGCCTCGTCCTATGGAGCGGCGGGTTCGCTGGTGCTGCTACTGATGTGGGTGAATTATTCGTCGCTGATCCTGCTGTTCGGCGCCGCGTTTACGCGTGCCACGGTCGAGGCCAGCGGGCGGCGTATCGTGCCGCGGCCGACGGCGGTGTGCGTGAAGCGCAGCCCGGTGCAGGACGTCGATCCGGTGGCCTGAACCCGGCCTCGCGGCCGGGGGCGCTAGTCGCGCATCAGGTGCAGGCGGAAGTGGTGCTTGATGAAGCCCTGGAATTTCGCCACCTGTTCCAGGGCGAGCCGTAGTTCGCCCTGCTGCATGACGTTGAGGGTTTCCAGGGCGACGTGATTGGTCGGCTCGGCGCCGGCGCGCAGCGCATCGACCTGGCTGCGCAGGCGTGTCATGACGAGAAAGTCGAAGCTCGCGAGCAGGTCGCGGGCGTCCTGCGGCTTGATCACGCCGGCTTCGACCAGCATCTCGATGCGGTCGTGGGTGCTGCCGTCGAGCTTGCGTGCTTCCATCGCCAGCGCCTTGACGCCGTCGGTGATGGCGAAGATGCCGGCCTTCTTGATGTCGAGCTTGCCGCGATGGGGGCCGGCCTTTTCGAGCTTGATCTTGCCGAACCAGCCCAGTGGGGGCAGGAAGTGGGTCATGTTCTGCGCCATGCGCATCAGGAAGCCCTGGTCGGTGCCGAGCCTCGCGAAGGCGTGCTCCCTGAGCGAGCGCACCAGGTCGTCGCGGCCGTACAGCGTGCGCAGGTCCATGAACATGCTGCCGGTCATGACGTTCTCGGGCTTCGGCGTGGTCAGCCAGCGGTTCAGTTCCATCTTCCAGTCCGACAGGCTGCGCCGCCATTCCGGGTTGCGCGCCATGATGCCGCCGCTGCAGGGGGGCACGCCGATGGAGATCAGGGCTTCGATGAGGTCGTGCGAGAAGGCCTCCAGGCGGGCGATCTCCGCCGCCGACAGGCCGTCGCCGTGGATGATGGCGTTGTCCTGGTCGGTGGACAGGGTTTGTTCGCCGCGGCCTTCGCTGCCCATGACGACGAAGGCGAAGTCGTTGGTGAGGTCAGCATATTCGTCGGCGCGCAGCAGCGCGATGAGCCGGATCAGCACCTGGTCGTTGAGGTTGGCGATCAGCCTGACCATGTCGCGGATCGGGATGCCGGTGCCCGAAAGATGCAGCACCAGGTTCTGGATGCGGGCGTGCAGCGTGCGCAGGTCGTCGATCGAGGCTGCTTTCTCGATGTCGAGCACGAGCTGGTGCGGCGAGTGCGCCTGCAGGCGCAGGATGTCGGTGTCGGTGATGATCCCCGCCAGCGCGCCCTGGTCATCGATCACCACCAGGCGGTGGATCTTGAGGCGCGACATGCGGTACAGGGCTTCGTACAGCACGTCGTCCTCGCCGATGGTGGCCAGCGGCGAGTGCATGATGTCGCCCACCGCCAGTTCGAGCGGCGAGTGTCCTGGGGCGACGACCTTGTTGCGCAGGTCGCGGTCGGTGAAGATGCCATCGGGCATGCCGTCTCGCAGCACCACCATGCTGGAGATGTTGCGCTCGCGCATCGTGGAGACGGCCGACACCAGACTGTCGCCGGCGCCGCAGGTCATGACCTGGCGCTGGCAGAAATCACGTACGGGACGGAAAAACTGATTTTCTTCGGCCATGGGCGGCATCCGCGGAGCTGAGTCCTGAAGCGCGGATTATACCCATGGCCCCGGTGCAGTCATTGCACCGGACCCATACCTTGCCCGGCGAGGGTACAGGCGGCCTGTGCCGCGGCTTCTCCGATGGCGACGACGTCGCCGATGACGATCAGCGCGGGAGGGCGCAGGCCGGCTTCGCTGACGGCCGCCGGCAGCGTGCCGATGCTGCTGTAGACGCCGCGCTGGCCGGGCGTGGTGGCGCCGTGGATGACGGCCGCGGGCGTGCCGGCCGGCAGGCCGTGGGCGAGCAGTTCGCGGCAGATGATGTCCAGCGCGCCCAGGCCCATGTAGATGACGACGGTCTGGTTCGGCCGGGCGAGGGCTTCCCAGTCGAGATCGACGGTGTCGTCCTTCAGGTGGCCAGTGGCGAACACGAGCGTCTGCGCATGCTCGCGATGCGTGAGCGGGATGCCGACCGCCGCGCCCGCGCCGGCCGCGGCGGTGATGCCGGGCACGACCTCGCAGCGCAGTCCGGCGGCCTGCAGCGCCTGCATTTCCTCGCCGCCGCGGCCGAAGATGAAGGGGTCGCCGCCCTTGAGCCGCACCACGCGCAGCCCTTCGCGCGCAAGCGCAACCAGCAGCTGGTTGATCTCGTGCTGCGGCAGGGCGTGGTTGCCGGCTTCCTTGCCGGCATAGACGCGGCGGGCCGCCGCCGGGATCAGCTTCAGGATGGATTTGCCGACGAGGTGATCGTAGACCACCGCCTCCGCGGACTCGATCAGGCGCGCCGCTTTCAAGGTCAGCAGTTCCGGGTCGCCGGGGCCCGCGCCCACCAGATATACACAGCCCCGCCGGGATATGTCGCGTTCCCCCTCCATGTGCGGCGCCGGGGTGCCGGGCTGGCCTGGCGCTTCGCATCCGCCCGTCTGGCGGGCCGATGCGGCCTGAACGGATTCGGGGGCGGCCGCTGGGGGGAGGGTGCTTGCGTACATGGGACGGCTCCGGCTTGTACAGGGAAAGGCCGCGTGTACCTGCGGCCTGAATATTCGATTTTGCTTATTCATTCAGCGGCTTGGCGCCGTTGGATGTGTGACGGAACTTTATCCGTACAGGCCGTAGGGAAAATTAACTCAAATCAAGGATTGAAGAGGGGGTGCAAATCGATACTGGCGCCGCTGTGTAAGTTCCACGTCCGCGATGCTTTAAGGAGAGGGCAATGCAAAACAAGAGCTGGATTGGCAAGACCCTAGCGTTGGCGATTCTGCCGATGGCGCTGGGAAGCGCATGGGCGCAGACAGCGCCGCAAATGACTCCGGAGGAAATGGAGCAGGCGAAACAGATCTATTTCGAACGCTGTGCGGGTTGCCATGGCGTGCTGCGCAAGGGCGCCACTGGCAAGAACCTGGAGCCGCACTGGAGCAAGACGCTGGATGACGGCACCAAGATGGAAGGCGGCACGCTGAAGCTGGGCACCGACCGTCTCGAGAAGATCATCGCCTACGGTACCGAAGGCGGCATGGTCAACTACGACGACATCCTGACGCCGGAAGAAATCAACCTGATGGCGCGCTACGTTCAGAACGAGCCGCCGATTCCGCCCGAGTTCTCCCTGCAGGACATGAAGGATAGCTGGAACCTGATTGTTCCGGTTGCAGATCGTCCAACCAAGCAGATGAACAAGGTCAACCTGTCCAACGTGTTTGCGATCACGCTGCGCGACGCGGGCAAGCTGGCGCTGGTCGATGGCGACACCCACAAGATCTGGAAGATTCTGGAAAGTGGTTATGCCGTACACATTTCACGTATGTCCGCATCCGGTCGTTACGTGTACACCACCGGGCGTGACGGTCTGACCACCATCATTGACCTGTGGCCCGAAGAGCCGATGACCGTTGCTACCGTCCGCTTCGGTTCCGACATGCGCTCGGTTGACGTGTCCAAGTTCAAGGGCTACGAAGACAAATACTTGGTCGGTGGTACCTACTGGCCGCCGCAGTACAGCATTGTCGATGGCCTGACCCTGGAGCCGATCAAGGTTGTGTCCACCCGCGGCCAGACCGTTGATGGCGTATACCACCCGGAGCCACGTGTTGCCTCTATCGTTGCCAACCCGGCCAAGCCCGAGTGGGTGGTCAACGTCAAGGAGACCGGCATGATCCTGCTGGTCGACTACAGCGACCTCGAGAACCTGAAGACGACGACCATCAACTCCGCCAAGTTCCTGCATGACGGCGGCTGGGATGCTTCGGGCCGCTACTTCCTGGTTGCGGCCAACGCCTCGAACAAGGTTGCTGCGGTCGATACCAAGACCGGCAAGCTGGCCGCCCTGGTCGACACGGCGAAGATCCCCCACCCGGGCCGTGGCGCCAACTTCGTCCATCCGCAGTATGGCCCGGTATGGTCGACCGGCCACCTGGGCGACGACGTCGTGTCGCTGATCTCGACGCCTTCCGAAGATGCCAAGTTCTCCAAGTACAAGGCCAACAACTGGAAGGTAGTCCAGGAGCTGAAGATGCCGGGCGCGGGCAACCTGTTCGTCAAGACACACCCGAAGTCCAAGCACTTCTGGGCCGATGCGCCGATGAACCCCGAGCGTGAGATCGCCGAGTCGGTGTACGTGTTCGACATGAACGACCTCACCAAGGACCCGGTGCAGCTCAACGTCGCCAAGGATTCCGGCCTGCCGGAAAGCAAGGCGATCCGCCGCGCGGTGCAGCCCGAGTACAACAAGGCGGGCGACGAAGTGTGGATCTCGCTGTGGGGCGGCAAGGCCGACCAGTCGGCCATCGTGATCTACGACGACAAGACGCTGAAGGTGAAGCAGGTCATCACCGATCCAGAGGTCATCACGCCGACCGGCAAGTTCAACGTCTACAACACGATGCACGACGTCTATTGATCGCCTAGCCGATCACTGACCCGAACCCCCGCGCTGTGGCGCGGGGGTACGAGGGGACTCCCATGACAGATCGAGACAGCTCCAAACAACAAGATTCCAGCGGCCTCATGGCCCGCCTGCGCAGGCCTTCCACGAAGTATTCGCTGGGCGGCCTTTTGTCTGTCGGCATTCTGCTCGGTGTGCTTTTCTGGGGCGGCTTCAACACCGTGCTCGAAGCGACCAACACCGAGACCTTCTGCATCTCCTGTCACGAGATGGAGGAGAACGTCTACAGGGAATACAAGGAAACCATCCACTACAACAACCGCACCGGCGTACGCGCGACCTGTCCGGATTGCCACGTGCCCAAGGACTGGACGCACAAGATGATCCGCAAGGTCCAGGCTTCGCGCGAAGTATGGGGCAAGCTCACCGGCACCATCGACACGCCCGAGAAGTTCGAGGCCAAGCGCCTGACGCTGGCGCGCAGCGAATGGGCACGGATGAAGGCGGCCGATTCGCGCGAATGCCGCAACTGCCACAGCTTCGAGAGCATGAAGCCCGAGATGCAGAAGCAGCGCGCGCGCAAGCAGCACGAAATGGCCGTCGAGGACAACATGACCTGCATCGACTGCCACAAGGGCATCGCTCACCACAAGCCGCAAGGCATGACCGAAGAAGACGAGGAGTGATCCGGGGGCGTACGATCCCGCGCCCGAGTCTCCCGTCCGACCCATCCACAGTGAGGAATCGAACATGAAGAAGACAATGACTGCAGCCGCCATCGGCGCCGTTCTCGCCCTCGGAGCGGGCCCGGCGTCGGCTGCCGCGCCGGCCGACTGGAGCAAGGTCGCGGCCAAGGACATCACGCTGTTCTACCCGGGCGTGTCGCCGCTGGAGTGGATCCAGAAGGGCACGGAGCACGGCGGCGCGCGCGCGCTGAAGAAGGGCGAGACCTGTGCCGACTGCCACCACGAGGAAGCGGCCGACATGGGCAAGAAGATCGCCAGCGGCCAGAAGATCGAACCCAGCCCGATTCCCGGCAAGGCCGCCTTCATCCCGGTGAAGGTGCAGGCCGCGCACGACGGCGCCAACCTCTACCTGCGCTTCTCCTGGAAGCAGCCCGCGGCCTTGGGCGCACCCAAGATGGACGACAAGAACCCGGTCAAGATCGCGTTCATGCTCGAATCCGGCGGCAAGGTCGATCTCGCCGACCAGAGCGGCTGCTGGGCCACCTGCCACACCGATTCGCGCACCATGCCGGGTGCGGCCGAGACCAAGACCAAGTATGTGAAGGGCGCTTCGCTGGCCGAAGGCAAGTTCTACGACTTGTACCAGTGGCGCAGCGGCGAGAAGAAGGGGTTCGACGGCCATGTCGCCGACACCCGCGTGATGGAGGGCGGCAGCGCGCTGGTCAGCGCCGAGGGCAAGCAGGACGGCGACAACTGGACCGTGGTGTTCACCCGCAAGCTGACGGGCGGGCAGGGCGACGTCGCGCTCGAAGCGGGCAAGCTCTACAACTTCGGTTTCGCCATCCACGACGACAACGCGTTCGGGCGCTTCCACCACGTGTCGCTGGGCTACAAGCTGGGTATCGACGCCCAGGCCGACATCACCGCCGCCAAGCAGTAAGGCCGGGGGCTGGCGCGGCATCGCCGCCGCGCATGGCAGAAAGCACGGGAACCCGCGCACGCGCGGGTTCCCTTTGTGCGTTTTCAGGAACGGAGAAGAGCATGCAGACGAAGTCCATCGCACGGGGCCTGCGCGCGGGCCTGCTGGCCACGGCCCTGGCCGGGGGCGCGGCAGTGGCAGCCGAGCACGAGGTACGGATCGTGCAGTACGCCTATGCCCCCGCCGAACTGACGATCAAGGCCGGCGACACCGTGACCTGGATCAATGGCGAAAAGCGCGTCAGCCATTCGGTGCTGTTCAGCGCCACCGGCGAAGAGTCCGAGCGCTTCTTCCCCGGCGAGCGCTGGTCCCGTACCTTCGACCAGCCCGGCCGCTTCGAGTACCGCTGCGGCCCGCATCCGGAAATGAAGGGCCTCGTCGTCGTCGAGCCCTGATTCAGGCTGCCTCGGGGCCGGCATGCGGGGCCCGGCACCGCGGGCAAAGACCGCGGCGAGGCCGGGGTTGATGCGAGTCAAGGTATTGCCGTGCCCCTGGCGCCATCCTTTCACGCACTGTCCTGCCAACGGAATGCGCGATGAAAGTCCCTCCACTGTTTGCCCATGTCGCCGTGTTTCTCGGCGCCGCGCTGATCGCCGCGTTCGCGTCGGCATCGGCGTCGGACGTGCCGCCGCCCGCCCCGGAAGCGCAGCGCGCGCGCGAACTGATCCACATCGTGCGCCAGGACTGTGGCTCCTGTCATGGCCTGACGCTGGCCGGCGGGCTCGGCCCGGCGCTGACGCCGGACGTGCTCGCCGACAAGCCCTTCGAAGGCCTCGTCGCCACCGTCGTCAGCGGCCGGCCCGGCACGCCGATGCCGCCCTTCCGCAGCATCGTCAGCGAGCCCGAGGCCGAATGGATCGTCGACCAGCTGATGCGCGGCTTCCCGCCCGACAAGGGCTTGCCGCCGGCACGCTGAGCCGCCTCCGTACCGCATTCATCCCGCACTGGAGTCCCCCATGTCTTCGCAAAGCACGGTACGTCTTGCGCCGCCCGTCCTGTGGGCGGCGATCCTGCCGGCGATCGTCTGGCTGCTGTCCGCCTGCACCACCGTCGCCCCCATCGCCGAACTGCGCGGCACCGGCGACCTGGGCGTCGTCATCGAGCGCGCCGACGGGCGGGTCAAGATCATCGAGACGACCGGCCGCTCGGTGCTGGCCACGGTCGAAGGCCTGGGCGACCTGTCGCACGCCTCGGTGGTGTTCTCGCGCGACGCGCGCCATGCCTTCGTGTTCGGCCGCGACGGCGGGCTGACCAAGGTCGACCTGCTGCAGGCGAAGATCGTCGGCCGCGTGCTGCAGGCGGGCAATTCCATCGGCGGCTCGATCTCGCACGATGGACGCCTCGTCGTCGCGCAGAACTACGCGCCGGGCGGCGTCAAGGCCTTCGACGCCGACACGCTCGAACTGCTCGCCGAAGTGCCGGCCATCACCGAGGACGGGCGGCGCTCCAAGGTCGTCGGCCTGGCCGACCTGCCGGGCAGGCGCTTCGTCTATTCGCTGTTCGAGGCCGGCGAGATCTGGATCACCGACTTCTCCGACCCGAAGAATCCGCAGACCCGGCGCTTTGCCGGCGGCAACCAGCCTTACGACGCGCTGGTCACGCCCGATGGCCGCCACTACATCGCCGGCCTGTTCGGCGAGGACGGCCTGGCGATGCTCGACCTGTGGAACCTGGACAAGGGCAGCCGCAAGATCCTCGCCGGCTACGGCAAGGGCGAGGAGCCGCTGCCGGTGTTCAAGATGCCCCACCTGCGCGGCTGGTCGGTCGCGGGCGGCAAGGCTTACCTGCCGGCCATCGGCCGCCACGAAGTGCTGGTGGTCGACACCGGCACCTGGCAGGAAGTGGGGCGCGTACCGGTCCGCAGCCAGCCGGTGTTCGCCATGGCGCGTCCCGACGGGCGCGAGATCTGGGTCAATTTTGCCTTTCCCGACAACGGCTGGGTGCAGGTCATCGATACCGTCAGCGGCAAGGTGACGCACACGCTGCAGCCGGGGCGCGGCATCCTGCACATGGAGTTCCTCTCCAAGGGGCACGAGGTCTGGCTGTCGGCGCGCGACGACAACAAGGTCGTCATCTACGACACCGCCACCAAGCAGCCGGTGGGCGGCTTCGACGCCGCCAGCCCGAGCGGCATCTTCTTCACCACGCGCGCCGCGCGGACGGGCTTCTGATGCCGCGCGCCATCACTTTGCCCGGCACGGTCGATGCGACCGCCTTCCGCCTGCTCAACGAATGGCAGCGCGGCTTTCCGTGCGAGCCGCGCCCCTTTGCCCGCATCGGCGAAACCGTGGGCCTGAGTGAGGCCGAGGTGATCGCCGCCTACCGCCGCCTGATCGGCGAAGGCGTGGTGAGCCGCGTCGGCGCGGTGTTCGCGCCGCGCCGGCTGGGCGCCAGCGCGCTGGCCGCGCTCGCCGCGCCGT
>NZ_AMXE01000079.1 GCF_000310205.1 Thauera linaloolentis 47Lol = DSM 12138 | reverse complement strand
GCCCGGGCCCGGACGGCGGCAGCACCCGCCGCGCACGCGCCGGGCGACGGCGCCGTGCTGGCCGCGCTCGAACCCCTGCGCGGCGCGGTGGTCCTGGTCGTCGACGACATGCCGCTCAATCGGGAAATCGCACGCGCCTTTCTGGAGGATGCCGGCCTGCAGGTCATCGAGGCCGCCCATGGCGAGGAGGCGCTGGCCCGGCTCGCAGCGCACCGCTGCGCTCTGGTGCTGATGGACGTGCAGATGCCGGTGCTGGACGGGCTGGGAGCCGCACGGCGCATCCGCGCGGGCTCGACCTGTCCCGAGATTCCGATCATCGCGATGACCGCGCACGCAATGGAAGGCCACCGCCAGCAAAGTCTCGACGCGGGCATGAATGATCACCTCACCAAGCCGATCGACGTCCACGCGCTGTACGCCGTCCTGCTGCGCTGGATAGCGCCACGGCAGGATGCTGCGGCGGCGCGGGCCGGGCTGTCCACGATGGCGGCCCTCGCCCCGCCACGCCCGGTCGCGCGTGCCCTTCCGCCCGCCGCCGTGCCGGCAACGGCGCAAGAAGGCAACACGGCCCCCGCACTCCTGGCAGAAGGCTGGCCCGCGGACCTGCCGGGCATCGATACGGTGCGCGGCCTGGCCAACCACCTGGGACGCCCGGCGCTGTACGGCCGCATCCTGGGCGAATTCTCGGCCGCATTCGGCGCCGGCCTGGCCCCCCTGCGCGAAGCGCTGGCCGGGGGCGACGCGGAAACGGCGTATCGCTGGGTACATTCCCTGAAATCCGGCGCGGCGACGATCGGAGCCGCCGCGCTGTCCGCCCTGGCGCGCGACATGGAACAGCAACTGCGCAGCGGCGGCAGGCCGGACGAAGCCGCTCTGCGGGCCCTGGATCACGGCTTGAAGTCCCTGTGCTCGACGCTGGCCACGCTGCCCGGCCAAGAAGCGCGCGATGCCCGCCAGGCACCGGCGGCTGCGCATCCACAGCTCGTGGCCGACGCCCTGGAACTGATCGACGGGGCGCTGGCCCTGCTGTCATGCCATGATGCACGCGCCGAAGGCCGGATGGACAAGCTGAACGCGCATTTGCGGGGTACCGTCTGGCACGCGCGCGCGGAGGCGGCGCACGCCCTGGTCGAGGACGTCGAATACGAAACCGCCCTGCCGCTGCTGGCCACCTTGCGCGAGGACATGACGCGGACACCGACATGAGCACCGATTTCACCGTACTCGTCGTCGACGACGAAAAACACAACCGCCAGCTGCTCACCGAGCTGTTGCAGCACGAATGCCGGCTGGTGCTGGCCAAGAACGGCGAACAGGCCCTGGCGCGGGCGAGCGAGCAGCAGCCCGACCTGATCCTGCTCGATGTCGTCATGCCGGACATGAGCGGCCATGCGGTCATCCGCCAACTCAAGGAAGACGACGGCACGCGCGACATCCCGGTGATCTTCATCACCGCGCTGGATTCCTTCGACGACCAGGAAACCGGCCTCGAGCTGGGCGCCGTCGACTACATCGCCAAACCCTTCCACCCCCCCATCGTCAGGGCCAGGGTGCGCAACCACCTGCGCCTGGTGGAACAGCGCCGCCTGCTCGAACAACTGGCCATGCTCGACAATCTCACCGGAATCCCGAACCGGCGGCGCTTCGTCGAAACGCTGGCGCAGGAATGGCGGCGCTGCCTGCGCCACGCGCTTCCGCTGTCGCTGATCGTGGCGGACATCGACCATTTCAAGCGCATCAACGACACCTACGGCCATGCGCAGGGCGACGACGCCCTGCGCAGCGTGGCGCAAGCGCTGAAATGGGCGGTGCACCGACCCGGGGATTTCGTCTGCCGCTACGGCGGGGAAGAATTCGTGCTGCTGCTGCCGGGCGTGGATGCGGATGGCGCCTTCGCGTTCGCCGACTGTGTGCGCCAGCACATCGCCACGATGCCGCTTCAGACGGCGAACGGCAAGCCGCTGCAGCTCACGCTCAGCCTGGGGGGCGCCAGCCATGTGCCCACCGTCCCCGACGTGAGCGATGCGCTATTCCTCGCCGCGGACCGTGCCCTGTACGACGCCAAGCACGCCGGCCGCAACCGCGTCGTCTGGGCGCCGCCGCGCGCGGACGGCCCAGGCACCCGACGGCTGGCGGGGCCCGGCGCCCCGGCGATGCCCCGCTGAACCGATCGGCCGTTTGGGCGTCTGTCCGTACACCCGTCCGCCTTCCCGCCGAGAAGCCCGCCATCATGCTGATACGCTCCACATCCGGCCCCGCCGACATCCTTCCCTCCGAAATCACGTCGCGCGCCCTGTTCGAAGGCCGGCGCCGCTTCCTGGCGCGCAGCGGGCTCGGGCTCACCGCCGGCGCGGCACTGTGGTACGGGCTGGGAGGAGAGGCGCGCGCGGCAACGGCCCGCCTGTCCGCCGCCGCCTCGCCGCTGAGCACCGACGAAGCCCTGACCGGGCACGAAGCGGTGACGAGCTACAACAACTTCTACGAATTCGGCACCGACAAGGGCGACCCGGCACGGAACGCGCACCGCATGAGCACGCGGCCGTGGACCGTCACGGTCGAAGGCCTGGCCGCCAGGCCGCGCAGCTTCGGTATCGACGAACTGCTGAAGCTGGCGCCGCTCGAAGAACGCATCTACCGCCTGCGCTGCGTCGAAGGCTGGTCGATGGTCGTCCCCTGGGTGGGGTTCCCGCTGGCGGCGCTGCTGAAGGCGGTCGAACCGCTCGGCAGCGCGAAGTACGTCGAATTCCTGACCCATTACGACCCGGAAATCATGCTGCGCCGCCCCATCCTGCAATGGCCCTACGGCGAGGGCCTGCGCATGGACGAAGCCCTGCATCCGCTGACGATCCTGGCCGTGGGCCTGTACGGCGAGCTGCTGCCCAACCAGAACGGCGCGCCGATCCGCCTGGTGGTGCCGTGGAAGTACGGCTTCAAGAGCGCCAAGTCGATCACCACCATCCGCCTGCTCGAACGCCAGCCGGCCACCGCGTGGCGCCGCACCGCACCGCACGAGTACGGCTTCTACGCCAACGTCAATCCGGACGTCTCGCACCCGCGCTGGAGCCAGGCAACCGAGCGCCGCATCGGCGAAATCCGCAAACGGCCCACGCTGATGTTCAACGGCTACGCCGAGCAGGTCGCCAGCCTCTACCAGGGCATGGACCTGCGCACCTACTACTGACGAAATCTCCCTGACATGCCTAACTTCCTGCGCGCGCCCTCGGGCGCGCAGATCGCCCTGCTCAAAGCCGCCGTCTTCTTCGCCTGTCTGCTGCCCGCCCTGGACCTGGCCCTGGGCTGGCGGAACGGCACGCTCGGCGCCAACCCCATCGAGACCCTGACCCGCGCCAGCGGCGAATGGACGCTGCGCTTCCTGCTGATCACGCTCGCCGTCAGCCCGCTGCGGCGCTACAGCGGCCTGCACTGGCTGCTGCGGCTGCGGCGCATGCTGGGGCTGTTCGCCTTCACCTACGCCGCCGCGCACTTCATGGCCTACATCTGGCTGGACCAGTTCTTCGACTGGCGCGCGATCGCACACGACATTCTCGACCGCCCCTTCATCGCCGTCGGCTTCGCCGCCTTCGTGCTGCTGGTCCCGCTCGCCGCCACCTCCAGCAAGGCCGCCATCCGCCGCCTCGGCGGCCGGCGCTGGCAGTCGCTGCACCGCTCGGTCTACGCCATCGCCATCCTGGCCGTGATCCACTTCTGGTGGCTGGTGAAGGCCGACCTGCTGAAACCCTTCATCTATGCCCTGATCCTCGCCGTCCTGCTCGGCCTGCGCGCCTGGTGGCGTGAGCTGGAGCGCCGGCGGCAGTTGTCGGTGCCTCCGCCGGCAAAGCACCTGGACAGGCCGGTGATACGGATCGTGCAGAAGTAGGCTTCAGCCCGCTCCCAGCCGCCACAGCGACGTCACTTCCGCCGCGCGCGCCGTGTGCAGCGCATCGCCGGCGGCCGTGGCCTTGGCGTGGCGGGGGCGGATGTCTTCGCGGCCGAGGATCCGCAGGCCGGCTTCGGCGATCCAGCCGAGCAGTTCGTCGCGGCTGCGCAGGCCGAGGTGCTCGGCGAGGTCGGACAGGATCAGCCAGCCTTCGCCCCCCGGCTCCAGGTGCGCCGCGAGCCCCTGCAGAAAGCCGCGCAGCATGCGGCTGTCGGGATCGTAGATGGCGTGCTCCACCGCGGCGCCGGGCTTGGCTGGCACCCAGGGCGGGTTGCAGACGATGAGCGGCGCGCAGCCGGCGGGAAAGAGATCGGCTTCGGCCAGTTCGACCTGGCCGCCGAGCCCCAGCCGCGCGAGGTTGCCGCGCGCGCAGCCGAGCGCACGCGGCGACAGGTCGGTGGCCACCACGCGCCGTACGCCGCGGCGCGCAAGCAGCGCGGCGATGACGCCGGTGCCGGTGCCGATGTCGAAGGCGAGCGTCTTCGCCGGCAACGGCTGGCGGGCGACGAGGTCGAGGTATTCGCCGCGCACCGGCGAAAACACGCCGTACCAGGGGTGGATGCGCTCGCCCAGCGCCGGCACCATCACCCCCTTGCGCCGCCATTCATGCGCGCCGATCAGGCCCAGCAGCTCGCGCAGCGACAGCACGAACGGTGCATCCAGCAGCACCGCGTGCTCGTCGCCGAAGGCCTCGGCCAGCGCCTCGCGGACCTCGGGCGCACGACGCAGCGCGATGCGCCCGCCGGCCTCGACCGGGATCAGCAGCATGCCCAGGGTGCGCGCACGCTGCGCCTGCGCCATGCGGTGGAAGTGGAAGGCTTCCGGGAAGCGCCCGTCCTCCTTCCCCGCGCCTTTGCGCGGACGGCGTTCCGCGCGGCGCGCCACGGCCTGCAGCAGTTGGCGGGCGTTGTGGTAGTCGCCCCGCCACAGCAGCGCCGTTCCCTCGCAGGCCAGGCGCCATGCGGCATCGGCCGCCATGGTGTCGTCGGCCGTCACGACCCGCCGCGGCGCGGCCTGGCCGTTCTCCGAGTGCCAGCATGCGCTGTGCGGCGCGCCATTTTCGGTCCAGTACAGCAATTCGTGCCCACTCATGCCTGTCGTGGCCGGATGGCGTTCTTGGGCCGGAAGGCCTTGATGACCGCTTCGTCGGTTTCGATGTAAGGGCCGCCGATGAGGTCGATGCAGTAGGGCACGGCGGCGAAGATGCCGACGTGGCGCACCGCGCCGTCGGTGTCGCGCACGCCTTCGAGAGTTTCACGAATCGACTTGGGCTGGCCCGGCAGGTTGATGATCAGGCAGCGGCCGCGGATCACCGCGACCTGGCGCGAGAGGATGGCGGTGGGCACGAAGTTGAGGCTGATGCGCCGCATTTCCTCGCCGAAGCCCGGCATTTCCTTGTCGCCGACGGCCAGCGTGGCCTCTGGCGTCACGTCGCGCGGCGACGGACCGGTGCCCCCGGTAGTCAGCACCAGGCTGCAGCCGGCGTGGTCGGCGAGTTCGGCCAGCGTGCGCTCGATCAGCGGCCGCTCGTCCGGGATCAGCCTTTCCACCGCCTGCCACGGCGAGGACAGCGCCTTGCCGAGCCAGTCCTCGAGCGCGGGGATGCCCTGGTCCCGATAGGTGCCGTCGGAGGCGCGGTCGCTGATCGACACGAGGCCGATGCGGAGGGGTTCGCTCATGGAGTCGATCTCGTCGTGAAAGATGGGCAAGGAGGCGGTGGCGGGGCCGGGTGCGCGCCGGCCTCAGCCGCGTGCCTCTCCGCGGTCGTCGTCCCGGCTGCCTTCGCCGTCTTCGCCCTGCCCGGCCGCGGCGGTTTCAGCGGCCTCATCCTGCGCCGCCTGCAGATCGCGCAGCACGCGGAAAATTTCGCGGAAGGCCTTCGGCGGCTTGCCGGCCTCGCGTTCCTTCAGCGCGTTGCGGCGCAGCGTGCGCAGGTATTGCAGGTCGGCGTCGGGCCAGGTCTCGGCGATGGCGCCGATGGTCTTGTCGTCTTCCAGCAGGCGCTCGCGCAGGCGTTCGAGGCGGTGCATCTTCGCCACCTCGGCGGCGGAGTTGCCGTTGAAGATGTCGAGCTGGGCCTGGATCGGCGCCGGGTCGATCTTGCGCATCAGCTTGCCGATGTACTGCATCTGGCGGCGGCGGGCTTCCATCTTGAAGCCCTGCGCGGCGCGCACGGCCTCGTACAGCGTATCGGGCAGCGGCACCTTCTTGAGCCGTTCGGACGGCAGCGCGACGAGCTGTTCGCCGAGATCCTGCAGCGCGTGCATCTCGCGCTTGAGGCTGCTCTTGCTGGGCGGTTCGACGAAACCGTCTTCGTCATCGTGGCCGTGATGGCCGGAAGGGCGCGAATCTGAACGCATTGCGGGTGGCTTGGGGCTTGAACGGGTTAAGATTATAGCCTTTGCCCGACACCTGCCCGCCCATGTCCGACCAAGGCTTCTCCTTCTCCCAGGCGCATCTGCGCGAAATCGCCACCGATATCGTCAAGTACGCGCAAAAGCGCGGCGCGTCCGCATGCGAAACCGACGTCTCGGAGGGCTTCGGCCAGTCGGTGGGCGTGCGCAAGGCGGAAGTCGAGACCATCGAGTACAACCGCGACAAGGGCGTCGGCGTCACCGTCTACATCGGCCAGCAGCGCGGCTACGCGAGCACGTCGGACTTTTCGAAGAAGGCGCTGAAGGCCACGGTCGATGCCGCGCTGTCGATCGCCCGCTTCACCGCGCCCGACCCCTGCGCCGGCCTGGCCGACGCCGAACTGATGGCGCGCGAGAAGGACATGCCCGGGCTGGACCTGTTCCACCCCTGGGCGATCGGCATCGACGAGGCGATCGCCCTCGCCCGCCGCTGCGAGGACGCTGCCTTCGCGGTGAGCCCGAAGATCAGCAACTCCGAAGGCGCCAACACCTCGATCCAGCAATCCCACTTCGTCTCGACCAACAGCCACGGCTTCATCGGCGGCTATGCCACCACCCGTCACGGCCTGTCGTGCTCGGTGATCGCCGGCGAAGGCGACGCCATGCAGCGCGAATACTGGTACGACTCGCGGCGCGACCCCGCCGAGCTGACGAGCGCGGAGGACATCGGCCGCCTCGCCGGCGAGCGGGCGCTGGCGCGCCTGGGCGGCAAGCAGGTCCGTACCTGCGAGGTGCCGGTGCTGTTCGAAGCGCCGCTCGCGGTGGCGCTGATCGGCAACTTCGTGCAGGCGGTCAGCGGCGGCGCGCTCTACCGCAAGGCGAGCTTCCTGCTCGACAGCCTGGGCCAGCAGGTGTTCTCGCCCGTGGTCAGCATCGCCGAGCGGCCTCATCTCAAGAAGGCTTTCGGCTCCAGCCCCTTCGACAGCGACGGCGTCGCCACCCGTGACCGAGAGATCGTCACCGGCGGGGTGCTCAACGGCTATTTCCTGTCGGCCTATTCGGCGCGCAAGCTCGGCATGCAGACCACCGGCAACGCGGGCGGCTCGCACAACCTGATCGTGACGCCGGGCGAGCAGGACCTGGCCGGACTCATCAGGCAGATGGACCGCGGCCTGCTCGTGACCGAGTTGCTGGGCCACGGCGTCAACTACGTCACCGGCGATTATTCACGCGGCGCGGCCGGCTTCTGGGTCGAGAAAGGCAAGATCAAGCACGCGGTGGAAGAAGTCACCATCGCGGGCAACCTGCGCGACATGTTCCGCAGCATCGTCGCCATCGGCAACGACGCGCTGCCGCGCGGCGCCAAGCACTGCGGCTCGATCCTGATCGAGCGCATGAAGGTGGCCGGGCGCTGAGCGGGCCTTCGCGCCAGCCTCGCGCCGGCTCTTGCGGGCGCCGCCGATCGTTTATATTTGCTCATTGATTGCTCAATCCCTACCTGAAGGAGCTCACGTGGAACGTCGTTCATTCTTGAAGAAGGCCGGCGCAGGCGTCGCTGCGGGCGCCGCGCTCGGCCTCACCGCCTGCGGCAAGTCCGAAACCGCCGCCCCCGCTTCGGCGCCGGCAGCGGCCATCCACACCGGCCTGCCCTCGATCCAGTGGCGCATGACGTCGAGCTTCCCCAAGAGCATCGATACGCTTTACGGCAGTGCCGAGCTGTTGGCCAGCCGTCTGCGCGAGATCACCGACGGCAGGTTCGACATCCGCGTATTCCCGGCCGGCGAGCTGGTGCCCGGCCTGCAGGCGCTCGACGCCGTGCAGCAGGGCACGGTCGAGATGTGCCATTCGTGCTCGTACTACTACGTCGGCAAGGACAAGACCTTCGCCTTCGGCACCGCCGTGCCCTTCGGCCTGAACGCGCGCCAGATGGACGCCTGGATCATCGGCGGCGGCGGCCAGGAACTGCTGGACGAGTTCTACGGCAACTACAACGTCTATTCCTTCCTGGGCGGCAACACCGGCGTGCAGATGGGCGGCTGGTACCGCAAGCAGATCAACACGCTCGACGACATCAACGGCCTGAAGATCCGCATCGCCGGCATCGGCGGCGAGATCCTCGCGCGCATGGGTGCCATCCCGCAGCAGATCGCGGGCTCGGACATCTATCCTTCGCTGGAAAAAGGCACGATCGATGCCGCCGAATGGGTCGCGCCCTACGACGACGAAAAGCTCGGCTTCCACAAGGTCGCGCCCAACTATTACGCGCCGGGCTGGTGGGAGCCGGGCCCGGTGGTCCACTTCTTCGTCAACAAGGCCGAGTGGGACAAGCTGCCCAAGGAATACCAGGCCGCGTTCCGTGCCGCATCGCGCGAGGCCCACATCCAGATGACCGCGATGTACGACCACAAGAACCCGCAGGCGCTGGCCCGCCTGCTGTCGCAGGGCGTGAAGCTGCAGAACTTCTCGAACGAGATCATGAAGAAGGCCTACGACGTTTCGCGCGAGCTGTACGAAGAGGAAGCCGGGAAGAACCCGGCCTGGGCCAAGATCCATGCCGAGTTCGAAAAATACCGCAAGTCGCAGAACGCCTGGTTCAGCGTCGCGGAAGGCAGCTACGACCGCTTCATGCAGTCGGTGCGCTGAACGCGCGCCTGCGCTGGCGCCACATCGCGAAAAGGCCCGGGCATCGCTGCCCGGGCCTTTTCTCATGATGAAGCCGGCAGAGGCGGCGGCACCTCGCCGCGCGGCCCCGCCCGTCAATTGCCCTGCAACTGCCTCATCAGGTCGTGGCTGTCCTCATTCGCGGCGGCCGCGCCTGCGCCGCCGCCGAGCAGTTCGTCCAGATTGAGCTCTTGCTGTTCGGCCGGCTTCGCCCCGCCATCGCCGTAGGAAACCAGGCCCGGGAAGGTGATGATCAGGCCGACCATGCAGAGCTGGATGATCACGAAGGGCACCGCCCCCCAGTAGATCGACGATGTCTTCACCTTTTCCGAGGCCACCGAGCGCAGGAAGAACAGCGCAAAGCCGAAGGGCGGATGCAGGAACGAAGTCTGCATGTTCACCGCCAACAGCACGCCGAACCAGACCAGGTCGATGCCCAGCTTGTCGGCCACCGGCGCGAGCAGGGGGATGATGATGAAGGCCAGCTCGAAGTAGTCGAGGAAGAAGGCAAGCACGAACACCAGCACGTTGACCGCGATCAGGAAGCCGGTCTGGCCGCCGGGCAGCGAAGTCATCAGGTGCTCGACCCACAGGTCGCCGTTCACGCCGCGGAAAGTCAGGCCGAACACGCTCGAACCGATGAGGATGAACATCACGAAGCAGGACAGCTTGGTCGTCGAGTCCATCGCCTGCTTCAGCAGCCCGAGCGACAGCCGCTTGCGCGATACCGCCATCAGCACCGCGCCGACGGCGCCCATCGCGCCACCTTCGGTCGGCGTGGCGACACCGATGAAGATGGTGCCCAGCACGAGGAAGATCAGGCCCAGCGGCGGAATCAGCACGAAGGTGACGCGCTCCGCCATGCGCGACAGCAGGCCGAGGCCGAACAGGCGGTTGAGCAGCGCGATGACGAAAGCGATGCCGATGCCGACCATCGCCGCGATGACGACGACCTTGTCGCGCGGCTCTCCGTCGCCGTAGAAGTTCTCCGCGAACAGCCACGCGCCCCCCACCGACAGCACGGCGAGGACCGCGAGCGAACGCATGCCGCTCGACCCGTCTGCCTCGCGCAGCGTACGCGCCTCGAGCGGCATCGCCGGCGCCATCGACGGGCGCACGACCGCCACGACGGCGACGTAGACCACGTACAGCCCGGTGAGCATCAGGCCGGGCAGCAGCGCGCCCTGGTACATGTCGCCGACCGAGCGCCCGAGCTGGTCGGCCATGACGATCAACACCAGCGAGGGCGGAATGATCTGCGCCAGCGTGCCGGAGGCGGCGATGACGCCGGTGGCGAGGCGATGATCGTAACCATAGCGCAGCATGATCGGCAGCGAGATCAGGCCCATCGAGATCACCGAGGCCGCCACCACGCCGGTGGTGGCCGCCAGCAGCGCGCCGACGAAGATCACCGCGAAGGCAAGGCCGCCGCGCACCGGCCCGAAGAGCTGGCCAATGGTGTCGAGCAGATCCTCTGCCATGCCGCTGCGCTCGAGGATCAGCCCCATGAAGGTGAAGAAGGGCACGGCCAGCAGGGTGTCGTTGGCCATGATGCCGAACACCCGCTCGGGCAGGGCCTGGAAGAGCGCGCCATGGAGCAGGCCGAGCTCGATGCCGATGAGCCCGAACAGGATGCCGTTGGCTGCGAGCGCGAACGCCACCGGAAAGCCGAACAGCAGGAACAGGATCATGGACGCAAACATCAGCGGCGCCATGTTGGCGATGATGAACTCGGTCATTGCCCGCCCTCCCGCCCGGCGCCCTTGCCGCTACTGGCCTTGATCGCGGCGACCAGTTCCTCGGTGCCGCCGCCCGCGGACTTCTTGCGCAGCGGGTTCGGGCCGTGGCCGGTCAGGAAGGCGATGCGCTTGATCAGTTCCGAGACCGCCTGCAGCACCAGCAGGCCGAGGCCCAGCGGCAGCAGCAGCTTGACCGGCCAGCGGATCAGGCCACCGTAGTTCTGCGACACTTCGCCCGACGCGATCGACGCCATCACGATCGGCCATGACAGCCACAGGATCAGCACCGCCATCGGCAGCATGAAGAGCAGGATGCCGATCACATCGACGATGTTCTGGCCGCGCGGCGACAGGCGGCTGGTGATGATGTCGATGCGCACGTGCTCGTTGCGCAGGAAGGTGTATCCGGCCGCCAGCATGAACATCGCGGCGAACAAGTACCACTGGATCTCGAGCAGCGCGTTCGAGCTTGTGTTAAACAGCTTGCGGACGAGCGCGTTGCCTGCGCTGATCACGACCGCGATCAGCACCAGCCACATCACGCTACGGCCGACCCGTTCGTTGATCCAGTCGATCAAGCGGGAAATTCGCAGCAATAAGGACACGAAAAGGCTCCGGAAACGCGCGGCGGCAGAACATGCGCGCCGCGCTGGCGTGCAGCGGCACGCAGTGGATTTGTCTGGAACCGGCCATTATTTCACAGCGAAGCCATTTTCCGCTCGATGTAATTCACGAATCCAATATATGCAAAATTTATCAAACTCATGCCGCATCTGCCTCATTCGCCACGGTGAGACCGCCTGGAATGCCGAACGCCGCCTGCAGGGGCATCTCGACATTCCGCTCAACGAGACCGGCCTTGCCCAGGCCGAAGCGGTGGCACGGCGGCTGCAGGCATTCGGACAGGGCTTCGCCGCCCTGTACTGCAGCGACCTGCAGCGCGCCCGCCAGACCGCAGCGGCCATCACCCACCGCCACGCGCTGGAAGCCATCCAAGACGGGCGCCTGCGTGAACGCCATTACGGCCTTTTCCAGGGCCTGACCTACGGCGAGGCCGAACAGTGCCACCCCGAGCTCTATCGCCGCTTCAAGGCACGCGAACCCGAGTTCGGATTCCCCGAGCACGGCGAAAGCCTCGGCGCGTTTTCCGCGCGCGTGCATGCCGCGCTGCACGACATCGCCGATCATCACGCCGGCCAGGCCGTGCTGGTCGTCACGCACGGCGGCGTGCTCGACATCGTGCACCGGCTGGCGAGCGGCGAACCGCTGAGCACGCCGCGCGACTTCCCCATCCCGAACGCTGCACTCAACTGGGTCGAGCACACCAACGGCGCATGGCGGCTACTGGCCTGGGCGGACGAAGGCCATCTGGGCGGCGCGCTGGACGAACTGCCCAATGCATGAACACCGCATCAAACCTGGCGATTCCGTGGGGTATTAGGGTTTTCCGTGGATTACGGCCATTAATTGAAGTCTCCTATAATCGAATACAAGATTTCAATAGACAACAACGCGAGGAGACAAACATGGAACGCCGCAAATTCCTGCAAGGCGCCGGCATGGCCGGCATCCTGGCCGCCGGTAGCGCCCCGGCCATCGTCCAGGCCCAGCAGCAGATCCGCTGGCGGCTCGCCTCGAGCTTCCCGAAGTCGCTCGAAACCGTCTATGGCGCCAGCGAGGCCTTCGCCAAGTACGTCTCGGATGCGACCGGCGGCAAGTTCGTGATCTCGGTCCACCCCGGCGGCGAGCTCGTTCCCGCCTTCGGCGTCGTGGACGCGATACAGCAAGGCACGATCGACTGCGCGCACACCGCGCCGTATTACTTCTTCGGCAAGGACGAAAGCTTCGCGCTGGACTGCACCATCCCCTTCGGCATGACCTCGCGCGCGATGAGCGCATGGATGTTCGAAGGCAACGGCATGAAGCTGATGCGCGAGTTCTACGCCCAGTTCAACATCATCAACTTTCCGATGGGCAACAGCGGCGCGCAGATGGGCGGCTGGTACCGCAAGGAAATCAAGTCGCTCAAGGACTTCGATGGCCTGAAGTTCCGCGTCGGCGGCTTCGGCGGCCGCGTGCTGGCCAAGCTCGGCGTCGTGCCGCAGAACATCGCCGCCGGCGAGATCTACCAGGCGCTGGAAAAGGGCACCATCGACGCCGCCGAATGGATCGGCCCCTACGACGACCTGCGCCTGGGCCTGCACAAGGTCGCCAAGAACTACTACTACCCGGCATGGTGGGAAGGCAGCACGCAGTTCTCGCTCTACATCAACGACAAGCAGTGGAACGGCCTGTCGGCCGAATACAAGGCCATCATCGAACAAGCCTCGCGCGCCGCCCACCTCACTTGCCAGGCGCGCTACGACGCCCGCAACCCGACCGCGCTCAAGCAACTGGTTGCCGAAGGCGCCAAGCTGTCGCGCTTCCCGAAGGACTTCATGGACGCCGCGTTCAAGGCTTCGCGCGAGGTCTATGCCGAGCTCAACGACAAGAACCCGAACTGGAAGAAGATCTACCCCGACTACAGCCGCTTCCTGGCCGATCAGGTCCAGTGGGAGGCCGTCGCGGAAAGCAACTACTCCCAGTATCTGGCTTCGCAGAAGCTCTGATCCCGGTATCGCTCCACCCCTGCCCTTGCGGCGGGCCTCGGCCCGCCGTCCTCCTTCCCCACCGCCCGCCGCCATTCGGTAGCCGGCGGCTACGTCGTCCCGTCCGCAAACGCGGCGCTGCCGGCGACATACGGGGTGCGACCGTATCCACGCCAGCCCGACGCCCGACATCATGAACATGCTGCTAGACCTTTCCCGGATCATCGACCGGCTCAGCCGGATGATCGGGCAATCCATCATCTGGCTGGTGCTGGTCGCCACCCTCATCAGCACGGTGAATGCCATCATCCGCAAGGCCTTCAACGTCGGCTCGAACGCCTTTCTCGAGATCCAGTGGTACCTGTTCGCGGCGGTGTTCCTGCTCGGCGCCGGCTACACCTTCATGCAGAACGCCCACGTCCGCATCGACGTCATTTCCAACCGCCTGCCCCAGCGCGCGCGGATCTGGATCGACATCTGCGGCATCGTCTTCTTCGTGCTGCCGATGTGCTACTTCATGATCAGCTTCTCGTGGCCGATCGTCATGCAGGCCTACGCCTCCGGCGAGATGTCGTCGAATGCCGGCGGCCTGATCCGCTGGCCGGTGTATGCCCTCGTGCCGGTCGGCTTCGCGCTGCTCGCGCTGCAATCCACCTCCGAGCTGATCAAGCGCATCGCCTTCCTGACCGGCCACGGCCCCGATCCGCTCCGGCTCGGGGGCCACGGCAACACCGAAGAAGCCTCCGCCGGCGAGCCGGCTTCCGATGCCAGTGACGAGGCGCGCGCACGATGATCGAGATCTTCACCGCCAACATCGCCCCGATCATGTTCGGGGCGGTCATGCTGTTCCTGCTCTCGGGCTTTCCGGTCGCGTTCTCGCTGGCTGCCTGCGGGCTGGTGTTCGGCTTCCTCGGCATCGAGCTCGGCCTGCTGCCGGCCACGCTGTTCCAGGCGCTGCCGCTGCGGGTGTTCGGCATCATGCAGAACGACACCCTGCTGGCGATTCCCTTCTTCACGCTGATGGGCCTCATCCTCGAACGCAGCGGCATGGCCGAAGACCTGCTGGAAACGGCCGGCCAGGTGTTCGGCCCGATCCGCGGCGGGCTGGCGCTGTCGGTGCTGTTCGTCGGCTCGCTGCTCGCGGCCACCACTGGCGTGGTCGCCGCGGCAGTGATCTCGATGGGCCTGATCTCGCTGCCCATCATGCTGCGCTATGGCTACAACCCGGCGTTCTCGTGCGGCACCATCACCGCCTCCGGCACCCTGGCGCAGGCGCTGCCGCCGTCGCTGGTGCTCATCGTCGTCGCCGACCAGCTCGGCGCCAGCGTCGGCGACATGTATCGCGGCGCATTCACGCCGGCCTTCATGCTGATCGGGCTGTACGCGCTGTTCATCATCGCAGTGGCGATCTTCCAGCCCCGGATGGTGCCGGCACTGCCGCCGGAAGCGCGCACCTTCCACGAACCGGACGGCAGCTCCGGCAGCCGTTCGCTGCTCGTGTTCAGCGTCCTGCTCATCGCCTGCGCCATCGTCTTCGGCCACTACTACGGCGACATCCTCGGATGGCTGCAGGGCACCGAACCACAGGACCCGGCGCGCGACGAAACCGTGGTCGTCGCAATGACCTTCGGCACCATCCTGTCGATGGCGCTGGCCGGGCTCAACCGCCTGCTCCGCCTCGGCCTGCTGTCGCGCATGGCCGAGCAGTTCACTTTCGTGCTGGTGCCGCCGCTGGCGCTGATCTTCCTCGTCCTGGGCACCATCTTCCTGGGAGTCGCCACACCCACCGAGGGCGGCGCAATGGGCGCGAGCGGCGCCCTGCTGATGGCCGCGCTGCGCCGCCGGCTGGACATCTCGACGCTGCGCCAGGCGCTCGAAGCCACCGCCCGGCTGTCGTGCTTCGTACTCTTCATCCTGATCGGCTCGACGCTGTTCAGCTTCACCTTCACCGCGGTGGACGGCAACGTGTGGGTCGAGCACCTGTTCGACAAACTGCCCGGCGGCGAAATCGGCTTTCTGCTCTTCGTGAACACAGTCGTCTTCCTGCTCGGCTTCTTCCTCGACTTCTTCGAGATCGCCTTCATCCTGGTGCCGCTGCTGGCGCCGGTGGCGGACAAGATGGGCATCGACCTGATCTGGTTCGGCATCCTGATCGCGGTCAACCTGCAGACCTCCTTCCTGACCCCGCCCTTCGGCTTCGCGCTGTTCTACCTGCGCAGCGTCACGCCGGCAACGAGCTTCACCGACCGCGTCACCGGCCGCCGCATCGAGGGCATCCGCACCGCCCAGATATACCGCGGCGCGCTGCCCTTCGTCGTCCTCCAGCTCATCGTCCTCGGCCTGCTGATCGCCTTCCCCGGCATCGTCACCAGCAGCCTGGACAAGGCGGTCGATGTGGACCTCGACACCATCCAGATCCAGATTCCGGGCGGCGACGGAGGATGGGGCAACGACGACAACGGAGGCAGCGAAGGCGGCGGATGGTGAACCCCGATACCGATCGGGCAGCGTGGTAACATCCGCTTTTAAAGCCACTCGTTATCGATCTCGTCCATGTTCTCTTCGCAAGACACCCTGTCCAAAATCGATCCCGAACTGTGGTCCGCCATCCAGGCCGAAAACAAGCGCCAGGAAGACCACATCGAACTGATCGCCTCCGAAAACTACGTCTCGCACGCGGTGATGGAAGCCCAGGGCTCCCAGCTCACCAACAAGTACGCCGAAGGCTATCCCGGCAAGCGCTACTACGGCGGCTGCGAGCATGTCGACGTGGTCGAGCAACTGGCCATCGACCGCCTGAAAGCGCTGTTCGGCGCCGAAGCGGCGAACGTGCAGCCGAACTCGGGCTCGCAGGCCAACCAGGCCGTGCTGATGGCCTTCGCCAAGCCGGGCGACACCATCATGGGCATGAGCCTGGCCGAAGGCGGCCACCTCACCCACGGCATGCCGCTGAACATGTCGGGCAAGTGGTTCAACGTCGTCGCCTACGGCCTCGACGCCCAGGAAGCCATCGACTACGAGGCCATGGAACGGCTGGCCCGCGAGCACAAGCCGAAGATCATCATCGCCGGCGCCTCGGCTTACGCGCTGCGCATCGACTTCGAGCGCTTCGCGAAGATCGCCAAGGAAGTCGGCGCCATCTTCTGGGTGGACATGGCGCACTACGCCGGCCTGATCGCCGCCGGCTTCTATCCCAACCCGGTGCCGCATGCCGACGTCGTCACCTCGACCACGCACAAGACCCTGCGCGGCCCGCGCGGCGGCATCATCCTGATGAAGGCCGAGCACGAGAAGGCGCTGAACTCGGCGATCTTCCCCGGCCTGCAGGGCGGCCCGCTGGAGCACGTCATCGCGGCCAAGGCCGTCGCCTTCAAGGAAGCCGCCTCGCCCGAGTTCCGCAACTACCAGGAACAGGTCATCGCCAACGCCCGCGTCATGGCCCGCGTGCTGTCCGAGGAACGCGGCCTGCGCATCATCTCCGGCCGCACCGAAAGCCACGTCTTCCTCGTCGACCTGCGCAACAAGAAGATCACCGGCAAGGCCGCCGAAGCCGTGCTGGGCAGCGCCCACATCACGGTCAACAAGAACTCGATCCCGAACGACCCCGAAAAGCCCTTCGTCACCTCCGGCATCCGCATCGGCTCGCCGGCGATGACGACCCGCGGCTTCACCGAGATCGAGGCCGAGAAGGTCGC
>NZ_AMXE01000078.1 GCF_000310205.1 Thauera linaloolentis 47Lol = DSM 12138 | reverse complement strand
GCGGCCGCAAGCAGCGCGGCCAGCGCATGGCGTGCTGGGGCGGGATTAGCGCGCATCCGCATCGGCCCCGGCCGCGATCGAGCCCAGCGAGTTCCAGCGGTCGCCGCCCACGGTGCGCAGCGCCGGCAGCGGCGCGGGGACGGGGGCAGCCTGGGCGACGGCGGCGGGTTCGGCTTGCAGGGCCGCCACCGGGGCCGGAGCGGTGTCCAGCAGGCGCGGAATCTCGACGTGGCCGCGCTCGATCAGGCGGTTGGTGTCGGCGATCACGCGTGCCAGCCCGCCCACGCTCAGGTCGGCGACCTGATCCGGCAGCGGGTCGATGCCGGCGGCCTGGTAGACCGTGCTCTGGGCATTGAGCAGTTCGGCATAGGCCAGGTCGCGGGCGCGGGTGGACAACAGGGTCTCGACACGGGCGCGCACCAGTTCGAGCTGCGTCTCGGCGTTGCTGCGCGCAGCGTTCTCGGTTTGCGTGCGGATGGCGTCCTGCAGGCGGCTAAGCTCATTGGCGCGGTTGAACAGGGCCTCGGCGCGTTCGCGTTCCAGCCAGGCGACGTTGACCTGCGTGAGCACGGTCATGCGCAGGGCCTGGCGGCGCAGTTCGGCGACCTGCTCGCGGGTCTTGCCGCTCTTCTCGATGGCCGACCACGACAGCACGTTCATCAGGTTCCAGCTCACCTGCATGCCGGCATCGGCCCAGTTGCTGTTCGCCAGGTATTTGTTGCTGTCGTAGTTCACGCCGCCGAACAGCGAGGCGTTGGGCAGCAGGCGCAGCAGCGACATGCGTGTTTCCAGCACCGCGTTGCGCGCCTGGTAGCCTTCCTCGCGCAGCTCGGCGCGGCGCACCATGGACAGGGCTTCGAGGTCGGTGCGCTCGTAGGGCAGCTTCGGCGCCACCAGCGCGTCGTCGTCGATGCGGGCGAGCTGGAAGGTGGCGCCCGGCGCGAGGTTCATCAGGCTGGCGAGGCGGGAGCGGGCCAGGGCGAGGTCGGCATCCAGGGTTTCGAGCTGGCGCACCATGCTGAGCAGGTCGCGCTGGTAGCGCAGCGCGGTGAGCGGCGCCACCAGGCGGCGTTCGCCGGTCTGGCGCGCGTAGTCCAGGCTTTGGCGCGTTTCCGCCAGCGTCTGCGCCACGCGGTCCTTGAGGCGCTCGGCGGTGACCGCGTTCCAGTATGCGCTGCGGGTCTGGCGGATGATGTCGGCGACCACGCGGCGGCGGCGCTCCTCGGCGGCCAGCGCCTTGTTGCCCTGCGCCTTGGCGCCGAAGTAGCTCAGGCCGAAGTCGAGCACGTTCCACGATAGTTGCAGGTCGGCGCTGTGCATGCCGCGTTCCTGGCTGGTGGAGGGTTCCAGCGATTCGCGGCCGGTGAGGATGGATTCGCTGGACGAGGCGTACTCGTTGCTGCGCGTGCGCAGTCCGGCGCGCGCGGCCAGCTTGGGCAGCATGCCCTGGTTCTGCACCGCGACGAGATTGTCCTCCAGGGCGCGCTCCATCAGCGCCAGGCGCTGCTGCAGGTTGTACTTGATGGCGCGGGCGATGGCCTCGTCCAGCGTCACTGGCGCGGTGATCGCTTCCTGCGCGGCGAACATGGCCTGGCGGTCGCTGCGGTCCTGTTGCAGCAAATCCTGCGTGGTGAGGGCGGCGGGCGGCGTGACGGCGCAGCCGGACAGCACGGCTGCGGTGATCAGGCCAAGGGCGAGGTGACGGGGGGCGGGACGGGACATAAGGTTGGCGTGTGTCATGGGTCTCATCAGCTTTCTGCGGAAACGTGGGCGGCGGGCGCGGAAGTCTGCGCTGCGCCGGAGGACAGGCGGGTGGAAAGAGGTGCCGTGCTGGATGCGGGGTCGGCGCCCAGCGCGGCGAGGAAGGCATGGGCTTGCGCCATCAGGTCGCGGGCGGCGTGTTCGCGCAGTTGCAGGCTGACGGCTTCCTTGCCCGCACTCTGCGCCGCCGCCGCGTCGCTCATGTCGGTGCCGCCGGCGGGGCCGGGCCGCTCCTGGCCGCTCAGCGTCAGCCGCACGGCCAGGGTGTGGCCATCGGCGGTTTTCAGCAGCAGATCCAGTTCGAGCTCGCGGCCGCTGCCTTGCAGGCCGCTGCGCACGATCAGGCCGCGTTCCACGTCCAGGCGCAGGCCGGTCGGCAACGGACGGCCGTCGGCCATGCGCAGTGTGAGCGTCGAGATGGGTTCGCGGCTCACGAACAGGCCGGCCGGCAGCGCGAAGACCTGGCGGTTGCCGGCCACGTCCGCGCGCCAGGCGCCGTGCAGCGTGGCCACGCTGGCGGCGTAGGCCGGACCGTCCTGGGCGGCGAGCATCACCAGCGGGGTGACACGGCCGTCGGCGAGTTGCAAGGTATTGGGCGACGGCCGTGCTTCGGTCTCGCGCAGGGTGTCGAGCGTGTCGAGCAGGTCCAGCGCCGCGCGTGCCGCGCTGGCGGCGCCGCCGATGTCGTCGGCGACGACAGGGCGGGTGGTGCCGAACGGTTCGGGCGCAGGCGCTCCGCCTTGTGCCGCCGGTTCATGGCGCCAGTCGTTCAGAATGTCTTCGTGCTGCGGAACGAAGGGCAGTACCTCGGACCCGGTCGGGTCAGTCGGATCGACGGGGACCACGGCCGGCTCCGCGACCGTCAGCGTCAGGTTGCGGGTTGCAGTCTGGCCGTTGCCATCGGTCACGGTCACCACGAGCGTCGCGGTGCCGGGCGCGGCCGCCGTGCCGCTGATGGTTCGCGTCGCTGGATCGAAGCTCAGGCCCTCGGGCAGGCCATCCACGTGCCAGCTCAGGGTGTCGCCATTGGGATCGCGGAACAGGTTTTCCGGCAGCACGGCCTCGTAGGCGGTGGCGGCCCGGGTGTTCAGCGAATAGTCGGTGTCGGTGGCGTGCGGCGCGGCATCGGGCAGCGTGATGGTGACCGAGAGGCCCGTCAGGCGGGTGGTGTCGGTCCCGCCGCCGCCGCTGTCCTGGACAGACACCAGGGTAACGGTGCGCGTGCCGGCCGACAGGGTGCCGTCCGCGACGCTGCGATAGGCGATGCCGTCCACCAGCGCCGCCGCGTCGGCCGTGGTCATGCCTGCGGCGCTGCCGATGTTCACCGTGGCGGTGCCGCCGTCCAGGGCGATGGTGACGACGTGGCCGCTGGCGGTCGTGGCGCTGCCGGCGACCAGGGCCACGGTGGTGCCGTCGATGACCAAGGCGTCGCCGTCTCCAGCCCGCAGACCCGAGACGGTGAGGGTCAGCGAACGGATACCCTGGCTGCGCTCGCCGGCGTCGATGACGGTGTCGCCGAACAAGCGCACCCCGGCCTCGCCGGCGACATGGCTCAGGCCCTGGGCTGGCGTGGTGGCGAGGCTGGGCGTGTCGTTGACGTAGACCACATCCACGGTGGCGGCGACGCCGAGCGCCGTGGTGTCGCTGCCGCCGTCGGCGCTGCCGCCGTCGTCCCTGACGGCTGTCAGGGTGATGACGCGCTGCCCGGCAGAAAGCACGCCGTCCGCCGCGGCCTGGTAGGCGATGCCGTTCACCAGCGCGGCGGCGTCGGCGGGGGACAGGCCGGCGGCGCTGGAGATCGTCACCGTGGCGCTTCCATCGGCCAGGCCGACGGTGACGCCAAGGCCGCCGCCGATGTCGGTGGTGCCCGCGACGAGCGCAACGGCGCGGCCGCCGATGATCAGCATTTCACTGCCGCCGTTCCTCAGGCCGGAGACGGTGAGCGTCAGCGACGAGATGGCCTGGCCGCCTTCGACGGTGTCGATGGCGGTATCCCTGAACAGCGTGGCCGGGCCGCTGCCTTCGGTGTCGATGGTGTGCGGAAGCGGCGTGGCGGAGAGCGTCGGCGCGTCGTTGACGGCCAGCACGGTGACGGTGCCGGCAATGTCGAGGCTGGCTAGGTCATTGCCGCCGTCGGCGGTGCCGCCGTCGTCCCGCAGGGCGATCAGGCCGACGCTGCGCTCGCCGGCGCTCGGGTCGGCGCTGGCGTTGGTGTAGGCGATGCCATCGACCAGCGCGGAGGCGGCCTCGCCGCTGATGCCCTCACCGGTGTCGATCAGCAGCGTGACCGAGCCCTCGCCGCCTGCCACCACGCTGTAGCTGTAGCCGCTGGAGGTGGTGCCGCTGTTGCCCGCCACCAGGGCGATGGCGGTGCCGTCCACATTCAGGATCTCGCTGGCGCCGTCGCGCAGGCCGGTGATGGCCAGGGTCAGCGAGGTGATCGACTGGCCGCTTTCGACGGTGGAAAGCACGCTGTCTGCGAACAGCCTGGACGCCTCGCCGCCTTCGGCATGGACCGGGTTTCTGGCGCTGGCGCTAGCGGTCGGCGCGTCGTTGACCTCGGTGATCGACAGCACCAGCTCCACGCTGTCGCGGACGCCGTAGCCGTCGCTGACCGAAAGTACCAGGGTCGCGGCGGGGCCTGGGTCGTCACTGGCGTTGCGGTAGGTGAGCTGGCGCAGCACCGCGTTGGCGGTGGCGGTGCTCACGTCGGCGGTGAAGCGGATGGCCAGTGCGCCGCCGACATTGACGAAACTGGCGATGGCCGCCCCGTCCAGGCGGATTTCCTCGCCTGCCAGGCTCAGGCCATTGCCTTCGGCCAGGCCGTAGGTGTCCGCGGCATTGGCGCCGCCGGCGCGCTCGAGGCCGATGCCGGCGCCGAAGTAGTTCCCGGCGCCGCCGTCGATGGCGTCGTGCTCGGCGTCGCTCAGGTTGAGATTGGCGGCCAGCGGTAGCTCGCCTTGTTCGTCGTAGGACAGTGCCAGGCTGGGCACCAAGCCGTCGCGCAGGTTGACCAGGCCGGCGCCTGTGGCCGCGACCAGCGCACCGTCGGCGCTCACGCTCAGGTCGCGGGCGACCGCCGCGCTTGCCAGGGTCTGCAGCGGGGCCGCCGCGCCGGGGGCGCGCACGTCGTAGCGGCCGATGCCGTCGGCGCTGCTCACGTACAGGCTGTCGCCGTCGGCGGCCAGGGCGATGGCACTGACACCGCTCAACCCGTCGATGCTGCCCAGTTGGCGCAGCGTGCCGTCGGCGAAGCCGAAGATGCTCACGCCAGCGGCGCCGGCCACGTAGATCGTGCCGCCATCGGCGGAAACCGCGAGGGCGAGCGGGTCGTTCAGGCCGATGCCGTTGCCGCCGCGCACATGGACGGCTTCGCCCAGCGTACCGTCGACGTTGCGCGTGTAGACGATCAGCGTGTCGGGCAGCGCGGCGGAGGTCGGGTTGGTGATGACGTACAGGTAATCGCCCACGACCTCGACATCCACCCCGGCGAACAGGTAGGGCTCGCGGTTGGCGTCGGCGACGATCTGCTGGGTCGGTGCGTACTGGCCGTTCGCGTCGCGTCCATAGACCAGCAGGCCCGAATAGTTGCCGTCCACCACGTAGAGCGTGCCATCCGCGCTTACCGTGAAGTCGCGTACGCTGGTGGTCGTCAGCACTTGCTCGGACGAGAGGCTGCCATCGACCGCGGAGCGGGTGAAGACGGCGATGGCATCGCCGTTGTTGCCCAGCACGTACAGCGTGTCGTCGTCCGCGCCGAGCTGGATGTCGCTAACGTTGCCAAGGCCGCTGGCCAGTGTTTCCAGGTAGGTCAGCTCGCCGCTGCCGGGGTTGCGGCTGAAGATGGCGATGGCGCCGTCGCTGGAGACCGCGTACAAGGCGTTGCCGTTGCTGCTCAGCACGCTGGCGGCCACGTCGCTCAGGCCGCTGATTGCGGTGAGGCTTTCGACGACCTCCAGCGTCTCGCGCTCCGGCGTGCTGCCCAGCACTGGGGCGGAGTTCCTCACCAGCGTGAGGGTGGCCGTGGCGGGCAGGGTGGTCGTGTCGCTGCCGCCGTCGGCGTTGCCACCGCTGTCCTGGATACTCAGGCTGAAGCTGCGCTCGCCAGCGCTGTAGGTCGTGTTGAGGTTCGCATAGGCGATGCCGTCGATCAGCGCGGCGGCGTCTCCGGCGGTGATGCCGCCCGTGCGGCTGATGCTCAAGGTGGCGCCGCCGTTGGCGTCCACGCCCACGCTGTAGGCGTAGCCGTTGGCGGTGGTGCCGGCGTTGCCCTCCACGAGGGCGACGAGGCTGCCGTCTACGCTCAGGGTTTCGCTGCCGCCGTTGAGCAGGCCGGAGGCCGTCAGCGTGATCGCCGCGATGTGCTGGCCGCTTTCCACCACGTCGATGCGGGTGTCGCTGAACAGCGCGGCGCTGCTGCCGCTGGCCGCATAGATCGCCGCCGCGGCGCCGGCTTCCAGCACCGGCGCATCGTTGACCGCCACCACCGCCACCGTGGCGGTGATGTCCAGTGTGGTGCTGTCGTTGCCGCCGTTGGCCGTGCCGCCGTTGTCCTGCACGCCGGTCAGGGTGATGCTGCGGTTGCCCGCCGTCGGATCTTCGCTGGCGTTGGCATAGGCGAGGCCATCGATCAGCGCGGCCAGTGCTCTGCTCGAAATGCCGCTGGCGCTGGAGACGTTCAGCGTGGCGGTTTCGCCGTCGACGCTGATCTCGATGCTGAGGCCATTGGCCGTTTCGTAAGTGCCTTCGACCAGCGCGATGCGCTCGCCGTCGATGAGCAGGGTTTCGTTGGGGCCGTCCTTG
Organism: Thauera linaloolentis 47Lol = DSM 12138; assembly: GCF_000310205.1. Taxonomy (GTDB): domain Bacteria; phylum Pseudomonadota; class Gammaproteobacteria; order Burkholderiales; family Rhodocyclaceae; genus Thauera; species Thauera linaloolentis. Next base: position 10,725 of record NZ_AMXE01000078.1, on the reverse strand, counting down.
ATTCCGCCGACGCTCAGCGCCAGCGCCAGAATCGTTTGGCCGCCCTCGCCGGTGGATACCGCGGTGCCGCCGAACAGCGCGACGAACGTGCCGTTTTCCGTGAAGGTGGTGCCGGCAATGGGCGTGGCGTTCAGCGAGGGAGCGGTGTTGAGGCTGCTCAGGACGACGCTGGCGGTGATGTCCAGCGCGGTGGTGTCGCTTCCGCCATTGGCGATGCCGCCGTTATCCTGCACGGCGGCCAGGGTCACCGTGCGGCTGCCGCTGGCGCCGTCATCACCGTTGGCGTAGGCGATGCCGTCGACCAGCCTGGCGGCGTCCGCCGCGGCAATGCCGGCGCTGCTCGAAATGGTGACGGTCGCGGTTTCGCCGTCCAGGTTCACCGTGACCCTGTAGCCGCTGCCGGTGGTGGTCGTACCGGACGCCAGCGCAATGGCGCTGCCGTCGATGTTCAGGGTTTCGCTGGCGCCGTCGGCCACGCCGCCCACGGTCAGGGTCAGCGAAGCGATCTTCTGTGCCTGCTCCATGGCCGAGACGGCGGTATCGTCGAACAGCCGCACGCCGCCGTAGGCGCCGGCCACATAGGTGGCGGCGATGGGGCTGGCGCTGAGCGTGGGCGCGTCGTTGATCTCGGCGACGTCGAGTACCACGTCGATCGACGTGCCGGTGTAGGCGTCGCCCGCCGTCACCTCCAGGGTGATTCTGCTGCCCGGGTCGCTGCTGGCGTTGATGTAGCTGATGCGCTGCAGCACGGCGTTGGCGGTGGCCTTGCCGACATCCGCGGTGAAGGCGATGAGCAGTGCGCCGCCGCTGTTCTCGAAACTGGCGATGGGCGTGCCGTTCAGCGAGATCACGCCGCCGCTCAGGCTCAGGCCGTCACTGTTTTCGAAACCGAAGCTGTCGGCTGCATCCGCGCCCTCGGCGCGCACGATGCTGATGCTGGCGCCGTTGTAGTTGTCCTGCGCGTCGTAGTCGGCGTCGGACAGGGTCAGGCTGGCGGCCGGCAGGATGGCGGAGCCGCCTTCGGCGAAAGCGCCGCCCACGCCGGTGGCCTGGATGGTGTTGAGGGTGACGGTGCCGAAATACAAGTGTTTGCCGACATAGATCGAGGTGCCGTCAGCGCTGACCGCTATGCGCGAACCTGCGCCGCTGATCGCCAGCGTGCGTGCGTTTGCCAACGTGCCATCGCTGCCAATATCGAAGATCAGCAGGTTCGCGGTGGCTGAAGCAACCACGTAAAGCGCTGTGCCATCGGGCGAAACATTGACGCCGTGAATCGCGGCTTGACCGGCGAAGTAGGACGTCACGCCCTGGGCGTCCACATAGGTCAGCGCATTGGTGGCGCTGTCGTAGTGCAGCGTGGTGAGATAGCCATTGGTCGTGACCAGGTAGATATAGCCCTGCTCGGAGACGCTCATCGAAATGGCGCCGCCAAAGGCATTGGAGCTAGGCATCGTGAAGGTCTCGCCAGCGACGCCATCGGCATCGGTGTAGGTGAGCGTTGCGCTGGTGCGCAGCATCTGGCCGAGGTAGCTCAACGCACCATCGTTGGCAATGCTGTAGACCGTCAATCGCCCGCCTGACAGCACATATGCGGTGTCGCCCGCCACGCGCATGGTCACGGCGGTACCGAAGCCATTGGCGGGGGTATAGGTGCCAACGGCTTCAAAAGCGCCGTTGCCACTCACATCGAAAGCGTAGATCTTGGTGGCCGACAGCGCATAGAGCGTGCCGCTGTCCGTATCCGCGCTGATGTGCAGCACCTTTTCGCCCAGATTGTCGGAATGGCCAAGGTAACTCAGCGTGCCATCGTCATTGACGTTGAACGCCATCAGCGCATGGCTGCTGGCGCCGCCAGTGCTGTTGTAGCCCGTCAGATACAACTGCTTGCCGTCGCCGGAATAGGTTACGGAGGTGACGTTCTGCAAACCGTCCACTTCAATTGCATTGGTGTCCGGGTCGTCTGCTATTCCTTGCGTGAACACCTGCAGCAGCGTCAATGCGCCGGTGGCGGTGTCGCGGCTGTAGATGTTCAGGTAATGGGTGCCGTTGCCATTCTGGGATGTGCTGCTGGCCACCGCAAGGATGGTTTCGTCGTTGGACAGCACCAGTCCATTGACATAGGTGCCGGTGCTCCCATAGCCACTCAGCGTGCCGTTGGCGTAGATCAGCGAACTGGCGTCGGCATTGAGGCTGGGCGCCTGGTTGTTGGCCTCCGCCGTGCTGATGACCCGCAGCGTCAGTTCGGTCTGCGCGCTCCGGCCCGATTCGTCGGTGGCGGTGACGGTCAGCGTGTAGTCGGCTACCGCGCTGGAGGTGCCGGAGATGCTGCGGGTCGCGGCATCGAAGCTCAGGCCCGAGGGCAGGCCGGAAACCGTCCAGCTCAGATCGTCGCCATAGACGGCATCCGCGTCGGTGAACAGGCCGCCGTCCAATGTGATGCTGCCCGCTTCGCCCTCGGTGAAGCTGTCCAGCGAGGTGTTCGCGTCGGCATTGACCTGCGGCGCGCGGTTGGCGATCTGGGCCACGTCCAGCGTCAGCTCCAGACTGGCTGCGTTGCCGCCCGCGTCGGTGGCGCGGACGACCAGATCGAATGAGCCCGTCTCCGTGGTGCTGCCGGAGATGGTCAGCGTTTGCGCATCGAAGCTCAGCCCCTCGGGCAGCCCGTCGATGCTCCAGGTCAGCGCGTCGCCGTCGGCGTCGCTGAACAGGCCGGGGAACAGGGTGAAGCTATAAGGCGTTTCGCTGGTGGCGCCGCGCAGGGTGTAGCCGTCGGCGACGGCGGTATCCAGCACGGGCAGGGTGTTGACGCGCAGGGTGACGGTTTGTGTGGTGCTGGTCAGTTCGCCATCGCTGGCCTGGATGCCGAGGGTGATCCGGCTGCCGGCCACGCTGGCCGTGCTGTTGCCATAGGTGATCTGCTGCAGTACCTGGTTGGCCACGGCGGTGCTGGTGCCGGCGGTGAAGCTGACGGTCAGCGTACCGTTTGCGGCCGTGGTGAAGTCGGCGATGGGCGAGCCGTTGCGCAGGATCTTGCCGTCGGCAAGGCGCAGGCCGTTGTTTTCCACGAAGTCGAAGCCGCCGCTGGCCACGCTGGGGGTGATGGTGATGCTGGCGCCGTTGTAGTTGCCCGCGCCGTCGGCCAGTTTGTCGGAGTTCTTGTCCGACAGGCTCAGGCCGCTGGCGAAGGCGATGCTCTCGCCCAGGTTGAGCGTCTGCGCCAGGCTGTAGCGGGTGATGCCGCCACCATCGGCGACGATCAGCGACAGGCCGTCGCTGGACAGCGCCACATCGCCGCTGCTGGTGATACCGGAGACGCTGCCTTGCAGCGTCAGGCGGCTGCCGGAAACGCTGTAGATGCTGGCGGTGCCGTCGTTGGTGACGAGGTGCAGGGTCTTGCCGTCGGTGCTCAGGCTGACGCTGTCCGCGTTTTCCGCATTGCCGGGCAGGGCGATGGAGTTGACCCGGTTGAGGAAGCCCGAACCGGTGTCGAGCTGATAGACGTCGAGCGTGCCCGAGCCTTGCGCGCCGACATAGACGTATAGGCCGTCCGCCGATACGGCGATGGCGTCGGGCGTGCTGCCCCAGTCGGTACCGGTGTTGAGCTGCGTGAGGTTGTCCAGCATCGACCAGGTGCCGTCGTCGTTGCGTTGGTATACCTCCAGCGTGCGGTTGCCCCAGAGGCTGCCGCCATTGTTGACGGCGTAGAGGTGGTTGCCCGCCTGGATGACGGTGGTCTGGCGGATGGCGTTGTTGATGTCTTGCGCGGACTTCAGCTCATATCCGCCGCCTTCGATCGACACGCTCTGGGCATGGGAGCCCACCTGCAGCGTCAGGGCGATGCTGTCGGGGGTGCCGGTCTGGAAGCTGATCTGATTGAGCACCCGGTTGGCCATTTCGGTGCTGACGTCTTCGGTGAAGCTGATGGCCAGCGTGCCGTCCGTGTTGACGAAGGTGGCGATGGGGTTCTCGACGTACGGCCAGCTCGAATAGTCGGTGAAGAGGATCTCGCCATCACTGTAGCGCAGGGTGCCGCCGGAGTAGCTGGTGGCGAAGCTGTAGCCGTCGCTGGCGTTGGCGCCGTCGCTGCGGGCAATGGTGATGGTTGCGCCGTTGTAGTTGCCGGCGCCGCCGTTCAGGGCATCGTATTCCGTGCCCGACAGGGTGATGTCCGAAAACTGCTGCGAGACGACCAGCCTGCCGGTGCCGGTGTCGCGGGTGTAGATCTTGATGGCGCGCTGGTTTTCGCCGCCGTCGGCGTAAACCTGGGTGCCGTCGGTTGAGATGGCCAGGCTGCCGGAGGAGTTGTTGCTGACCGCATAGGTGCCCACGTGGCTGAGGGTGCCGTTGGCATTGACGCTCATTTCCACCAGCTTGCCGTTGGTGGACAGGCTGTAGACGGATTTGCCGTCGCTGCTGGCGATCAGGCTGCCGACGGTGCCCAGGTCCGCCACCGCCACGCTGTCCACCAGCGTGAGGCGGCCGCTGGCATCGACCGAGAAGGTGGCAAAGCTGCCGGCGCCTGCCGTGTAGGCGTATTTGCCGTCGATCGAATAGGCCACCTGATCGGCTCCAGGCAAGCCTTTGTCGCCATCGAAAGATTCGGCCGCCTCCAGCGCGGGGCCGCTGGAAAGGTTCGGCGCCACGGGCAGATCGCTGTCGCGGGTGATGTGGATTGTGGAGGTGATGCGCCCTTCGGTGGCGTCGCTGGTGCCGTCGCCGTTGGAGTCGTCCAGCTTCAGGCTGACGGATACGTCGCTGGTGGTGATGTCGATGTCCTGCGCCTGGTAGGCGATGCTGTCGATCAGCGCTGCCACGCCGGCAGAACTGCGGGCCACGTCGATCAGCGAGGAGTCGATGGCGATGACGATGGTGGCGGTGTCGCCGCTGACCGAAACGGTGTAGGTATAGCCGTTGTTCGCCGTGCTGCCCGGGAGGGCGGTGGGTTCGAGGGCGATGGTGGAGCCGTCGATTACCAGCGCGTGCGATGTGCCGGCGGCGCTGACGGAGATGGTCAGGTTGCGCAGCGGGTGGCCGTTGGGGTCGCCATACTCATCCACGCCTTCGTCTTCGCCAAAGTTGTCGGGCGACACGCTGACGTTGCTGAACAGGTCGATGGCGGGGAACTCGTCCGTGGTGTCCGTCACCGTCAGGTTCACGTCCACCGGCGTGGCGGCGAAACCGGGGCGTTCCCAGGTCGCTTCGCTGGATTGCTCCGCGACTTCCGTGGCGGTTTCCACCATGGCGGCATCGAGCAGGATGCGGGGCTCCAGGGCCAGGGCCTGGCGGAAACGGGGGGAATGTAGGCGTGTGGTCATGGAGGCCTTCCGGAAACAGGGAAATGAATGGGATGGCGTGGCGTTATTCGACCAGCCGGGCGAAGTTGCTCTGCAGGCGAAGCTCGTCGATGATCGCGTCCAGCCGGGATTCGATGCGGCCTTCCGAGGCGACGAAGTCGTAGCCGGATAGATAGGTCAGGTCGGAGCCTCTTTCGGCGCAGCGCTGCAGGCCGGGGCCGGCGACGCGGCGGAATTCCGAGGCGCTGGCGATCTGGCCGTCTTCGTCCTCGGCTTCGTCGCTGCCGGTGACGATCAGGAAGAAGCGCAGCCGGCGTTCGCGGAAGCTGCGGCACAGGTTGGCGAAGCGCTCGGTGATGAGCGGGTCGTTGCGCGAGCCGAGGTCGCGGTCGCCGTCGATCTTTTCGCCGACCCAGGCGTTGTAGGCGTCGGAGTCGAACCAGCGCTGGTCGGACGAGTTGACCAGCAGGACGATGGCCTTGACGGTGTCGCCGCCTTCTTCGTCGAAATCGCGCGGCAGGTCGTTCTCCAGGCCCCAGCCGCCCGGTCCGCGGAACTCCGGCGCCAGCGCCATTGCGCTCCAGCCCATGGCGATGGCGTAGTTGACGTTGAAGCGGGTGGACATCTGGTCCAGCCGCGTGTCGATTTCGTCCAGGTCGTTGGTCAGCGGCAGCAGCGCGGCATTCGGGCAGCCGCGGTCGGCGGTCATCCAGCGTGTGTCGTTGACGCCGGTGGCCTGGCCGAAGTCGGGGTTGGGCCCGACCCACGAGATGGGTGGGGCGCCGGGGCTGCCGTTTTCCGGCAGGTCGTGGCGGTAATAGACCTTGAACTGCCCGGCGGGCGCTTCGTCCCAGAAGTAGTTTTCGCCCCGGTCCAGGCCGCGGTACATGCACAGCAGGTTGGCGCGGCGGTCGGGGATGCGGCGGTCGGCTAGGCCGGCATAGCCGGTGCGGAACAGCGAGGTCAGTTCCACCGGGTTGAGTGCGCCGGGGGCGGCCCAGTTGCGGATGCGGTTGGCTTGGCGCGCGTCGTAGACGCTCACCGCCTGGCTATAGGGCACCAGCGCCAGCCAGGTGTTGTCGCGATTGCCGATGAGGTTTTCGGCGAAGCGCTTGCCGAGGCGGCGCAAGGCGGCGAGATTGGCAGCGTTTTCGCTGAGCGTGTTGGGTATCGCCAGCGCGACTTCCAGCGATTTGTTGCGCGCCACGGCGGCCGACGAGACGGTGACGTCGGCGTCGTTGCCGAGCAGCGAGCTGGCGCGGAAGGTGGCGGATACGCGGAAGCCGTCGGCATCGTCTCTGGTGACCGTTTCGAGGGCGATGTCGAGCTGCTGCTCGAACTGTGCGCCGTCCATGCCAAGGTTGGCATGCACGTATTTTTCGGCCAGCGACTGGGTGTCGATGGTGTCGTCGCGGGCGTGGGCCATGGTGACGGCCATCGCCGCGGCGTCGGTGGCGTGTTTGAGCTGGGCCGCGCTGGCGGTGGTGCGCGAGCTGTCGACCGCATAGGCGGCGATGCCGGTCGCGGCGCCGATGAACAGCAGCAGCGACACGGCGCCGGCGCCACGCTGGCGCGGGGGGATGGACGGCAGGCGGAAGGGTATCGGTTTCATGATTCGGTGTAGGCCAATCCGCTGGCCCGGCTCTGTTCCTGGAGTTCTTCGTCGAGGGTGATCGTCATGGACGTGGTGCGGAACACGCCGACGGCTTCCAATACCCGCGGCAGTACCAGGCCGCCCGACAGCAGGACGTTGCTGGTGTCGCGGCAGGCCTGGACCACGATCAGCGACAGCCGGCTGCCGTCGTCGCTGCCGGTGCCGCCTTCGTCGTCCGGCGGGTCTTCGGGCAGCGTGCCGGTGTAGTTGGCGCCATCGCTGGCCGGTTCGCACAGGTCCTCGGCGTCGCCGCGCTGCAGCGCCCATTCGATGCGGCCGGACTGGAGCACGTGCAGCACGATCACTTGCTGGTGCTCGGCATGCCCCTTCAGCGTGGTGTCGATCAGTGCGTCGAGGCCGGGGGCGGTCAGCGTGCGTTGCGCGGCGAGGTTGATGGCCACCGAGCCGGCGGTGTTCTCCAGTCGCGTGCGTTCGAGGCCGATGCGGTGCATGTCGCTGCCGATCAGGCCCACGCCGAGCAGGATCGGCAGGGCGAGCGCGGTTTCCACCGCCATCGAGCCGCGCTGGCGCGGCGCCGGCCGGGTGCGCGCGAAAGTGGGGCGCTTCATTGCGCTTGGTCCTCCGGCGGCAGGTAGGCGAGTACTTCCTGGTAGCGGTAGCGGAAGGCGCTGCTGTCTATCGACAACAGGCGCGGCAGCGGCGTGATGAAGTTCTTGCGGATGTCGACGGTGATCCGCCACGCCGGGATGTCGTCGCCATGGGTGTGGTCGTCGTCCTGCGCGGCGCTGCCACCGCCCATGGCGTCGAGCGAAGTGAAGCTCTCCACCGTGACCGCGGCGATGTCGTCCTCGCCCAGGTAGCCATGCGAGGCGGTTGCCATGCGCTGGGGCAGCAGCGCCTTCATGGCGTCCGGGTCGAGCGCGACGCTGTCGTCGCGGCGGAACTGCTGCACTGCGCGTTCCAGCGCGGTGGCGCCCATGTTGATGGTGAGGCCGATGTTGGCCAGTTCCATGAACATCATCGCCGCGGTGATGAGGACGGGCAGGATGTAGGCTGCCTCGACGGCGATCGCGCCGCGCTGGCGCGGCCGTCGGCGTAGAGGACGCAGTGCCGCGTCAGCCACGGCCGTCTCCTTCGCGCGAGGCGGGTATCAGCGGCAGCGCCTGGCGGCTGGCGGAGAGCAGTTCGTCGGCGATCGGGGCGCCGGCGCGGATGCGTGCCAGGCGCTGGGCGAAGTCGGCCAACGCGTGGTCGGCCTGCGCGGCGTCCATCAGGGTGAGCAGGGTCTGGCGCGCGCGCGCTTCGTCGCCGCCGAGCGCATGGGCGAAGGCCAGGTTCAGCCTGAGCGTGGGCCAGCCGCGCAGCTCGGTCTGCGACAGCAGCCGGGTGGCGCGGGCGCCGTCACCGCTGGCCAGATAGGACAGCGCCAGATTGTTGAGGATGCGGAAGTCCGCCGGGGCGATCTCCAGCGCGCGCGACAGCAGTTGCTGGGCCTGGGCATGCTCGCCGCGGGCATCGAGCAGCACGCCTTTGGCGTTGAGCGCGGTGAGGTCGTCGGGGGTCGCGGCCAGCGCGCAGTCGAAGTCGGCCAGCGCGGCATCGCTCTGGCCGAGCGCGAGGCGCGCGCGGCCGAGGCCGTTGCATAGCGCGGCGCGGGTGGCCGGGGACAGCGTGGTGCCGGCTTCGCCCAGCGCGTGCCGGGCGCGGCCGAACAGGGCCAGGCTGTCCTGCGGTGCCTGTACCTGCGCCGCCACGCTGGCGTATTCCAGCAGCTCCAGGGGCTGGAGTTCGCGGCGCTGTTCGAGCTGGGCGTAGACCTCTGCGGCGGCTTCGTAGCGTCCCTGGTCGCGCAGCAGCCGCGCCAGCTTGAGGCCGTCTGCGGCGGAAGCGGGCTGCTGCGGACCCGCGGCCTGGGCGACAGGCGCGGTCGTCGGCAGGTTGCGGGTGCTGGGCGCCTGCGCGGCCTGGATGGTGATGCCGCCGCAGGCGGAGAGCAGGGTGGCGATCAGGGGGGCGGCGAGCAGGCGGCAGGCCTTGCGCCGGACAAGGGCGCTGCGCCCTGCGGCGGTATCGGTTTGCCGGGTCGATGAGATCATTGCAACAGGCTCCGGACGACGCGCATCAGCGCGGGGGTGGCGACGATGGCGACCACCGGGGGCAGGATCAGGGTCATGAGCGGCACGCTCAGTTGTGCCGGCAGCTTGCCGGCCTTTTCTTCGAGCTCGAGGATCAGCCGGCTGCGGCTTTCCTCGGCGATGGTGCGCAGCGCCTGGGCCAGCGGCGTGCCGTAGCGTTCGGCCTGGATCAGCGAGCCGACCATGCTTTCCACCGCCGGCACGCGGGTGCGTTCGGCGAGATGGCGCAGCGCGGCGCTGCGGTCGGGCAGCAGTTGTAGCTCGGCGCTGGTGTAGGACAGTTCGTCGGCCATGGCGGGGGCGCTGAGCGCCAGTTCGCGCGAGACGGTCTTGAGGATGCGCGGAAAGGGCAGGCCGGCTTCGGCGCAGATGACCATCAGGTCGAGCGCGTCGGGCATGCTGCGCGACAGGGCCTCGTGGCGGCGCGCGGCGCGCAGCTTGACCAGCAACTCGGGCAGCGTGGTGCCGGCGAACAGCGCGATCAGGCCCACCGCGAGGCCGGTGAGGCCGAAGCGGCTCTGCGGACCCAGCAGACCCCACAGCGCGCCCGCGCACAGCAGCAGGCCGCAGCCGTACTTGGCCGCCATCAGCAGGCCGACAGTCTCCGGGCGGCGCCAGCCGGCCTGTGCGAGAAGCCTTTCGAGCGCCAGGCGGTCCTGCGCGGTGCCAGCCAGTTGCAGGCCGAAACGGGCGATGGACTGTGCCGCCGCGGGCAGCGGCGCGCCGTCCTCGGCGATGGTGCCGGCGGGGGCTTCGGCGGTGTCGTCGGCGTCTCCACCCAGGCGCTGGCGCAGCGGGTTGTCGCGCATGCTGCCGCGCAGCAGCAGGACGGTGGCCGCCAGGCCGGCGAGGAAGATGAACAGGAATAGTGGGGTGTAGGGGTCGGCGTACATCGGATTCGTGCCTCAGCGGATGCGCTTGACCATGACGTGGGTGATCAGCAGGCCCAGGCCGACGCTGAGGGCGGCATAGGCCATCACCTTGATGCCGGCGGGGTCGTTGAACATGAAGCGGAAGTCCGCCGGGGCGTTGAGATACATGTAGAGCAGCACGCCCGGCACCAGCAGGGCGACGATCTTGGCCGAGGCGCGCGCCTCCGAGGTCTTGGCCTGTACTTTCATGCCCAGTTCGGCGCGGGCGCGCAGCGTGGCGGCGAGGCGTTCGAGGGTGTCGCCCAGGCGGCCGCCGGATTCCTGGCTGATGATCAGGATCACGGCGAAGAAGCGGTATTCGGCCAGCGGCACGCGCGCGGCTGAGTTCTGCATGACCTGCTTGAGCGGCACGCCCAGCTTGAGCCAGTGGTCGATCTCGCGCAGTTCGGCGGCGAGCGGGCCTTGCACGTGGTCGGCGGCAATGCTGAAGGCGCTGTGCAGCGGCACGCCGGCGCGGCAGATGCGGGTGATGCCGTCGATCGCCTCGGGCAGCGTGCGCGCCAGCGCCGCCAGATACTTGGCCATGGCCGATTGGTAGGCCAGCGTGCAGCCGGCCAGCCACAGCAGCGGCGCGGCGGCGAGTGCGGCGGAGGCCGGCGTGCCGGTCATGCGCGTCAGCACCAGTGCCACGACGATGGCCGCCACGGCGCTCACCGCCAGCCGGCGGCGAATGGTCTGCAGCCAGCCGAGGGCGGCGAGGCCGGCGCGCAGCGAGGCGAGGCGGCGCGCCAGCCAGGGCCAGGCCGCCG
>NZ_AMXE01000077.1 GCF_000310205.1 Thauera linaloolentis 47Lol = DSM 12138 | reverse complement strand
CGCGATGCGGGCGCCGCCCGGCCAGGCCGCATGCGGTGGCCTCCGGCCGTAGCCGATCAGGTCGCGAGGGTAGGAGATCGGGGTATGCGGGTTCATTGCGTTCTACTCCAGTAATGGCGGACATCCGGCTTCGAGGCCGGTCGCTTTCTTGGGGGCGGGGTTGGCGCCAATCGGGACGGAGAGGCGCCCGGATACAGGCAGCGGCCGGAGAGGGCCCGGCTGCCGGGCGGAGCGCTCAGCCTCCGCCGCGGTGGCGGCGCGCCACCTCATCGAGGATCTTGCGCAGGTCCGGCTCGGCGGGCTCCTCCTCGACCAGCACGACGGTGCGCTCGATGTCCTTCAGATGCCGTTCCATCCACGCCCGCGCGCCTTCCACGTCGCCGGCGGCGATCAGATCCAGCACCGCCTCATGCTCGGAATGGCGGCAGCTTCCAGCCATCGGCGCACCGTAGGTGGCGATGACCAGCGACGAGCGCGACACCAGCCCGGCAAGGAATTCGACGATGGTTTCGTTCTCGGACAGCCGCGCCAGCACCACGTGGAACTCGCCCGACAGGTAGATCGACTCGCGCCGGTCGCCACGCGCCTCGGCCTCGTGCTCGCGGCGGATGATTGTGCGCAACACATCCAGCCCGGCAGGCGTGGCCTTGGCCACCACCTGCGCGAGCACGCCGCATTCGACGATGCGCCGCGCGGCAAAGATGTCGCGCGCCTCCTTCACCGTGGGCTGGGCGACCGTGGCGCCACGGTTCAGGCGGATGTCCACCAGGCGCTCGTAGGACAGGCGCTGCAAGACCTTGCGGATGCTGGTGCGGCTGACGCCGAAAGCCTCGGCCAGCGTGTCCTCGGGCAGCTTGGTGCCGGGTTCGAGATGGTTCTCGACGATGGCCGCATACAGGTTGCCGTAGATCGCCTCGTCACGCCCGCCACCGGACATCGCGTCCTCACCCTGCATCGCGCCGAGATCGATCGACGTACGCTTCTTGCCCATTTCTGCCTGTCTCCATTATCGGCAGCCTGCAAAGACGGGCCACCTGCTTTTGTTTGCAGTTTATTTTCAGTTTGTACATAAAACAATATTTTTTTGTATTCATTCAAAACATCTATCGTACACAATTCATCCATCTCGCCTTTCCGCACGCACACGTCCCCCTCACACACCGGATTTCCCGCGGCGCGGCACGCGCTCGGGCAGCCGGCTTCGGGCGCCACACCGTATGCTTCGCGCACAGCGGTGCCGACGGCCATCCGCCTGGCAGGAATCGCTTCCGCATGTATTTCCGCTGCGACAAGATCCGGACTACAGGGCCGGGCGCGCGATCACCAACCCGCTGACCCCCAGGTGGAGCCATTCGCCGCAATGAAGCGCCCGCCCTGCGCGTGGCCGCGCCCGGCTCACCGCCGGCGCGCAGCCTGCCCCCGATGGGGTTAGACGATGCCGGGAACACATCATGGCTCTGCCCGAACGCGCGCGCCGTTTCGAACGCCACGACTTCCTCGCCTGAGAATCGGGGCAGGACGTCAAGCATGAATACGTCGCGGGCGAGGTGTTCGCCCAGGCCGCCGCCTGCCTTCCGGCGACTGGCTACTCGCCACCCACGACAGTGCACGCGCGCTGGTGCTGGCCTCGCTGGATCTGGAAATCGGGCTGGACGAGGTGTTCGAAGACGTCGGCGACCCGCCGGCGCTCAGGGCTTGAGCCTGTACCCGGTCTTGAACATCCACATGACGATGGCGACGAACACCGCCAGGAACAGCAGCGCCATGCCCACGCTGACGCCCACCGCCACGTCCGCGCTGCCGTAGAAGCTCCAGCGGAAACCGCTGACCAGATACACCACCGGGTTGAACAGGCTCACCGTCTGCCACGCCGGCGGCAGCATGTCGATGGAGTAGAAGCTGCCGCCGAGAAAGGTCAGCGGCGTGATGACGAGCAGCGGCACCAGTTGCAGCTTGTCGAAGTTGTCCGCCCAGATGCCGAGGATGAAGCCCAGCAGGCTGAAGGTGAGCGCGGTCAGCACCAGGAAGAACAGCATCCACAGCGGATGCTCGATGCGCAGCGGCACGAACAGCGCGGCGGTGGCCAGGATGATCAGGCTCAGCATGATCGCCTTGGTGGCGGCCGCGCCGACGTAGCTGGCGACGATCTCGAAGTGCGACACCGGCGCCGACAGCACCTCGTAGATGGTGCGCGAGAACTTCGGGAAGAAGATCGCGAAGGTGGCGTTCGACACGCTCTGCGTCAGCAGGTTGAGCATGATGAGCCCGGGCACGATGAAGGCGCCGTAGCTCACCCCCTCGACCTCCGGAATGTAGCCGCCGATGGCCGAGCCGAACACGACGAAGTACAGCGAGGTGGAAATCACCGGTGCCAGCACGCTCTGCAGCAGCGTTCGGCGGGTGCGGGCCATTTCGAACAGATAGATGGCGCGGATGGCGTGCCAGTTCATCGTGCGTCCTCCGTCACGGCCTGCTCGCGTGCGCTGACCAGGCTCACGAAGATATCTTCCAGCGAACGCTGCGCGGTATGCAGGTCGGCAAAGCAGATGCCCGCGCTTCCCAGGTCCCGCAGCAGATCGGCGATGGCGGTTTCGCGGCCCTCGCCTTCGCCCTCGTCCTCGTAGCGGTACACCAGTTCCGTGCCGCCCTTGGCCAGCACCAGCCCGTAGTGCGCCAGCGCGGATGGGATCTGCGCCAGCGGCGCGGCGAGCTGCAGCGTCAACTGCTTGCCGCCGAGCTTGCGCATCAGCGTTTCCTTGTCCTCGACCAGGATCAGTTCGCCCTTGCTGATCACGCCCACGCGGTCGGCCATTTCCTCGGCCTCCTCGATGTAGTGCGTGGTCAGGATCACGGTTACGCCGGTATCGCGCAGGCGGCGGACTAGCTGCCACATGTCGCGCCGCAGCTCCACATCCACGCCGGCGGTCGGTTCGTCCAGGAACAGCACCTGCGGCTCGTGCGACAGCGCCTTCGCGATCAGCACCCGCCGTTTCATGCCGCCCGACAGCGCCACCAGGCGGACGTCCTTCTTGCTCCACAGCGACAGCGCCTTGAGCAGCTCCTCGATGTAGGCCGGGTTCGGCGGCTTGCCGAACAGGCCCCGGCTGAAGCTGACGGTGTTCCACACCGACTCGAAGGCGTCGGTGGTCAGCTCCTGCGGCACCAGGCCGATCATCGCGCGCGCGGCGCGATAGTCGCGGATGATGTCGTGGCCATCGACCGCCACCCGCCCGGCGGTCGGGTTGACCAGGCCGCAGATGATGCTGATCAGCGTGGTCTTGCCGGCGCCGTTCGGCCCCAGCAGGGCGAAAATCTCGCCGCGCCGGATGTCGAGGTCGATGTGCTTGAGTGCGGCAAAGCCGCTGGAATAGGTCTTGGAGAGCGCGGAGATGGAAATGATCGGCTGCATGGCGGGCAAGATAGCAGGAAAGGCCGCCGCGCCGGCATCGCGCTCAATCTCCGGGCACGATGATGGCGACGCGGCGGTTCTGCGCACGCCCTTCCGGCGTGGCGTTGTCGGCGATCGGCCGCGTGTTGCCGAAGCTGCGGCGGACGACGTTGCGGTCGAGGATGCCATGCCGCGCGATCTCGCGCGCGACCGCCTCGGCACGCCGTTCCGACAAGGCCTGGTTGTACTCGGGGGAGCCGGTATTGTCGGTATGGCCCTCGACCCGCACGCGGTCGATCTCGATGATGCTCAGCGCGGTGGCGACCTGTTCGATGATCCCGGCGGCTTCATCGGTGAGCTGGTCGGTATCGGTCGCGAACAGGATGCGCCCGCTCAGGTTGAGCCCCCAGCCATCCTCGGTTTCGGTGAATCCGGCCTTGATCAGCGTGGCGATCTGCGCCTCGCTGAGGCCGCGTGCGGCCGGCGGCTGCGTCTGGCAGGCGCCCAGCAACAGCGCTGCCGCCAGCATCAGGAAGCACTGGCGAACGAACTGGAGCGGTCCAGGGTGGAAACTGCGGGTCATGCGGTTCAATCTCCGGAAGTGGGCAGGCGATGGATTGCGGGATCGAAGATCCGGTAGTGGCCGCGCCCGTTCTGCTTGGTGGTGTACATGGCCTGGTCGGCGGCGATGAGCAGTTGGTCGGCGGTCCGGCCATGCTCGGGGAACAGGGCGATGCCGATGCTGACGCCGGGGACGATCATGGTGTCGCCGACCGGCAGCGGCGGCACCATGGCGGCCAGGATCTTCTCCGCGACCAGGATGGCATCCTCGACGTCGCGCACCGAATCCAGCAACACGGTGAATTCGTCGCCCCCCAGGCGGGCGACGAGATCGGTGTCGCGGATGCAGCCGCGGATGCGGTCGGCCACCTCGACCAGCAGCGCATCGCCGGCCGCATGGCCGTACTCATCGTTGATCCGCTTGAAGCGGTCGTTGTCCAGGTACAGCACGCCGACCTTGCTGCCGGACGCCTTGGCCTCGGCCAGCGCCTGCTCCAGCCGCTCGATGAAGCCGCGCCGATTGGCCAGGCCGGTCAGGCCGTCACGCAACGCGAGCTGCGACAAGGTCTGGTTGGCCACCTCCAGGCTGTACTGGCGCGCGGTCAGCTCGAGGTTGCGGGCATGGAGTTCGGCGAACAAGGCATTGAAGTCCTTGCCCAGTTGGTCGAACTCGACGATGTCGAAGGGCGGCACGCGGCGGCTGAAATCCTGCTTCAGCCGGGCGCCGTGGGTGGCGGCGGCCAGGACCTGGAGCTGGTTCGTGATGCGTTGCGCCATCCGCCGCGCCAGGCGGCGCGCGGCATAGAAGAACAAGGTAATACAGACCAGGCCGACGATGCTGGCCTGCAGGGTGTAGACGATGAAGCGCGCACCGTTGCCATGTACTGCCACCTTGCCGATGCGCCTGTTGCCGGAGCGGATCTCGGCGCCGATCGGATCGGGAAACAGCAGCCGCCCCACGGCCTCGTCGACATGCCCGGACAGGCCGCTGCCTTCGAAGCCGTGGCTGGCCAGCGTGCGCCCGTCGAGCGTGGTGATGCTGGCCGCCCGCAGTTGCTCGCGCTCGGCGATCTGCACCAGGATCTCGGAGGCGGTCCCCCGGTCCTCGAACAGGACGGCGGCCTCCGCCGAATAAGCGATGGTGCGCGCAACGAGCTGCAGGTGCTGCTCGATCTGCCCCTTCAGCGTGAGCAGGGTCAGGATGAACAGCGCGGTACCGGCCAGCGCAATCGCCAGGACGGTGGAATCCGAGTACGTCCTGTGCAAGGCCTGGAAAAGAGTGGTGCGCTTGAGGCTCGTCATGGGCGGTTCGGCAACTGTCTGCTCAGCCGCAACACTTGAGGGTTGACGCGCAGCCCGCTGCGGGAAATGGCATCGAGGTTGGCTGCGAAACGCACACTGCCGGCCGCGCCTTCGAGGCAGAACATGCCACCGAAGGAGCAGAAATCGCGCTCTTCGCCGATCGTGAGGACGGGCTTGCCGGTCAGGGCCTTGACGAGCGCCGTCAAGCGCTCCGGCGGCAGCTTGCCGACATACAGCACGTCGCACTGGCTGACCGCTTCCTGCTCGGTGACGGCGCCATGCACGGTGACGCTGCGCTCCGGCCCGAACCAGTCGGACGGACGGTACAGGGCATCGCCATGCGTGCTGTTGCCGATGATGCACAGCCGCAGCGGCTGGGGCGGCTGAGGCCAGCGGGTATAGCTGATGATGCCCCACACCACGGCACTGGCAACCAGTTGCCCCCCGGCCTCCAGCGCGGCCTGCTGCCCGCTCTGCGCATGGGCGAGCGACGCGCCGCCAGCAAGGGGTACGGCCGCCAGGCAGTGGATGAACAGCTTGCGTAACATGTTGGCGTTTCCAATCGGGAATAGACCGCTGCGAAGCCATGGCAGGCATCGGCGGCGGATCCGGACATCGGAGCGGCGAACCAGTATGTGCCGGCCGCGATTCTAGCCTTGGGCACCCTGTCCCGTTCGCGCACTTTTTCTCATCGGGCCCTCGTTTTCGGGCCCGTGGCCTTCGGCGCAGATGGCACGCGGCGCGCCTGGCGAAGAACCAGCATGATTCTTGCTTGACGCCATGCACAGACTCGCCAGGCCCACCGTCATGCAACTATCCACCGCCACCGCCCTTGCCCCGGCCACGCCCGGCACGATCACGCGCCAACGGGCGCAAGAGCCGGCCGCCACGGCCCCGGCCACCGCTGCCGCGCCGCCGGATCTCCCGCCGCTGCGCATTCTCCAAGGCCACGAACTGCCGCAGGCAACGGCAGATTTTGCCGCCGACCTCACGCGCCGCTTTCGCGACGCCGGCATCCGCGTGCCGCCCGACCCCGTGCTCGGCAGCGATCTCGCCGGACAGGTCCGGGTGGCCAACAGCCACCCGGACCAGGCGCGGATCGAAGCGATGTTCGAGAACGATTTCGATCTGCGCAACCGCTTCGCCGAACTCTCGGGCGCCTACCAACTGCAGCGCGCGGTCGAGAACTACGATGAATTCACGGCGGCCTACCAGAAGCTCGAAGGCAAGCCCGACGCGCAGGCCGCGCTGGTGCGCAGCCGCATCGTGCACAACCAGGCCCAGTTCTTCATGAACATCGGCAGCGACGGCGCCGAGCCCTTCTTCGGCGGCCTGGGCAGGATAACGGCCTGAGCCGACGCCCCGGCCGGAGCGGCTACCCCCGATACGGTTCAGTTAGTGCGCTCCCCGTTACTGTAGGAGCGGCGCCAACCGCGAAAATAGCTGCCTGTTTTTCCGTAGGAGCGGCTAACCCAGCGTCGCCGTCGCCAGCTTGGCGCCGAAGCCGATGAACACGCCCCCCACACCCGCGGTGGCGCCGGCCGCCGCGCGGCGATGGCGGCGGAACTGGGCCGCGAGCTTCGCGCCGGCCAGGATCAGCACCGACAGGTAGAGCACGCTGCAGGTCTGCACGATGACGCCGAGGATCACGAACGACAGCGCCGGATGCGCATAGGCCGGATCGACGAACTGGATGAAGAAGGACACGAAGAACAGGATGGCCTTCGGGTTCATCAGGCTGATGACGAGCGCCGTGCGGAACGGATGCGGCGTGCCGCCCACGCCGGGGTAGTCGGGCACGGCTTCGGCAGGCGCATCGTTGCCACGCCGCCAGGCGGCCAGGCTGGCGCGCAGCAGACCGACCCCGACCCAGGCCAGGTAGGCCGCGCCCGCGTACTTGATCGCCATGAACAGTTCGGGCGTGGCGCGCAGCAGCGAGGCCATGCCGGTGACCGCGAGCAGCATCAGGATGGTGTCGCCGACGAAGATGCCCGCCGCGCCGCGATAGCCCGCCGCCACGCCCCAGCGCGAGGCGGTGGCCATCACGTAGAGCGAATTCGGACCGGGCAGCAGCACGATGAAAATCGTGCCGAGAATGAAGGCGGTCAGATCGGTGATGCCGTAGAACATGGCTGCATCCGCAGGCTGGTGAAGAGTCCGTTACTTTGCCACGCGTCCCGCGCGGGAACCAGAGGGCGCAAGCCCCGCCGGGCGGACCGCCGCCTCAGGGCCGCGTGGCGACGAAGCCGAGCGGCGCATCCACGCCATGGCGGCGGTGTATCTGCAGGCTCGCGCGCAAGGCGTCGCCCTCAGGCCACAGTTCGTAGCGCTGCACCATCTCCTGCACCGCCTCGCCGCCGGCGACGGAGCCCGCGCGCGTGACGAAGCGCAAGCGCCCGTCGCGCCACTCGGCCTGTTCGATCGCGCGCGGGACGCCGAGGAAGCTCGCGCTGCCCTCGACCACGCCGTCGCGCACCATGAACTCGAAACGCTCCTGCAGGCTGAGATTCCACGGATAGGCCACCTCCGCCTGCCAGACCCCTTGCAGCGCCTGCGGGCCGGGCGCGGCGGAGCGCGGCCACAGCCATGCGGCAAGGACGAGGCCGCCAAGCGCGGCAGCGGCCACGACCCCCGCCCAGCGCCGCCGCCGTGGCGCCGGGCCGTCCCCCAGCCACTGCGCCAGCACCGCATGCAGCCGCTGCAGGTCGGCCGGCCACGAAGCGTCGGTGAGCGACAGCGCATGGCGTTTTGCCAGCCCGCGCAGGGATGGCGGCAGCGCATGCGCAGCAGGCATCGCCGCGCCCCCCACCAGCACCGGCACCACCGGCTTGCCCGACATCAGCGCGCATTCGATCTCGCGCCGCACGTAATCGTCGGCACGGTCGAGCCGGCGCTCGCCGTCGCGGCTGGCCGCGAGCCAGCCCGGGCCGATCACCACCAGCACGGCCCGGACCCGCTGCAGGCCGTGCTCGATGGCAGCCTCGAAGTCGGCACCGGGCCGGATGTCGTCCACGTCGCGGAACACGCTGCCCACACCCAGGCGCTGTTCGAGCGCATCCGTCAGCCGGCCGGCAAAGCCGGCGCTGTCGTCGCGGCGATAGGAAACGAAGACACTGGGCACGGGCATCCGCAAGGCATCGACACGCCTGCATTCAAGCACGCGGATCGCCGGCCGGCCACCCGCATCGGCGGCGATGCCGGTAGTATCGCTGGAATGGAAATCAGGCTGACGGCAGGCTCGCTCAGCCCGGAGCACCGGAACCCGCCTCATGAGCACCACCGACGCCCTGCCGCTGCGCGCCGTCCGCGGCGAAATCCTGCACTTCCTGTCCGACCCCGCCGAGCACGGCGCGGCGGCCTGGCAGCACTTCGGCGACGGCATCCTCGCCATCCGCGACGGCTGCGTCGCCGAGCTGGGCCCGGCGCAAGACATGCTGGCCAAGCTGCCGTCCGACATCGCGCTGGACGACCATCGCGGCAAGCTGGTCCTGCCCGGCTTCGTCGACACCCACATCCACTACGCGCAGACCGACATCATCGCCAGCCACGGCGAACAACTGCTGGCGTGGCTGGAGAAGTACACCTTTCCCGCAGAAGCGCGCTTCGCCGACCCCGTACACGCCGCCGCGACGGCCGATTTCTTCTGCGACGAACTGCTGCGCAACGGCACGACGACGGCGATGGCCTTTGCCACCGTGCACGCCGCCTCGGCCGAGGCGCTGTTCGCCGCGGCGCTGCGGCGGCGCATGCGCCTGATCACCGGCAAGGTGCTGATGGACCGCAACTGCCCCGAGGAGCTGCGCGACACGGCACAGGCGGGCGATGCCGAATCCCGCGCGCTGATCGCGCGCTGGCACGGCCGCGAACGCCTGCTGTACGCGGTGACGCCGCGCTTCGCGGGGACCTCGACGCGCGGGCAGATGCAGCGCGCCGGGCGCCTGTTCGCCGAACACCCCGACCTCCACCTGCAGTCGCACCTGGCCGAAAACCGCGGCGAAGTCGAATGGATCGCCAGGCTCTACCCCGAGGCGCGCAGCTACCTGGACGTATACGACCGCTTCGGCCAGCTCGGCGAGCGCAGCATCTACGCCCACTGCATCTGGCTCGACCGGGCCGACCGCGAACGCATGGCCGCGACCGGCAGCGCAATGAGCTTCTGCCCGAGTTCGAACCTGTTCCTGGGCTCGGGCCTGTTCGACCTGGCGCAGGCGCGGGCGCTGGGGGTGCGCGTGGGCATCGGCACCGACGTCGGCGCCGGCACCAGCTTCTCGATGCTGCAGACCCTGGGCGACGCCTACAAGGTGCTGCAGCTCGCGGGCCAGCGCCTGTCGGCCGCGAGCGCCTTCCACCTCGCGACGCTGGGCGGCGCGCGCAGCCTGTACCTGGACGGGCGCATCGGCAACTTCCTGCCCGGCAGGGAAGCGGACTTCGTCGTCCTCGACCCGCAGGCCACGCCGCTGATGGCCCGGCGCATGGCAGGCTGCGCCAGCCTAGACGAGCGCCTGTTCGTGCTGATGATGCTCGGCGACGACCGCGCCGTGGCGGCCACCCATGTGATGGGCGAACCGGCCTGGCGGCGCGGGGCGCCCCCGCCCGACTGAAGGCCCTCGGGCCGCCCCCGCCGGCGCGTCAGCGTCCCTGCCTGCGCGACTGCCACGCGGACCACAGGCTGACCAGGGCCAGCGCGCCGCCGATCAGCAGCATGCCGGCAAACTCGGCCGCCGACGGCCGTTCGCCCAGCTCGATCCAGCCCGCCAGCACGCCGATCATCGGAATGCCCAGCGCCGACAGCCCGGCCATGCCGGCCGACAGGTGCTGCAGGATGTAGAGCCACAGCAGCCAGGCCAGCCCCGTCGCCAGCACCGCGTTGAAGGCGAGCGCACCGAAGAAGTAAGGCGTCGGATCGACCGGCCGCGAAGGCAGCAGGCTGGCGACCAGGCACAGCGCCAACGCGCCGAACAGCATCTGCCATGCGGTCAGCGCCAGCAGGTCGAAGTCGTGGTCGCGCCGCATGCGCTTGGCCAGCACCGCCGACGCCCCCCAGGTCAGCCCGCCGAGCAAGGCCAGCGCATTGCTGAAGGCACTGCCGCCCATGTTCCAGGGTTCGAGTATCAGCACCAGTCCACAGGCGGCGATCGCGATCGCCAGCCACTGTATCCCGCGCACCCTCTCCCCCAGCGCCCACCACGCGATCGGGATCGTCCAGAACGGCATCGTGTAGACCAGCACCGCGGTCTTGCCCGCGCCGCCCGCCACCAGCGCCCACTGGATGAGGGCGGTGAAGGCCCCGGTCTGCAGCAGACCGAGCAGCATCACCTGGGGCAGCGCGCCCACCTTCATCGGCCGCCGCAGCACCACCAGCACCAGGAACAGCGTCGCCGCACCGAGCAAGGTGCGGATGGCGGAAAAGTCGAAGGGGCCGATGTACTGGATGACCTGTTTCATCACCACCCAGTTGTAGCCCCAGATGCCCGACAGCACGACCAGGGCGAGGATGGCGAGGCGGAAAGGCTGCATTGTGAGGCTCACTCGAGAAAACGCGCGGCCTCTGGTGCAAGCGGACCGCGCCATGGTACGGGGGCCGACGGCATCGGCCCCATGATCGAAACAGGCTTCAGACGATGATGCCCCACCAGCGCAGGGTCTGCCGGAAGTGATCGCGCACTGCGGTGGCGGCGCGCTCCTCCTCGCCGGCGGCGATCGTGTCGATGATCGCCAGGTGTTCCTCCATCGCCGGCACGATGCGGTCGGGCAGCAGCGGCCGCGAATGCTGGATGACCGAGATGCGGTCGCGGTTGCGGGCGTAGATCTCGCGTGCGCTGTCGTTGTCGAGCGCATCCGCGAGCGCCGAATGCAGCGCCCAATCGACCGCCATCGCCTCGCGCTGCAGCGAAGACGTGATGCCGTCGCGCGCGGCATCGAGCACGCGCTGGTGCAGCGCGCGCAAGGCATCGAGCCTGCCCCCCGCGCGCACGAGCTGGCGCGCGCCTTCCTGGTCGAAGATCGTGCGCAGGTGGAAGCACTCGCGGATCAGCTCCGGGGTGGCTTCCATGACGGCGACGCCGCGTTTGGGCAGCACGCGCACCAGCGCGGCGGACTCGGCACGCTTGACCGCTTCCCTGACGGGCGCGATCGGCAGGCCGATCGATTTCACCAGGTCGGGCATCGACACGAACTGTCCGGCGCGCAGCCCTCCGCCAGCCAGCAATTCACGCAGCGCCAGAAAGGCCTTGTCGGCCAGCAGCAGACCGTCAGCATCCGGCATGTTCATTTCGTCGCTCCCGTGTGATGCGGGCATTGTCACACACGGCCAGGACAGGGCAAATGCCTGTCAACATCTCAGCTTTTTACCATTAAAAATTTTTAGTACCATATCACTGTCGTTATATCTAACATTTCAGAAGAAATATAACAGCGCATCGCTAGTGGACGTGGTATCCGGCGTTCCCGCAGTGGTGGCCGAAACAGGCAGGCCGAACCCCGGTCGGCCCGGACGCGGCATAAAACCAGAACGGCTGCCAGGGCATCGCCTGCCCCGGGGCAGCCCCTTCCACACGGTTCGCGAGGCAAGCCATGCAAAAGCGTTTCTACAGGACTTTGTTCGGGCAAGTCGTCATCGCCCTGATTCTCGGCGTCGTCGTCGGTGTCGTCTGGCCCGAGTTCGCCGTCAAGCTCAAGCCGTTCGGCGACGGCTTCATCAAGCTGATCAAGATGATCATCGCGCCACTGGTGTTCTGCGTCGTCGTGCACGGCATCTGCAGCACCGGCGACCTGAAGAAGGTCGGCC
Organism: Thauera linaloolentis 47Lol = DSM 12138; assembly: GCF_000310205.1. GTDB lineage: Bacteria > Pseudomonadota > Gammaproteobacteria > Burkholderiales > Rhodocyclaceae > Thauera > Thauera linaloolentis. The sequence goes on along the minus strand of NZ_AMXE01000077.1, from coordinate 5,543 downwards.
GCGTCGGCGTCAAGGCGCTGGTGTATTTCGAGATCGTCACCACCTTCGCTCTCGCCCTCGGCATCCTGCTGGCCTACACGCTGCAGCCCGGCGTCGGCATGAACGTCGATCCGAACTCGCTCGACGCCTCCAGCATGGCCGGCTACACCGACCGCGTCGCCCAGGCCACGAGCACGGTCGACTTCATCATGAAGATCATCCCGGCCACCTTCGTCGATGCCTTCGCCAAGGGCGACATCCTGCAGGTGCTGTTGATCGCCATCCTGTTCGGCACCGCGGTAGCGGCGCTGGGCGAGAAGGGGCGTCCGGTGACGGCCGCCATCGACAGCCTGTCGCACGTGTTCTTCAAGCTCATCGGCTTCATCGTCAAGCTCGCGCCGCTCGGCGTGCTCGGCGCGATCGCCTTCACCGTCGGCAAGTACGGCGTCGGCTCGCTGAAGCAGCTCGGCATGCTGGTGGCGCTGTTCTACGTCACCTGCACGGTCTTCGTCATCATGGTGCTCGGCTTCATCCTGCGCCTGGCCGGCTTCAACATCTTCAAGTTCCTGAAGTACATGCGCGAGGAACTGCTGGTGGTGCTCGGCACCGCGTCGTCGGACTCGGTGCTGCCGCAGGTCATGCGCAAGCTCGAACTGATGGGGGTGAAGGATTCCACCGTCGGCCTGGTGATTCCCACCGGCTACTCGTTCAACCTCGACGGCTTCTCGATCTACCTGACGCTGGCCGCCGTCTTCATCGCCCAGGCCACCAACACGCCGCTGTCCACGGTCGACCTGCTGACCATCCTCGCCATCTCGCTCGTCACCTCCAAGGGCGCGCACGGCGTGCCCGGCTCGGCGATCGTGATCCTGGCCGCGACGCTGTCCGCCGTGCCGGCGATTCCGGCCATCGGCCTGGTGCTGGTGCTGTCGGTCGACTGGTTCATGGGCATGGCCCGCGCGCTGACCAACATGATCGGCAACTGCGTGGCCACCGTCGTCATCGGCGTGTGGGAAAAAGACATCGACCGCGAACGCGCCCACAAGGTGCTCGACGGCGAGATCATCGTCGACCTGCACGCGCCGATCCAGCCCGAAGCCGTGGCCGAGGCCGGCACCGCAGCCACCGCAATCGAGGTCCCGGCCCGCGCCTGAGCATCCCTCACCCCCTCCAGACCCTCCCCTGTGCGCATCCGGCGAACGGCGCGACCGTTCGCCGGGCGTGCGCGCCCTGATACCCACCGCCCCCCCTCTGAATCCAAGGAGACCTTCATGTCCAGCCACACCCCCGGCGCCCCCGTCTTCGCCCCCCCCGCCGAACTGCCCGACTGGGCACGGCGCTCCGTCGATCTCGCCAACCCACGCCTCGGCGCACGCGCCATCGCCGTCTCCGACGACTTCTTCGCCGACGTCTCCCGCATGCTCAACCCCGAGCCCGCGCAGTTCGTCCCCGGCAAGTTCGACACCAACGGGAAGTGGATGGACGGCTGGGAGTCCCGACGCAAGCGCACCGCCGGCCATGACTGGGCCGTCGTCCGCCTCGGCGTCAAGGGCGTCGTCCGCGGCTTCGACGTCGATACGTCCCACTTCACCGGCAACTACCCCCCCGCCGTGTCCATCGAGGCCTGCGTGTCCGAGTCCGACGAGGCCGACGCCCTGCAGGCCGCCGCCTGGACCGAGATCCTGCCCGCGACCGCATGCGGGCCCAACAGCCATCATCTGTTCGCGTGCGACAGCGCCCAGCCCTGGACCCACCTGCGCGTGAACATGTACCCGGATGGCGGCATCGCCCGCCTGCGCGTCTATGGCCGACCGGTCGGCTCGCTGGCCGCCGCCGCGCCCGGCGCATTGCTCGATCTGGTGGCGCTGGAGAACGGCGGGCGCGCGCTGTCGTGGAACGATGCGAGCTTCGGTTCGTCCGCCGCCGCCCTGCTGCTGCCCGGACGCGGCATGAACATGGGCGACGGCTGGGAGACCCGCCGCCGCCGCGAGCCCGGCAACGATTGGTGCGTGATCGCGCTGGGCGCCCCCGGCTCCGTCGACAAGATCGAGGTCGATACCGCTTTCTTCAAGGGCAATTATCCCGACCGCTGCTCGCTGCAGGCCGCTTACGTGGAGGGCGGGACCGACCGCTCGATCACCACACAGTCGATGTTCTGGCAGACCTTGCTGCCCGAGCAGAAACTGCAGATGGATGCGGTCCATACGTTCACCGAGCAGATCGCCCAGCTCGGGCCGATCACCCATGTGCGCTTCAACATCTTCCCCGACGGCGGCGTGTCGCGCTTGCGCGTGTGGGGCAGGCTCGACACGCGCTGATGAGCGGCCGCGCCGCGCCTTCCCCGGGGGCCGGCGCGGCGCGTCTTTCGATCCGGCCCGTCCCTTCCATCTTCTTCCGACGAGCGTCCCATGTCCGAGCAGAACGCTTTCATCCTCCAGGTCCAGCCCTTGAGCCGCGCGGCATTCGCGCCTTTCGGCGATTTGATCGAGGCCGACGATGCGGCCCACCATTTCACCATCAATGCCGGCAATACCGAGCGCTACCACGATCTGGCCAACCTCGAGCCCGGGCCCGAAGGACGCGCCATCGTGTCCATCTTCCGCGGACAGCCGCGCCGCCTGCCTTTCACCGTCACGATGATGGAGCGCCATCCGCTCGCTTCACAGGCCTTCATTCCGATGTCCGGGCACCCTTACCTGGTCGTCGTCGCCCCCCCCGGCCCGGCCCCCGATGCACAGGATCTGCGCGCCTTCCTCGCCCAACCCCACCAGGGCGTCAATTACGCGCCCGGCGTGTGGCACCATCCCCTCCTCGCCCTGGACGCCGTCTCCGAATTCATCGTCATCGACCGCGCAGGACCCGGGCACAACTGCGACGAGATCACGCTCCCGCAGCACGGCGTCATCCCGGCGCGGGGCTGAAGGACGCCGGCCGGGTTTTCTCCATATCCCTTTCCTGATACACGCCATCAGCGCCCGAGGCATTCCGCGGCATGCCGCGCCCTTACACTCCGCGCGGCCCTGAATGCATCCGAGGAGTGCGCAATGTTGCTCGGCTTGTCGCTGTTCTATGTCGGCGCAGTACTGATCCTGAACGGCCTGTGGATGCTTGGCCGGATCAGCGACCGCGAGATCTCGGTCATCAACCTGTTCGCCGGCGGGCTGACCCTGCTGGTGGCGCTCAAGCTCGCCTTCGGCGAAGGCGCGGACCAGGCCTCGATCAAGGCGGCGGCCCTGTCGCTGCTGTTCTCCTTCACTTACCTGTGGGTGGCCTTCAACCGCCTGACCGGCGCCGACGGGCGCGGCCTGGGCTGGTTCAGCCTGTTCGTGGCGCTCACCGCGGTGCCGGTGGCGATCGATACCTTGAGTATCGCCTCAAGCCTGTGGGACTGGTGGCTGGGCGCGTCGTGGGCCGCATGGTCGCTGCTCTGGCTGCTGTTCTTCCTGCTGCTGGCGCTGCGCAAGCCGGTCGCCCGCCTCACCGCCGCCATGGCGATCGGCCAGGGCGTCCTCACCGGCTGGCTGCCCGGCTACATGCTGCTGACGGGCGCGATCCGCTAAGCCGCCCCCCTTTCCTCGCCTCCTCCGCAAAGGCCGTGCCGTCCCACCGGACGCACGGCCTTCGTGCATCCGCCGCCGGCAGTCCGCGCCGGGATTGTGCGCCGCAAAAATATAAATTTTTGTATTTCACTTATTAACGGCACACGCACCATCGGCCCGATCGAGTCCCTAGACTGCATCTCAAGTCAATGCAGCACATGCGGCCAACAGCCGGCAAACCACGCCACGACGGGCGATCCCCGGCCAGGGCGGACACCAAGGGACCATCGAAAAGAACCTGCTGCCTGACTCCCCACGGCCCGCCCATCACCCCGATGGCGGCCCGGACCACGGGCACGGCACGGACATTGCGTCGGCGGCTTGCCGGCCAATGCCCGCCCCGGCGGCGAAGAGACAAACAAGCGAAGGAAGGGTACGTCATGTCAGACCACGCATCGAAAAGCGGCGCACAGCAGGTCCATCCGGTGGACGAGAAGCTGCCGGCCGGACGCCTCGCCACCCTGGGCATGCAGCACGTGCTGGTCATGTATGCGGGCGCGGTGGCGGTACCGCTGATCGTCGGCCGCGCACTGGGCCTGAGCCCCGAGCAGGTCGCCATGCTGATTTCGGCGGATCTGTTCTGCTGCGGCATGGTGACGCTGATCCAGTCGCTCGGCTTCGGCAAGTATTTCGGCATCAAGCTGCCGGTGATGATGGGCGTCACCTTCGCCGCCGTCGGCCCGATGGTCGCGATGGCCAACGTCCAGGGCGGGCCGGAAGGCGCGCGGGCCATCTTCGGCGCGATCATCGGCGCGGGGCTGGTGTCGATCCTCATCGCGCCGTTCATGAGCCGGCTGCTGCGCTTCTTCCCGCCGGTCGTCACCGGCACCATCATCGCCATCATCGGCATCAGCCTGATGCGGGTGGGCGTGGGCTGGGCGCTGGGCGGCCCCGCCCATCTGGCGCAAAGCGTCGACGTGCCGCAACTGGTGCAGATGGTCGATGGCGCCAGGGACGCCGCCGCCGCGGCCGGCACCGAGCTGACGCGCCTGCCGGGCGCCATCCCGATGGTCGACAACCCCGGCTACGGCGCGCTGGACACGATGGCGGTGGCGGGCTTCGTGCTGCTCGTGATCCTGCTGCTGGTGCGCTTCGGCCGCGGCTTCGTCGCCAACATCGCGGTATTGCTCGGCATCGTCGTCGGCTGCGTGGTGGCGGTGGTGATGGGCAGGATGCACTTCGACATGGTGGCCAAGGCCGACTGGTTCGCCGTCGTCACGCCCTTCGCCTTCGGCATGCCGACCTTCGACCCGGTGATGGTGCTGACGATGACGCTGGTGATGGTGGTGGTGATGATCGAGTCGGTGGGCATGTTCCTGGCGCTGGGCGAGATCACCGACAAGCACATCACCCGCACCGAACTGGCCGCGGGGCTGCGCACCGACGGCCTGGGCACGGTGATCGGCGGCGTGTTCAACACCTTCCCCTACACCAGCTTCTCGCAGAACGTGGGCCTGGTGGGCGTGACCGGCGTCAAGAGCCGCTGGGTGTGCGTGGCGGCGGGCGTGATCATGATCGTGCTCGGCATGCTGCCGAAGATGGCCGCGCTGGTGGAGTCGGTGCCGACCTTCGTGCTCGGCGGCGCCGGCCTGGTGATGTTCGGCATGGTCGCGGCCACCGGCATCCGCATCCTGACCAACGTCGATTTCAAGAGCAACCGCAACAACCTGTACATCGTCGCACTGTCGATCGGCTTCGGCCTGGTGCCGCTGGTGGCGCCGCGCTGGACCCAGCACATGGCCCACGGCCTGCACCCGCTGCTGGAATCGGGCATCCTGCTGACGGCGATCTCGGCGGTGCTGCTGAACCTGTACTTCAACGGCGGCCGCGAAGACCGGGCCGGCGCGATCGCGGCGGCGAAGGCGGCCGAAGCGCACTGAACCCGCCCAGGCCGGCACCCCGCCGGCCAGGGCATGCGGCATCGCAGGATGGCCGCCCGCGGACGGCCTGCCGCGCGGCGGCCAT
>NZ_AMXE01000076.1 GCF_000310205.1 Thauera linaloolentis 47Lol = DSM 12138 | reverse complement strand
CGCCGCCCGCCGCAGGCAGTGACGCCGCCCGCGGCCTGATCGGCCGGCCACGCGCGCGGCATCAACCCCGCCCGCCCCCTGCCAGCCCCTGCGGCCGCAGCAGCACCACGCCCACCACCACGGCGCCGAACAACACCAGCTCCAACCCGGCGGAGCGCGCCCAGTCGCCGGGCAGCGCGTCGCGCAGCACCGCGATCAGTTGCGGAATCGCAACCACCACCAGCGCCCCCCATGCCGCGCCCGACAAATGGCGCGCGCCGCCGATGAAAGCCAGCATCAGCAACTCGAACGAAAACATCAACCCGAACTGCTCGGGGCTGATGAAACCGATCCAGTGCGCGTACAAGCCGCCCGCCAGCCCCGACAGCCCGCCGCCGACGGCGAAGGCACGCAGCTTGGCCGTACCCGGCGCGATGCCGCAGGCTGCGGCGGCCGCTTCATCCTCGCGCACCGCGCGCCATGCACGGCCGAGGCGCGAACGCAGCAAGCGCGCGCACAAGGCCAGTACCGCCAGCAATGCGGCAATACTGAGCGCGGCCTGCGCCGCAGGCGTATCGGCGGTCGACCCGGCGACACCGAAAGCAGGCAAGACCAAGCCTGCCGCACCATGGGTCAGCGATTCCCAGCGCACCAGCGCCTCTTCCACGATCAGCGCGAAGGCCAGCGTGCTCATGCCGAAATACAGGCCACCGAGCCGGCCTGCCGGCAGGCTGGCCAGCGCGCCGCCCGAAGCGCCGGCCAGGATGGCGAACGGCAATGCCGCCAGCGGCGCCATGCCCGCCTGCACCAACAGGGCCTGGGCATAGGCACCGAGCGCGACGAAAGCCCCCTGGCCGAGCACGATCTGCCCCGCCTGGCCGACGATGACGACGACCCCGAGGCCGGCGATCGCGTAGGTCGCGACCAGCGTCGCTTGCCCGAAAGCGAAATCGGCGCCCAGCCAGACGAGGGCGAACACCAGCAGCGCGCCCCAGGCGAGGAGCATGCGCGGGCCTTCCGGCCAGGCCTTCCTTGCGCACGGCCGTTCGGGGCGGGCCTGCCGGAATTCCTCGCTTGCCGGCGCGGAGTCTTCCCCAGCGCCCGTCGCGGGCGTGCCGGCGGAACGGGGGCGTACGACCCCGGCCGGCGCCTCCGGCGCGGCCTTGCTCATCGCGCCCGCCCGCCGGCGAGGCCGTGCGGAAACAGCAGCAGCGCCGCCATCAACAGCACGTAGGGCACCACGTCCTTCGCCCCTTCGGGCAGCACCAGGCCCGCCAGCGCTTCGGCCACGCCGAGGAAGATGCCGCCCGCCAGCGCCCCCGGCAGGCTGGTGAGACCGCCGAGCACCGCGGCGGGAAAAGCCTTGAGCGCGACGAAGCCCATGTTGAGATGCACGAAGGTGACCGGCGCCAGCAGCAGCCCGGCCAGCGCCGCCAGGCCGGCGCCCAGCGCCCATGCCAGCGTATGCATGCGTGCCACCGGCACGCCCATCAGCGCAGCGACGCGCGCATCCTCCGAGCACGCACGCAAGGCCAGGCCGGCACGCGTACAGCGGAAGAAGGCGGCGAGCAGCAGCATCAGCACGATGGTGGCGCATACCACCCAGAGATGGCTGGCCGCCAGGACGAGCGAACCGAAGGCGATGGTGTCGGCCGCGAACGGCAGCCGGTACATCTCTTGCGCCGCGGCCGGCACCGAGGCCACACCGCCGCGCATCATCATGCCGAGGCCGAAGGTGAGCAGCACCGCGACGAGCTGCGGCTGACCGATCGCGCGCCGCAATGCGACGCGTTCGAGCCCCGCCCCGAGCAGTGCCACCGCCGCCACCGCGCCCGCCGCCGCCAGCGCCAGCGGCCAGCCGGCGGCCAAGTGCAGCGCGAGACCGGCGAAACCGCCCAGCATCAACAGGTCGCCCTGCATGAAGCTGACGGTCTGGGTGGCCTTGAAGACCAGCACGAAGGACAGCGCCACCAGACCGTACACACAGCCGATGGCGACGCCGCTGGACAGGACCTGGAGAAAGGCAAGCATGGGGGCGAAGCATAGCCGATCCGCCCCCCTGCGGCGCCCGGCCGCCTTCAGGCCTTCGCCAGCGTGGCGCTCGGCGGCATGGCGCAGGCGGCGCGATACTCCTCGGCGAGGCGCGCCACCAGTTCCGCGGCGGCGGGCACGTCGTGGATCGTCGCGACCCCATGGCCCGCGCTCCACACGTCGCGCCAGGCCTTGGCCTCCTCGGAGAGATCATGCAGCCTGCCCTTGCCGAAGCCGGCGGCGAGTTCCTCGCGGCGATAGCCGGCGCGCTCCAGGCTGGGCCACATGAAGTTGGCGTTGGTGCCGGAAATGGCGTCGGTGTAGACGATGTCGGCCGGCGCGCAATCGACCACCATCTGCTTGTATTCCGGCGGCGCCATGGCCTCGCGCGTGGCGATGAAGCGCGTGCCCATGTAGGCGAGGTTCGCGCCCAATACCTCGACCGCGCGGATCGCCGCGCCATCCGAGATCGCCCCGGCCGCCACCAGCAGGCCATCCCAGAATTCACGGATCTCGCGCACCAGGCTGATCGGGCTCTGTCCGCCGGCATGGCCGCCCGCGCCGCCCGCCACGGCGATGATGCCATCCACGCCGGCCGCGATCGCCTTGCGCGCGTGGTAGGCATGCACGACGTCCGACAGGACGAGGCCGCCATAGCCGTGCACGGCCTCGGCCACTTCGGCGGGGTTGCCGAGGCTGGTGATGACGATCGGCACGCGGTGCCGGACGAGGATGCCGAGATCTTCCCGCAGCCGCGCATTCGATGCGTGCAGGATGAGATTGACTCCGTGCGGCGCGCAGGGCGCCGAGGGATTGGCCGCGCGGAAAACGGACAGTTCGGCATCGATGCGTTCCAGCCACTCGTCGAGCTGTGCGGCGGGGCGCGCGTTCATCGCCGGGAAGGTACCGGCGACGCCGGCCTTGCAGGTCTCGACGACCAGCTCGGGGCCGGACACCAGGAACATCGGCGCGGCAATCGCCGGCACGCTGAAACGGCCATGAAGGCTGGCGGGAAGGCTCATCTGCGGTTCTCCTTTGGTCGGTCTGGTTGTGGACGCCTTCTGCCGGGCGCCTGCCGGAAAGCGGACTGTAGCACCGCGCCGGGCGGTTTCAAACAATCGTTTGAAACCTCGCACTCCAAACGCCGCCCGCCCCGGCGGGGGCCTGGGTCGCGGCGCCGTGGCCCTCTCACGCCGGCCCCGGCCCGATGCTATGCTCTCGCCGCATGCAAGGCATCGAATCCATCCTCTACGGCATCGGCATCGCCGGGGTTGCCGCACAGGCGGCGGCGGGCGTGCTCGACGCCGGACGCAAGCCCTTCGACCTGTTCGGCATCGTCGTCGTGGCGCTGGCGGCGTCACTCGGCGGTGGCTCGCTGCGCGACGTGCTGCTGGACCGTACGGTGTTCTGGATCGCCGATCAGAGCTACCTGATCTCGGCCATGATGGCCGGACTGGCGACCTTCGTGCTGGTGCGCCGCGTGCGGCTGCCGGCACGCCTGTTCCTGCTGCCCGACGCGATCGGGCTGGCGCTGTTCACCGTATCCGGCACCCAGGCCGCGCTGGCGATGGGTGCGCCGTGGCTGGTGGCGAGCCTGATGGGCGTGGTCACCGGCGTGTTCGGCGGCATCGTGCGCGACGTGCTGTGCAATGAAGTGCCGCTGGTGTTCAACGGCGAGTTGTACGCGACCGCCTCGTGGCTGGGTGCGCTATTGCTGCTGGGCTTGATGGCCTATGGCGCCAGCCCCGGCTGGGCAGCGCTGGCAGGGGGAACGACGACGCTGCTGCTGCGGCTGTGCGCCATCCGCTTCCGCTGGCGCCTGCCGGTGTTCCGCGCACGGGCCTGAGAGCGGCGCAGCGCCGCCCCAGGCCTGCCTTCGTTCAATTGCTGGCGGCTGCTGGCGCGGCCGGCGCCTCCTCGGCGGGCGTGGCCACGCGTTCTTCCGCCACTGGCGCAGCGCCTTCAGGCTGCGGCGCGGAGAAGAAGCTGTCGTACACACCTTGGCGCCACAGCACGATCGCCGTCACCACCACGGCCAGCAGGAACAGCCAGGTGCCCCACGGCGTTTCCTTTTCGGCATAGGGGTCGGCCATCGTGCGCGATGCACCGGCAGGCAGCGTCGCCACGCTGGTCAATGCGCCGCCGAAGGGGATGTTGATCCGCGCGCGGGTGTTGACCGCCCAGCCATTGGCGTCGAGCAACGGGCCGAGGTTGCGCTGGCGCAGCCTGAGCCAGGCCAGCAGCATCGACGGCCCCGAGATCAGCAGCACGATGCCGACAACGACGAGCGGCATCTGCCAGCCCGGCAGTGACAGGAAGCCGGTGACCACCGCCGCCAGCGCGGTGCCCAATGCGCCGAGCGCCAGGCCGATGGCGGCGAAGATACCGGCGAACTTGGCGATGTCGAAGGCCGGGGTGGCGGCCGGAGCCGGTGCCTCGGCCTTGGCGCCGGCATCGGCGACGCCGGCGGCGGCCTTGTCCTCGACGGCCTTGTCGCGGGACGCGGCGAACTTCTGGATCTGGTCGCCGATCATGCGGCCGATGCGCTTGTAAGGCGACCAGAAGGCCTGGCGCACACTGATCGGCGCCTCGATCACCTGGATCACGGCGGCGTTCCAGTCACGCCCTTGGCGATCATAGAACACGCCATTGCGGCCGGGCACCATCATCTCGTCGGCGTCGCCGCCGGTCATCGCGGCGACGATCGTCATCGGCGCCTCGCCCTGGCGCACGCATTCGCAATACACCAGATAGGTGCCGGACAGGGGGGCGAGAGCGACATGGCGGCCGAGGTCCGGCACGCGCAGGCAGAGTTCGCAGCTGCGCTGATCCAGGTAAAGCGTGCCGGCCTGAAAAATGGCCTTGTTGCCGGAGCTGTAGAAATCACTGAGGGTGACGAAGTTGCACAGCAGCGTGACGAAATCGCGCTTGTAGCGCACCAGCCGTTCGAGCGCATCGACCTGGGCGGCGGCGGTTTCGGCGGCGAGGTCGCGTTCGATCAGGGCCGTCAGGTCGGCCTGCGCCGTCCCCGCGAGCAGCCCGCGCAGGTCGCCGGCATCGAGCGCTGCGACCGAAGCCGCGGGCCGGGCGGCGAGCCAGGCCCGATAAGCGTCGAAACGCACCGAGATATCCTGCCATTCGGCATGCGACAACTCGCGGCGCTCGCCCAGCACGGGCTTCACCACGGTGTCGCGCAAGGCGCCGATGCGGTCCTGCCAGGCCGGATTGAGCCCGTCCTCCAGAGGCAGGGCGCGCCCGGCGCGAACCTGGGCCAGCGGCAGGGCTGCCACGCCTGCGGTATCGGTGCCCAGGGCCTGCATTGCCAGTTCGGCATAGGTCGTGTCGGCCGGATTCAGCGCATCGGCGGCGCGGCCGTCGAAAGCGGCGAGGCGGCAGCGGGTGAAGAAATCCTCGACCTTGTCGCGCACGGCGTCGAAGGCCGCCGCCGCGTCGGCCGTCCCCTCGCCCAGGGGCAGCAGGCTGTCCGGGCTGGCCGCGGCCTGGTCGTGCCAGGCGACGGCTTCCTGCACGGCGGCGAAGAAGGCCGTCACCCTGTCGAGATCGATGCCGGGCTGGCCGCTGCGGTCCTCCACCGAACCAAAGTGCTCGATGACGAGAGCGACCGTCTCGGCAAGCCGTTCGTCCGCGGCGAACTCGGCGGGCACGATGCCGTCGCCGTTGGGATGGGCAGGGGCGAAGAGGCGCGACGGATCGGCGAAATCCGCGACTTCGAGGGTGTCACCGTCCGGCCTGCCGACATAGGCCAGCACCTTCCTGGCGGTTGCCAGCAGCTTTTCCCCTTCCGGCTGCTCTCCCGCGATCGCCTCCAGCGGCAGGCCGTCACCCGGGCGGAACAGCACTTCGGGCGCCTTGAGCACGGCGCACAGCCAGTTCGCGGCGCCGATCACCTCCGGCGCACGGATGCAGCCGTCACCATCGGTGTCCAGCAGTTGCAGCGTGCGGGAGTCGAATTCCAGCCCCGAGGTCGGGCAGGCCAGGACGGACCACAGCTTCTGGTCGAGCTCGCCGAGGTGGCGCAGGTCGTCCGCACTCTCGATCAGCACCTGGTCGAAGCCGCCCGAGCGGAAGAAGCGCCACTGGTAGCCTTTGTCGTTTTCTTGATTGCTCATCTGAAACCCCTGTCTTGATTCTGGACCTGTACGTCCTGCGTGAACCGTCGGAATACTGCGCTGGATCGGGTGGCCGGACAAGCATCCGGCCCCGTGGCAGCCTCAGCCATACGCGCCGACGAAAGGATTGCTCTCGCGCTCCTCGCCGAAAGTGGAGGTAGGGCCATGCCCCGGAATGAAGGTGATGTCGTCACCGAGCGGAAACAGCTTGTCGCGGATCGAGCGGATCAGGGTCTGATGGTCGCCGCGCGGGAAGTCGGTACGGCCGATGGAGCCGGCGAACAGCACGTCGCCGACGATGGCGAGGCGCGCGCCCTCGTGCACGAACACGACGTGGCCCGGCGTGTGGCCCGGCGCATGGATGACCTTGAAATGTTCGTCGCCCACGCTGACGGTATCGCCATCGTGCAGCCAGCGGTCGGGTTCGAAGGTCTCGACGTCCGGAAAGCCGAACATCCGGCTCTGCTGCGGCATGCCTTCGATCCAGAAGCGGTCTTCTTCCTGCGGGCCCTCGATCGGCACGCCGAGTTCGCGCGCGAGCTGCGCGGCGGCGCCCGCATGGTCGATGTGCCCATGGGTGATGAGGATCTTCTCCACCGTCACGCCCAGCTTTTTCACCGCGGCGAGGATGCGCTCGATGTCGCCGCCGGGATCCACCACCGCAGCCTTCTGTGTGCGCTCGCACCACAGGATGCTGCAGTTTTGCTGGAAAGGCGTGACCGGGACGATGCTGGCCTGGACCATGGAGGCGGCTCCTGAAAGCTTGAAATCGGCGGCAGTTTAACCGATCGCGCCAGATGGGCCGGTGAACGAAAAACCCGCCGGCCGGCACGAAGCGCGGCAGGCGGGTTGCAGCGGCGTACAGGCGCCTGGGCGCCTCAAGCCACGTCTCCGGAAACGGTCAGATCACGCCCTGGGCCAGCATGGCCTCTGCGACCTTGACGAAGCCGGCGACGTTGGCGCCGTCGGCGTAGCTCACGCTGCCATCCTCGCGCTTGCCGTACTTGAGGCAGGCGGCGTGGATGCCGAGCATGATTTCCTTCAGGCGGGCATCGACTTCTTCGCGGGTCCACGAGATGCGCATCGCGTTCTGGCTCATTTCGAGGCCGGACGTGGCCACGCCGCCCGCGTTCGAGGCCTTGCCCGGCGCGTACAGCACGCCATTGCTCTCGAAGATCTTCACGGCTTCGGCGGTGCTCGGCATGTTGGCGCCTTCGGCGACCGCGACCACGCCGTTCTTGACCAGCGTGGCGGCATCGTTGGCATCGAGTTCGTTCTGCGTCGCGCACGGCAGGGCGACGTCGACCGGCACGTGCCAGGGGCGCACGTTGGGCTCGAAGCGGGCGCCCACGCGCTCGGCGTAGTCGGATACGCGGCCGTAGAGGTGGTTCTTGATCTCCATGAGGATCGCAAGCTTCTCATGGGTGAAGCCTTCCTCGTCGATCACGGTGCCGCTCGAATCCGAGCAGGTGATCGGCTTGGCGCCCAGTTCGAGCAGCTTCTCGATGGCGTACTGGGCGACATTGCCCGAGCCGGACACCGAAACGCGCATGCCCTTGATGTCGCGGCCAGCGTGTTCCAGCATCGCGTTGGCAAAATAGACGGTGCCGTAGCCGGTCGATTCCGGGCGGATCAGCGAGCCGCCGAAGGTCAGGCCCTTGCCGGTGAATACGCAGGCGGCGTTGTTCGACAGCTTCTTCATCATGCCCGCCATGTAGCCGACCTCGCGGCCGCCCACGCCGATGTCGCCGGCCGGCACGTCGGTGTCGGGGCCCACGTGGCGATACAGTTCGCTCATGAAGGCCTGGCAGAAACGCATCACCTCACCCGGGCTGCGGCCCTTCGGGTCGAAGTCGGAACCGCCCTTGCCGCCGCCCATGGGCAGCGTGGTCAGCGCGTTCTTGAAAGTCTGCTCGAAGGCGAGGAATTTCAGGATCGACAGGTTGACCGAGGGGTGGAAACGCAGGCCGCCCTTGTAGGGGCCGATGGCGGAACTGTGCTGGATGCGGTAGCCGCGATTGACCTGGACGTCGCCCTTGTCGTCCACCCAGGACACGCGGAACATGATCACGCGTTCGGGTTCGATCAGACGGTCGAGGAGTGCGTGCTCGGCGTAGCGTTTATTGGCGGAGATGAAGGGCCAGAGGCTCTCCATGACCTCGCTGACCGCCTGCAGATATTCGGGTTGGCCGGGGTTGCGTTGCTCAACGTAAGCCAGGAACTCCTCGAGAGACTGATATTTCATGATGATGCTTGGCCTGTTAGTGGATGGACATGCGCACGCGACCGCCTCGGTTTTACCCGAGGCGGTCGCGTGTATCACCGATATTGTGCATCAATCTCACCCGAACGGTGCGTGTTTTTGCGGACCGCGCCGCCAAAAACCCGGAACGCATCGCAATTGCACCCTGCGGGTGCATGCGCACCAGCCCGGGGCGCAAGAACGCGCCCCACCGCGGCACGCGTCGCCGTCCCCGGAGGAGCTTTTTGCCTTGGGATGGCCCGACGGCAAAAAAAAGCCGGGCAAGCCCGGCTCCTTGGAAGCGGCCTGAAAGCCGCTTACTGCACACGCACCTCGACGCGGCGCGCCTCGGTCGCATCGTCGCCGCCCAGGGTGACGGCCGGACGGCGCATCGCCACGCGGGCCTGCGGCACGCCGGCGGCGATCAGCGCGTCACGCACCGACAGCGCGCGCTGCTTCGCGACCTCGGCGTTGACCGTCGCGCCGCCCGTCTCGTCGTGATAGCCCGACAGCAGCACGTTCGCCGCCGGAGCGGCTTCCAGCGCCGCGACCACGGTTGCGATCTGCTCGGGAGCCGCCGACGGCAAGGCCGTCTGGCCGAGATCGAAGTAGATCTTCACGAGGGGCTCGCCGACCTCGACCACGTCTACGAAGATGTCCTCGACCACGGCAACCGGTGCCGATGTTTGCCCGGAACGCAGTTGATACACGCCAAGGCCGATGACGAAGGCGATGACCAGCGCGATGATGCCGAACACCACGCCCATGACGACGCCCAGTTCGCTGTCTTCCTGATCGAACATGTGCTGCACTCTCCTGATGGAAATGAAAGGAAGGGAATTGGCGCGATTCTACCTGAACGCCATCGCACACTCCGCATCAGCCTTCTGCAAAATGGACCGCGGCCTCGAGAATCGTCTATGCTGAAGGCCTTGCCAAGCGATCAATCAGGAGAGACACACATGGGATTCTTCGATTTCGTAAAGGAAGCCGGCGAAAAACTCTTCGGCAGCGGTGAAGCCAAGGCGGCCGAAGCGGCACCCGACGCGGCAGCGGCCAGCGCCAAGGCCGCATCCGCGATCCACAACTACATCAGCGCGCTCCAGCTCGCGCCGGCCGACCTGGCCATCGAGTTCGACAGCGCCAACTCGGTCGTCACCGTATCGGGCACCGCTCCCGACCAGGCGACGCGCGAGAAGATCCTGCTCGCCGCGGGCAACGTCGCCGGCGTGGCCAAGGTCGAGGACCGCCTGAGCGTGGCTCGCAGCGAGCCGGAAGCGCAATTCCACACCGTGGTGCGCGGCGACACGCTGTCGGCGATTGCCAAGAAGTTCTACGGCAACGCCAACAAGTACCCGGCCATTTTCGAGGCAAACAAGCCGATGCTTTCGCATCCTGACAAGATCTACCCGGGCCAGGTACTGCGCATTCCGCCGCAGGCCTGATATCGATCGGCGGCCACCAGGCCGCGTTGCATCGCCGTGGCCCGGACCCTGCGCCCGGGCCATTTCACGTTTACGACCGCATCACGCCCAGAGTCCCACCATGGCCCGCATCCGCATCGAACTGCCCGGCACGTTCACCTTCCGCACCTCGATCCCGCTGCTGATCACGCACATCAACAATGCGGGGCACCTGGACAACGCCCAGTTGCTCGGCCTGGTTTCGGAGGCCCGCGTGCGTTTCATGCAATCCATGGGCTTCACCGAAATGGATGTGGAAGGGCTAGGGGTCATCGTCGCCGATGCCGCGCTGCAATACCGTTCGGAAGCCTTTCATGGCGAGACGATGGCGATCGAGATGAGCGCCACGGATTTCCATGAATTCGGCTGCGACCTCGTCTGGCGCATCACGGAAGAGCGCAGCGCCAGGGAAGTCGCGCGCGGCAAGACCGGCATCGTCTTCTTCGATTACGGCCAGCGCCGCAAAGGCCCCGTGCCGGAAGGGTTCCGCCGCCACTTCGCGCCTGCCTGAAGCAGCCGCGACACCCGGCGCGCAAACAACCCGCTCCCGCCATGACGCAGTCTCCGCCACTCGCCTACCCGCGCCCCGGGCACGCCCGGGTGGCCGTCGTCGGCGGCGGCCCGGCCGGCCTGATGGCGGCGGAAACGCTTGCAGCCGAGGGCATGGCCGTGACGGTCTTCGATGCCATGCCCTCGGTCGGACGCAAGTTCCTGCTCGCCGGGCGCGGCGGACTCAATCTAACCCACGGCGAAGCGCTCGACGCCTTCCTGCCGCGCTACGGCGCCCGGCGCGACGTCCTCGAACCGATGATCCGCAACTTCAGCCCCCAGGCACTGCAGGACTGGGCCCACGGCCTGGGCGTGGAGACCTTCGTCGGCACCTCGGGCCGTGTGTTCCCGAAAGAGATGAAGGCGGCCCCCTTGCTGCGTGCCTGGCTGGCACGGCTGCGCGCGGCCGGCGTGCGCTTCGAGATGCGGCACCGCTGGCTGGGCTGGGCGACCGGAGAAAACACCGAGCCGCCCCGCTCCACGGCCCCGCGCCTGGCGGCGCCCGGCCTCGGCGCTTCCGTCCAGCGCCTGCGCTTCGCCACCATCGGCGGCGAACGCCTCGTCGAGGCCGATGCGGTGCTGCTCGCCCTGGGCGGCGGAAGCTGGGCGAAACTCGGCTCGGACGGCGGCTGGATACCCTTGCTGCGTGGCGCCGGGGTCGACGTCGCGGACTTGCGGCCCGCGAACTGCGGTTTCGACGTCGCCCGCGGCGCCGAGGCCGGCTGGAGCCCGTACTTCCTGGAGCGCTTCCGCGGCCAGCCGCTGAAATCGGTGCTCGCCCGCTTCACCGATGCAGCCGGCCTGCTCCACGAACGCGCCGGAGAATGTCTCGTATCCGCAAGCGGCATCGAGGGCGGGCTGATCTACGCCCTGTCCGCCGCCTTGCGTGACACGATCTCGGCGCAAGGCGGCGCCGTGCTGGCGCTGGACCTGGCACCGGGCCGCAGCCAGCAGCGCCTCGCCGCCGAACTCTCCCGGCCACGTGGCAGCCGCTCCATGGCCAGCCATCTGCAGGGCCAGGCCGGCATCAAGGGCGTCAAGGCCGCGCTGCTGCACGAGTGCCTGCCACCGGGTGCCTTCGATGATTCCAACCTGCTCGCGGCCGGCATCAAAGCGCTGCCGTTGACGCTGGTGGCGCCCCGCCCGCTGGACGAAGCCATCAGCAGCGCCGGCGGCGTCCGTTTCGAGGCATTGGACGACCGGCTGATGCTGCGCGCCCGCCCGGGCGTCTTCGTCGCCGGCGAGATGCTCGACTGGGAAGCACCGACCGGCGGCTACCTGTTGACGGCCTGCTTCGCCAGCGGCAGGGCGGCGGGCCGCGGCCTGGCCGCCTGGGTGGCGCAAGAGCCGGCCGGCGCCTCATCCTGACGACGAGCAACTCCGCCGCCCACGTCAGGCGCCTGGCCAAGGATCCGCGCCTGCTCCGCCAGGATTAGCGCTTACAATCCCGTCCTCGCCGAACGCCCCAAGATTCAAGCACATGCCCCCCTTCCCCCGCCGCCCCGAACTGCTCGCCCCCGCCGGCACGCTCGACATGATGCGCACTGCCTTCGCGTATGGGGCGGACGCGGTCTACGCCGGCCAGCCGCGCTATTCGCTGCGCGTGCGCAACAACAGCTTCGGCCAGCTCGACACCCTCGCCGCCGGCATGGCCGAGGCACGCGCGGCGGGCAAGCTGTTCTACCTGGTCGCCAACATCTACCCGCACAACGCCAAGATCCGCAGCTTCGAAAACGACATGGCACCGGTGATGGAGATGAAGCCCGATGCACTGATCATGGCCGACCCCGGCCTGATGATGTTGGTGCGCGAGCGCTGGCCGGAGGTGGACATCCACCTGTCGGTACAGGCCAACACCACCAACCATGCCTCGGTACGCTTCTGGCAGTCGGTCGGCATCAAGCGCATCATCCTGTCGCGCGAGCTGTCGCTCGGCGAAGTCGCGGAGATCCGCGACGCCTGTCCGGACATGGAGCTGGAAGTCTTCGTGCATGGCGCACTGTGCATCGCCTACTCGGGCCGCTGCCTGCTGTCGGGCTACTTCAATCACCGCGACCCCAACCAGGGCAGTTGCACCAATTCCTGCCGCTGGGACTACAAGCTCCATGCCGCCGGCGAGAACGCGGCCGGCGACGTGCAGGCCGATGGCGGCACGCCGATCGGCAGCCCGAAGGATGCGGGCGCGGTCGGCACCGCCACGCGCAGCCGGTCCGACACCGCGCAGGGCATCGCCCTCGGCGGCGGGCCGCGCCACCTCGGCGGCAGCAAGGTCTGGCTGCTGGAGGAGGGCACCCGCCCCGGAGAATTGATGCCGATCGAGGAGGACGAGCACGGCACCTACATCCTCAACTCGAAGGACTTGCGCGCAATCGAGCACGTACAGCGCCTGGTGGAGATCGGCGTCGATTCGCTGAAGATCGAGGGCCGCACCAAGAGCCCTTACTACGTCGCCCGCGCCAGCCAGGGCTATCGCCGCGCAATCGACGATGCGCTCGCCGGCCGGCCCTTCGATCCCCGCCTGCTCGGGGAACTCGAAGGCCTCGCCAGCCGCGGCTATACCGACGGTTTCTACCAGCGCCATCACACGCCGGAACACCAGAACTACCTGCGCGGCCACTCCGAATCCGGCCGCAGCCTGCTGGTTGGCGAGGTGGTCGGTTACGATGCCGCACGCGCGCTCGCGGAAGTCGAGGTCAAGAACGGCTTCGGTGTCGGCGACCGGCTGGAGTTCGTGCAGCCGGATGGAAACCGGGCGTTGCGGCTCGACCGCATCCTGGCCGCCGACGGCGGCACGGTGACGCGCATTCCGGGCAGCGGCCGGCGCGTATGGCTGCCGCTGCCGGAAGGCGCCGACCCCGCCCAGCCCTGCTTTATCGCACGCTTTCTCTGATCCGGCGCTATGGATCGGCGACACTACCCGTCAGCCCGATAACCCACTCCATACCATGATCCTGAACATCGACCTCGTTTCCGACTTCGTCTGTCCCTGGTGCTTCCTGGGCAAGTTCCGGCTCGATCGCGCCATCGAGGAGCTCAGGGCGGCACGCCCCGATCTCGATATCCGGGTGAACTGGCTCCCGTTCTTCCTCAATCCCGACACGCCGGAGGCGGGCGAGCCCTACCGCGCGTTCCTCGAAGCCAAGTTCGGCGGCCCGATCAAGGCCGATGCCGTACTCGACAAGGTGCGCGACGCCGCGGCGGAAGATGGCCTGAACTACGCTTTCGAGCGCATCCGGACCCGCCCCAACACGCTGCAGGCACACCGCCTGATGTACCGCGCGCAATCCATCGGCCAGACGCCGGCGCACATCCAGATGCTGGCCGACGCGCTGTTCACGGCCCATTTCCAGGAAGGCCGCGACATCGGCGACAAGGACACGCTGGCCGACATCGCCGCGGCGTGCGGCGAACGCCGCGATGCGGTGCGCGAATGGCTCGACGGGCGCGAAGACATCGACAAGGTGAGGAGAATGGCCGAAGGCGTGCGCAGCCAGGGCATAGAGGGCGTCCCTTTCTTCATCCTGAACCGCAAGCTGGCGGTGTCGGGCGCGCAGTCGGCAGCAGTACTGGGCGCGGCGATCCTGCAGTCGCTCGAGAACGGCAAGCCGTCGTGAGCCTTCCGCCCCGGGCGGCGGAACGCATGCCGCCGCCCGGCGTCTGACGCTGCAAGGACACGCACACCATCACGCCCGCAGCATGAGCACGCCATCGCTTTCCCCTGCCGATCTCGACGACCTTGCCCGTGCGCGCACGCTGCTCGACCGGCCAAGCCTGACCGCGCGCCTGAGCAGCCTCGTCGGCAGCCCGCTCGAGAAAGGCATGGCCTATCTGCCCGCGAGCTGGCGCGACCGCGTCGGCGCGATTGCACACGATGCCTTGCTGAAGGCACTGGAAACAGCAGCCAGGACACTGCAACCCGAAGCCCGCGATGCATCGCCCCGCCTGCACAAACTGCTCGGCTCGGTCAGCGGCGGCGCGGGCGGCGCCTTCGGCCTGGCCGGTCTGGCCGTGGAAATCCCGCTATCGACGGTCCTCATCATGCGTGCCATTCTCGATATCGCCCGTGCCGAAGGCGAGGACATCGGCAATGCCCGGGCGCGGCTGGCGGCGCTGGAGGTGTTCGCCCTCGGCGGCAACAGCCGTAGCGACGATGCCGCGGAATCCGGCTACTACGCCGTACGCGCGGCACTGGCGACCACGGTGGGCGAGGCGGCACGCCATCTGGCCGAAAAGGGTTTGACGAGCGAAGGCGCTCCAGCACTGGTGCGACTGATCACGATGGTGGCCGCGCGCTACAAGGTGCAGTTGACGCAGAAGGCTGCCGGCATGCTGGTACCCGGTATCGGCGCCGCCGCCGGCGCCGGCATCAACCTGATGTTCATGAACCATTTCCAGGATGTCAGCCGCGGGCATTTCACGGTGCGCCGGCTGGAACGGCGCTACGGGGCAGAGGCCGTGCAGGCCGCCTGGCAGGCGCTGGACGCACGCTCCTGACCCCGGCCGCACGGCCACCTCGCTCAGTAGGTGGTGAGGAAGGATTGCCAGGGTAGAGGCTGGCTGAAGTGAAAGCCTTGCGCCAGGTCGCAGCCATGCCGGCGCAGGACGTCGAGATGGGCGCGGGTCTCGACGCCTTCGGCAACCACGCGCAGCCCCAGGCTGTGGCCGAGCGATACGATGGCCGATACCAGCGCCGCATCGCGTGGGTTGCGGTCGATGCCGCGCACGAACAGGCGATCGATCTTCAGTTCATCGATCGGAAAACCTTTCAAGTACGCAAGAGACGAATAGCCCGTCCCGAAGTCGTCGAGCGCAAGGCTCACCCCCAGCTCGCGCAGCTGCTGCATGCGGACCACCGAGGCCTCGGTGTCTTCCATCAGCATGCTCTCGGTCAGCTCCAGCGTCAGCAGCGCAGGCTCCATCCCAGTCTCCACCAATACCCGCCGGACCATGTCGACGAAGGTTTCCTGGCGGAACTGCCGCGCGGAAATGTTCACCATCATGCGCAGCGGCACGCGGCCGGCATCGCACCAGCTGCGATGCCGGGTACAGGCGTGGCGCAATACCCACTCGCCGATCGGTACGATCAGGCCGGTTTCCTCGGCCAATGGGATGAAATCCGCCGGCGAGACCAGCCCCAGCTCGGGATGCTGCCAGCGCAGCAAAGCCTCGGCAGCAGCCAGCTCTCCGCTCTCCGCGCGAACCAGGGGTTGAAAATGCAACAGCAATTCATCCCTCTGCACGGCACCATGCAGTGCGGTTTCTAGCGCCAGATGCTCCAGGCTGCGCGCATTCATCGCCGGCTGGTAGAGCTGGAAACTGTTCCGCCCCTGTTCCTTGGCGCGGTACATGGCCACGTCTGCATTCTTGATCAGCGTGGCCGACTCCATCGAATCATCCGGATAGATGCTGATGCCGATGCTGGTCGTCACCACGAGCTCGCGGCCATCGGTGACGACCGGGCGGCGCAGCGCCGCCACGATGCGGCGCGCCGTCGCCACGGCATCGTCGGGCTGCGCAAGATTGCCGAGGATGACGACGAACTCGTCCCCGCCCATGCGCGCCACCGTGTCGTCCTCCCGCAGGCAGGCGCGAATGCGGCGGGCGACCTCCACCAGCACACGGTCGCCGACCTCGTGGCCCAGGCTGTCGTTGATGCGCTTGAAACGGTCGAGATCGACGAACATCACCGCCAGCCGGCTGCCCATGCGCGCCGCGTGCGACAGCTCGACCAACAGGCGATCCTCCAGCAGGCGGCGGTTGGGCAGGCCGGTGAGCGGGTCGTAATATGCCAGATCGCGGATCCGCGCCTCGGTCTCCTTCAGCCGGCTGATATCGGTGAAGAGCGCCGCATAGTGGGTGAGCTGGCCTGCGACATCCCTGATCGCGGTGATGTGCAGGAGCTCGGGGTAGATCTCGCCCGATTTGCGGCGATTCCACAATTCGCCTTGCCACTTGCCCTCGGTCTGCAGGCATTCCCACATACGGGCATAGAAAGCCGAGCTTTGCCGGCCCGAGGACAGGAGCGAGGGGCTGCGGCCGACGACCTCCTCCGCGGCATAGCCTGTAAGGCGGCTGAAGGCCGGATTGACCGAGATGATCCTGCCCCGCGCATCGGTCACCATGATGCCTTCGAGCGAACTCTCGATGACTTGCTCCGCCAGGTAAAGATTGCGCTGGGAACAGCTCAGCGCCAGATCGGACTCGCGCAAGGCCTGCTGCAACTCGTGTACGTAGGCGAGTTCCATTCCGCTCAGGATGTCGCTGAAACTGATTACATCTGCAAGCTCGCCATCGCTACGCACGACACCGATGTGGCGGATTCGGCGCTCGGTCATCATGCCGCGCACACGATACAGGCTGACATGCTCGGACACCGTCATCAGCGGCCGGCTGGCGATCGCACCGACAGATCGCCCCGTCTCCCGCCGGGCCACCAGGCGCATGACGTCCCGCTCGGTCACGATCCCGTAGCGCCCCCGCGCATCGGCCTCCATTCCTGTTCCGAAATCCACCACGACGGCATCCAGAGCCGCTTCGCGCATGAGGCGAGTCGCCTCCGTAAGGGAAGCATCCGAAGGCAACACATGCAGCCCCCCTTTGATCAGGGAGTCAACCTTGCGCAACTTGAGATAGTGCTCCAGCCCTTGGTTGAGCACTACGTCCGACAAGGACACGATCCCGCAACGCTGGCCGGCCTCGTCCATGACCAGATAGTGGCGCACACACTCCTCACGAAATCGCTGGGTCAGTTCGTGCAGGCTCATCGATGCCGGCACAGTGCGCACCGGAGCGCTCATGACCGAGGAGATCGGCTGCGAAAAGACTGCGCGATCGCCAAAATCTATCGCAAGCGCATCCCGTTCGGTCCAGATACCGACGACGGCCTCCCCATCTACGACGAGGATTGAACTGACGCGGCGCTCGCTCATCAGCCGTGCCGCTTCGGACAACGGCAAGGCAGGTGCGCATTCGAGCAGGTCGCCATGCGCGATCGTCCCGACCCGCAAGGCATCCGAGGGCGCCAGATGAAAGCGTTCGTCGAGCACGCCGCTAAGGGAATCTTCAAGGGGAGACGTCATGAATTGGGCACAGATTGGGCTGAAAGGCGGAACGCATCGCCCACGGAGGCGGCATGCGGCCCTAATTCTTACACTGACATCTGTACCATGCAGCCTACTTTGCAACACCGTACTATTTTTTTCGTCCTCAGCAAGCATCGGCCTCTCCAGGACCTTGCTTGCCGGCCGGCACAGCCCGCACAACCATTCAGGAGCGCACTCCATGCAGACAACCACCCTGACGATCACCGGCATGCGCGATGAGCACTGCTTGCGTCTGGTCACCAACGCTATCCAGGATCTCCCGGGCATCGGCTATCTCGAGATTTCGCTCGAGAGCGGTGAAGCACACATCGAGCACGGTCATTTCGTTTCCTCGGCCGATATTTACCAGGCAATCGAAGATGCGGGCTTCAGCGCGCGCTGAAGCCCGCGTTGCATGTTTTTCTGGTCTGCAGCCGTGCGGGTTGCGGCTGCAGGGCAGTGGTGTTTGGCTGGGTTGTTTTGCGTA
>NZ_AMXE01000075.1 GCF_000310205.1 Thauera linaloolentis 47Lol = DSM 12138 | reverse complement strand
TTGTCGTACTTCGCCTTGTACTGGATCGGCGCGCCAGAATGGCCAGGGTGTGCGTAAAGCATCGGGTGTCTCCTCTTGTCGATGTCGTCGGGCGTCGATCGCCACGCAAGCCATCCAGCATGGCGCGTGCCAGGCAAGGAACCTCATTTACCGTCAATCAGTTACCGCGAAATCCGATTGCCTGCCGCATGCGCCGACACACTTGGAGCATGTCAGTACTGAACAATTGCTCCATTCATCGAGTCAGTTGGAGCAATCCGGCCGGCGCCCCCATCGCCCGGCACCCCGCGATGCGGGACGGAGCCGCCCCCGGCACCGGTTCGCACCGACGGCCACGGGACGGCACGCCCATCACTCATGCAACGGAGGCCAATGCCCGCAAAAAGAAGGAATTTTCGTCGATCGATCACGTCTTGGCGCGGGATTTGCTGTGGTATCTTTTGCGATCCGTCCCCCCTGCCTTCCGCCACGGCCCGATGCTGCTCGCCTCCCTCGTTTTCGTCCCCTTCATCGCCAGCCTCATCGCCGCATTGATGCCACAGGACGCCCGCAATCGCGAGTCGTGGCTCGCTGCGGGCGTGGCGGTCTACGGGCTCGTCGTCGTCGCCTCGCTCTATCCGGCGATCTCGGAGGGAACGGTCCTGCGCGAGGAGTTCGCCTGGCTGCCCGCCCAGGGGCTGCACTTCCTGCTGCGCATGGACGGTTTGGCCTGGGTATTCATCCTGCTGGTCCTCGCCATCGGCCTGCTGGTCGTGCTGTATGCGCGCTACTACATGTCGCCGGACGACCCGGTACCCCGCTTCTTCTCCTTCCTGCTCGCCTTCATGGGCTCGATGCTGGGCGTCGTGCTGTCCGGCAACCTGGTCCAACTGGTGGTGTTCTGGGAGCTGACCAGCCTGACCTCCTTCCTGCTGATCGGCTACTGGCACCATCGCGCCGATGCGCGGCGCGGCGCCCGCATGGCCTTCACCGTCACCGCGACCGGCGGCCTCTGTCTGCTCGCCGGCGTGCTCGTGCTGGGGCACATTGTCGGCAGCTACGACCTGGACATCGTCCTTGCGGCGGGCGACCTCATCCGCGCCGACGACCTGTACCTGACCGCGCTGGTGCTCATCGCCCTCGGCGCGCTCACCAAGAGCGCCCAGTTCCCCTTCCATTTCTGGCTGCCACATGCGATGGCCGCCCCCACGCCGGTATCGTCCTACCTGCACTCGGCGACGATGGTGAAAGCCGGCGTCTTCCTGCTGGTGCGCTTGTGGCCGGCCCTGTCGGGCACGCCGGAATGGACGTGGATCATCGCCGGCGCCGGCGTGTGCACGCTGCTGATCGGTGCCTTCATCGCCATCTTCCAGCATGATCTCAAGGGCCTGCTGGCGTATTCGACGATCAGCCACCTCGGCCTGATCACCGTGCTGATCGGCATCGGCACACCGCTGGCGATGGTCGCGGCGATCTTCCACATCCTCAACCACGCCACCTTCAAGGCCTCGCTGTTCATGGCCGCGGGCATCATCGACCACGAAACCGGCACGCGCGACATGCGCATTCTGGGTGGCTTGCGCCAGAAGCTGCCGATCACCGCCACGCTGGCCATCGTCGCCAGCGCGGCGATGGCCGGCGTGCCGCTGCTCAACGGCTTCCTGTCGAAGGAGATGTTCTTCGCCGAGACCCTGCACGTCGGCGGCGACCGCAACTGGTGGATGTCGACGGCCGCGATCGCAATGGGCATGTTCAGCGTGGCCTATTCGCTGCGTTTCATCTCGATCTTCTTCGGCAAACCGGCCGGCGAGCTGCCGCGCGATCCACACGAACCACCACGCTGGATGCGCTTTCCGGTCGAACTGCTGGTGCTGACCTGCCTGGTGGTCGGCATGGTGCCGGCGATCAGCATCGGGCCGGTCCTCGACCTGGCGGTGAGCGCGAGCCTGCGCGAGCAGACGCCGCACTACGACCTGGCGACCTGGCACGGCTGGAACCTGCCCCTGCTGATGAGCGTGATCGCGCTGCTCGGCGGCATCGCCCTGTACGCCGTGCTGCGCTGGCGCTTCAACCTACGCGAGCGCACGCGCGCGCCGCTGCTCAGCCACTTCAACGGCGCGCAGGCCTACGAGACCGCGATGCAATCCCTGACCCGCGCGGCCGAATGGCTGCTGCGCCGCCTGGGCACAGCCA
Organism: Thauera linaloolentis 47Lol = DSM 12138; assembly: GCF_000310205.1. Classification (GTDB taxonomy): domain Bacteria; phylum Pseudomonadota; class Gammaproteobacteria; order Burkholderiales; family Rhodocyclaceae; genus Thauera; species Thauera linaloolentis. The sequence goes on along the minus strand of NZ_AMXE01000075.1, from coordinate 16,043 downwards.
AGCTTCAGCCCCAGTTGTTTCTGATGATGCTGGCCTTGCTGACGCTGCCCTTGCTGCTCGCCGGCGCGCCGCCGGAATGGACGATTCTGCCGCTGGAAGGCTTCGACCCGCTGTTCGCCGGCGTGTGGCTCATCGGCGGCGCCTGCGCGATCGCAGGCGCGTGGATGGCGAAGTACCACCGCCTGACCGCGCTCGTGCTGGTCGGGGGCACCGGCATCGTGACGGCGGCGACCTTCCTGTGGCTGTCGGCCCCCGACCTCGCACTGACCCAGTTGATGGTCGAGACCGTCACCACCGTGCTGATCCTGCTCGGCCTGCGCTGGCTTCCGCCGCGCATCGAGGCGTCCGAGCTGCAGTTGACCGTTTCCCGTACGGTCTGGATCCGGCGCACGCTGCACATGATCGTCGCGGTGGCCGGCGGCCTCGCCCTGGCGGCGCTGACCTATGCGGTGCTGGTGCATCCCGCCTCGGACACGATCGCCGACTTCTTCCTGTACAACGCCTTGAGCGGCGGCGGCGGCAGCAACGTGGTGAACGTGCTGCTGGTGGATTTCCGCAGTTTCGACACCCTGGGCGAGGTGACCGTCCTGGCGATCGTGGCGCTCACCGTCTATGCCCTGCTGCGCCGCTTCCGCCCCGCGCCGGACAGCGCGGAGATGCCGCCCCAGCAGCGCCACGCTTTCGACCCGGCAAGCAGGCAATCCCCCGCCGAGCAGGCCGACAGCGGCTATCTGCTCGTGGCCGGCATCTACCTGCGCCTGCTGCTGCCCTTCATGGGCGTGATCTCGGTGTATTTCTTCATGCGCGGGCACAACCTGCCCGGCGGCGGCTTCGTCGCCGGCCTCATCTTCGCGGTCGCCATCCTCGTCCAATACATGCTCGCGGGCGCGACCTGGGTGGAGACCCATATTACCCTCAGGCCGCACCGCTGGCTGGGCTTCGGCCTGCTCCTGGCATGCGCCACCGGCCTCGGCGCCTGGGCCTTCGGCCATCCCTTCCTGACGACCCACACCGCGCACCTCGACCTCCCGCTGCTGGGCGAACTGCACATGCCCAGCGCCTTCCTGTTCGACCTCGGCGTGTTCGCGGTCGTCGTCGGAACGACGATGCTGATGCTCGTCGCACTGGCGCACCAATCGCTGCGCGCGCACAAGAAGCCGGGCGAACAGGCCGCGGATGCCGGCCTTCCGGCCGCCAACGGAGGGATGCTGTAATGGAAATCGTCATCGCCCTCGCCGTCGGCGTGATGTTCGGATCGGGCATCTGGCTGATCCTCCGCCCCCGAACCTTCCAGCTCATCACGGGCCTGCTGCTGATGTCCTACGCGGTCAATATCTTCATCTTCGCCATGGGCCGGCTGTCGGTCGACCGGCCGCCCATCACCCTGAGCCCCGCCATCGATCCCGCGCAGTTTGCCGATCCGCTGCCGCAGGGCCTGGTCCTGACCGCCATCGTGATCGGCTTTGCAACCACCGCGCTCTATCTCGTGATCATGATCGGCGCCCGCGGCCTGACCGGAAGCGACCATGTGGACGGCAAGGAGCCGCGCGAATGAACGACCTGCCCTTCCTGCAACACTTCATCGTCCTGCCGGTGCTGCTGCCCTTGCTGGCCGGCGCGCTGCTGATCCCGGTCAAGCAGAGCCGCTATTCGCTGAAATTCGCCTGCAGCGTGACCAGCACCATCCTGCTGTGGGTGCTGGCCGCCGTCCTGCTGGCGATGGCCGACGGCGGCTACTGGCCGGACGGCATCGGCGTCTATCTTGCCTCCAATTGGGCCGCGCCCTTCGGCATTGCGCTGCTGGTCGACCGGCTGACGGCCCTGATGCTGCTGCTCACCGCCACCATCGCGCTTGCCGTGCTGGTGTTCTCGGCACGGCGCTGGGACCGGGTGGGCATCCAGTTCCATACCCTGTTCCAGTTCCTGCTGATGGGGCTGAACGGCGCCTTCCTGACCAACGACCTGTTCAACCTCTTCGTCTTCTTCGAGGTCATGCTGGCAGCGTCCTACGGCCTGGTGCTGCATGGCTACAACCTGCACCGCATTCGCGCGGGCATGCAGTACATCGCCATCAACCTGGTCGCGTCCTTCATGTTCCTGATCGGCGTCGCCCTGATCTACGCGGCGAGCGGCACCCTCAACCTCACCGACCTGGGCGCGCGCGTCGCCCTGCTCGGCAACGAGGACACCTGGCTGCTGAGCATCGGCGTGTGCGTGCTCGGGCTGGCCTTCCTGACCAAGGGCGCGATGTGGCCGCTGGGCTTCTGGCTGCCCGGCACCTACGCATCCGCCTCGGCGCCGGTGGCGGCGATGCTGGTGCTGATGACCAAGGTCGGCGTGTATGCGGTGCTGCGGGTATGGCTGGCCGTGTTCGGCAACGACGCCGGCGCGCTCGCCGGCTTCGGCTTCACCGCCCTGACGATCGGCGGCATGGCCACGCTGTTTTTCGGCGCGATCGGCATGCTGGCCAGCCAGGACGGCGGGCGTATGGCGGGCTACGGCGCGATCATCTCGTCCGGCACACTGCTCGCGGTCATCGGCCAGGCGGGCGGGCCGGTGCTCGCCTCCGGCCTGTACTACCTGCTGGGCTCAACGCTGGCGATGGCGGCCTTCATGCTGCTGGTCGAACTGACCGAGCGCATCCGCCCCCCCGGCGCGGCGCTGATCGCGATCACCATGGAAGCATTCGCGATCGAGGACAAGCCGGAAGACCCGGTCGGCCAGGGCATCCCCGGCACGCTGGCCTTCCTCGGCCTGAGCTTCGCCGCCTGCGCGCTGGTCATCAGCGGCATGCCGCCGCTGTCGGGCTTCGTCGCCAAGTTCAGCCTGTTCCATGCGCTGCTCGAAGTGTCGCCGACCGAAGGCAAGGTGCCCGGCCTGACCTGGGGCTTCATCGCGCTGGTCATCGTCGGCGGCCTGGCGGCGATCATCGCCCTGATGCGGCTGGGGGTGCGCATCTTCTGGGCCTCGGGCGACATCGCGCCGCCCAGGCTGCAGTTCTCGGAGGCCGCGCCGGTGACGGCGCTGGTCGCGCTGTGCGTGATGCTGACGCTGCAGGCCGGCACCGTGTTCGACTACCTGGACCGCACCGTGGCGGGGCTGGCGCAGGTCACCACGTACAGCGAACGCGTGCTGGGCGAACCCCCGGTGATGCGCTCGCCGCAACGGGGGCTCGAACGATGAAACGCTGGCTGCCCTCCCCGATTCTCTCGATCTGCCTGCTGCTGATGTGGCTGATGCTCAACCAGAGCGTGGAGCCCGCCCACTGGCTGCTGGGCGGCGTGCTCGGCATCGCCGCGCCGATGCTCGCGCGCCCGCTGCAGCCCCACGGGTACGCGCACATCGCGCGGCCGCTGGCCCTGTTCCGCCTGCTGTGGCTGTCCCTGATCGAGATCGTGCGCTCGTGCTTCAACGTCAGCCAGATCATTCTGTTCCGCAGGTCGGAGGGCGTGAATTCGCAGTTCATCCGCGTGCCGCTCGATCTGCACAGCCCGCACGGCCTGGCATTGCTGTCATGCCTGATCAACTCGACGCCCGGCACCGTATGGGTGGAGATCCTGCCCGACACCCATGAGCTGCTGCTCCACGTGTTCGACCTGCATGACGAGCAATGGTGGATCGACACCATCAAATCCCACTACGAGCAACCGATCATCGAGGTGTTCGAACAACCCAGGCATCCGAAACAGGGGGAAGGAACGTGACAAGCGCGAGCGTGCTGTCCGCAGCAATCATCTTTGCACTCGTGTGCGTGGTCCTGGCGATGATCCTGTGCACCCTGCGCCTGCTGATCGGGCCTTCCGCGCAGGACCGCGTGCTGGCCCTCGACACGCTCTGGATGTGCACGATGCTGCTTGCCCTGATGCTGGGCATCCGGCACGGCAGCCAGATCTACTTCGAGGCGGCGCTGATGATCGCGCTGCTCGGCTTCGTGTCGACGATCGCGCTGGCGAAGTTCCTGATGCGCGGCGAGGTGATCGAATGAACATCGCCGAAACCCTGCCCTGGTGGGCCGCGCTGTCCGTCGCCTTCCTGCTCGTGCTCGGCGGGCTCGTCGCCCTCACCGGTGCCCTGGGCCTGCTGCGGCTGGGCACGTTCTACCAGCGCATCCACGGCCCGGCGATCACCGTCACGCTCGGCGCAGGCTGCATCCTGATCGCGTCGATGGTGTATTTCACCGTCGCGCAGTCCAGGCTTGTGATACACGAACTGCTGATCAGCGTCTTCGTGCTGATGACCGCGCCGGTGGTGGCGATGATGATCATGCGCGCCGCCGTCTATCGCGACCTGCGCAAGGAACACGCCGACGAAGCGGGAGACGGCGCCGCCGACGCATAAGCGCGTAGGCCGGGGCCCCGGCCTGGCAGGACCTGCGCCCGCATTCGCTCAGGCCCTTCGCAGCAGGCGTTCGTTGGCGGGCCGCAGCTCGGCCCGCAACAACAGCCCCTGCGCCTGCAGGCGCTCCAGGCTCCACCCCCTGCCGAGCAAAATCAAGCGCGTGTTCAGGTCCTCGCGCAAAGCCGGGGCGGGTTCGGTGCCGAGGTCGTGCATGCGCTTGCCTTGAATCGCGACATAGCCCAGCGTATGGCGGCGGCCCAGCGCACGCCACAGGGCATGCGCGCCGACCGACTGGCGCGCGCCGCTGACGAGGCAGATGCCCTGGCCGAGCGCCCACTCATAGACGGCGGTGGCGATTCCCCGCCTCTGGTAGGCCGACGCGTACTTGGAATGGGGCGCCCTCACATGGCGGTCGGTGCGGCGATCGACCTCGATCAGGCGGTTGAAGACGGTATAGCCGGCGAGGCGTCCATGGACGACGTCCTCGACATAGATGTAGTGCTCGCCATCGGCCTCGCGATAATGGAAGACCAGGCCGGGAAAGCGCGCCTCGAAGGCGGACAGGCGCGTACAGGCGCTCAGTGGGTCGGCGGCGGAATGAAGCCGCCCGTGCAGGGTATCGAGTTCGGCCTCGATGTCTTCGTGCGGACGCTGCACGTCGATGCGAAGCTCCATCGCGGTGGCCCGTCGCAGGCGTTCGGTCCAGGCGATGACGAGTCCGCGCAGGGCGCGCGCGGGCGGCGGTTGCGGAAAAGCGCCCGAGGCACGGGGCGAAAGCGCCAGCGTGGTCATGTCCGGCTCTCCCTCAGCACGCCGCCGGGCCGGCCCACCAGCCGCTCATCAGGCTGTCGGGCTTGACCGGCGCGCTGACGCGGGCGCTGCTTTCCCAGGACTCGACCTGCACGTCCAGCCCGGCGAACACGCCGTATCCGGCACCGGCGCGGATTCCCTCGCCCGCCTGTAGGCTTTCTCCGGCGCGGATGGCCGCCTCCGCGCAGATCAGCCCGCCGGCCTTGATGCCCCAGCCCGCCTCCAGATGCATGGCCCCCCGGATCGAACCGCCCGCGGCAATACCCTGGCCGGCCCGGAGATTCGCCGCCACCGTGATGTCGCCGCCGGCCTGCAGGCCCTTGCGGCAGCGCACATCCCCTTCGCTGTGCAGATCGGCGCCGATGCTGGCATTGCCGTCCAGGCGCACCCGCCCGCTGCAGCGCAAATCCCAGCCGATGCGGGCTTCGCCCACGCAATGCAGGTCTGCGAGCGCCTCGACGCCCCAGCCTACGCGCAGGTCGCCGCCGACCCAGGCGCGGCCTTCGGCCCGCACGCCGCCCTCGGCCCGCAGGTCGCCGCCGACGATCAGTTCGCCGCCGGCACGTACCCCGCCCCCCACCCGCAGATCGCCGCCGACGTGCACCTTGCCCTCGACGTCGACATTGCTGCGCACCTCCAGCGTGCCCGCGAACACGATCGCCTCGGCATCGATTGCATCGACGACGCGCACTTCGCCGGTGGGACCGAACTGCTCCAGGAGCCAGCATGCGTCGCCGACGCGCCCTGCCGCCACCATCGTGTCGAGCAGTTCCTGGTAATTGCCGCCTTCGCCGAACTGACGCACGAACCAGCGGAATCCATCGGTGCAGGGGCGCTTCGCGCGGACGAAGCTTCTTGTGAGAACCATGACATCACCCATGTGCAAGTTCCTCGCCGCGCATCGCGCGGCATCATGATTGCAGCCTGGGCGGGAAGTGTCCCGTTCGAATGTGTCCGTAGTCCGGACAAAGCCCGGAATCGGGAGGCGGAGGGAAAGAAATCCGGCCTCCCCGCACTGGCTGCACGTTGATCAGGACGCGCGCTGGGCGTGCCCTGGGCAAGGTGCCGTGCGGGGTGGCCTGGGATCAGTCCCGGTTCCGGCCCCGCACGGCCTGGGAAAGCACGGCGGGAGACCCTGTCACCTTGAATGACAGCGCGAGCATGAGCCCGCGCTGGAATGATGGAACGGCCCGTCTGCGGCCCACGCGGCGGCCCGCGTCGTGGGACGCGGGCGCGGACTCGTCGGGGCGGAAGACATTCATGGCAGGCGGACGGTGCGGGAAAGAAGGGCGCGATTATAGGCCACATTCCGCACGACCCCAAACACGGCGGGCCGGCGGCGTGGCAGGCCGCGCGCGGTCAGCGCTCGACACCACCGCTGTAGAGGTCGACGCTATCGACGCGCGTGCCGTCCAGCACCTCGACGAGCGCGAACAGCCGGCGATAGAAGCCCGGGTCGGTGACCGTTTCCTCGCCGATCTTGACCAGCGCCTCCTTGTCCGCCGACCACGGCAGCGAGATGGAGCCGATGCCGGCCACGCTGACCCCGGTACTGGTCGACGCCGACTTCAATGCATAGCGCGTCTGCAGCGCATTGGCGTAGATCACCGCGCCGACGTTGCTCGGCAGGCACACCAGCGTGATGTTGAGCGTGACACCCTCGTCCGGCCGGGGCTGGAAGAGCTTTTCTCCCCTGACGCGCACCGTATCCGAACCGTCGAGCCGGTAGCCCTGGCTCAACAAGGCGCGCTTGCCCAGTTCGCAGGCATCGGCGGGCTCGCGCGTGCTCCAGGTGACAAAAGGCGTCTCGCGCTGGAAGGATTCCGACTGATACACCGCGGGCGGTGGCGTGGCGCACCCCGCGGCCAGCAGGCCGGAAAGGGCGGCGAAGAGAAGGCGGCGTGCGGCTCGGGGCATGGGACGGACTTCAGCGAACTTGAGACGGGGAGATGCGAATGGTAGAGCATCCCTCCGTCCTTGCGCATATCGCCGTCCCGGGTTTGCAGTGCTTTACATCCGCTCGCCGCGCAGCGCGCGCAGATGCCAGTCGAACACTTCGCCCAGCAGATGCGGCGTATGGCGGCCCGGCGCCTGCTCCAGCGCCCGCGCGAAGTAGTCGCGCAGCGCCGGGCGGAAATCCGGATGGGCGCAGTTGTCGATGACCACCTTCGCGCGCTGGCGCGGCGACAGGCCGCGCAGATCGGCCAGCCCCTGCTCGGTCACCAGCACCTGGACGTCGTGCTCGGTGTGGTCGACGTGCGAGACCATCGGCACGATGCACGACAGCGCGCCGTCCTTGGCCTGCGACGGCGTCATGAAGATAGACAGGTAGGCATTGCGCGCGAAGTCGCCCGAGCCGCCGATGCCGTTCATGATCTTCGAGCCCATGATGTGGGTGGAATTGACGTTGCCGTAGATGTCGGCCTCGATCATGCCGTTCATCGCGATCACGCCCAGGCGGCGGATCACCTCGGGATGATTGCTGATCTCCTGCGGCCGCAGCACGATGCGCTCGCGGTAGAAATCCAGGTTGGCGTTGAGTTCGGCCAGCGCCTCGTTGCTGAGCGAGAAGGCGGTTGCCGAGGCATGCGCGAGCTTGCCCGACCTGATCATGTCCAGCATGCCGTCCTGCAGCACCTCGGTATAGGCGGAGAGATTCTCGAACGGCCCTTCGTTGAGCCCGGCCATCACCGCGTTGGCGATGTTGCCGACGCCCGACTGCAGCGGCAGCAGGTTGGGCGGCAGGCGGCCCTTGCGCACTTCGTGCTGGAGGAATTCGAGGATGTGGCCGGCGATGCGGCGCGAGCTCTCGTCGGGCGCGGCAAAGGCCGAATTGCGGTCGGGGCTGTTCGTCTCGACCACGGCGATGACCTTGTCCGGATCGCAGCGCAGATAGGGCTCGCCGATGCGGTCGGCGGTAGCCACCAGCGGAATCGGCTTGCGGTAGGGTGGCAGCTCGGTACCGTAGTAGATGTCGTGCATGCCCTCCAGCTTGGGGCTCTGCCACGCATTGACTTCGAGGATGACCTTGTCGGCCTGGTCCAGCCAGGTCTTGTTGTTGCCCACCGACGACGACGGTATGAGCCGGCCGTCGGGCAGCACACCAGCCACTTCCACCACCGCCACGTCGAGCTTGCCCAGGAAGCCGAACCACACGAACTGCGCGACGTGCGACAGATGGATATCGATGTACTCCATCTCGCCCGCGTTGATGCGCTCGCGGCACACCGGATCGGACTGGTAGGGCAGGCGCATCTCGATGCCATCCACCTTGGCCAGCGCGCCGTCCAGTTCGGGCGCGGTCGATGCCCCCGTCCACACGCCGATGCGGAAGCGGTTGCCGCGCGCGTTCTCGACCTCGATCCGCCGCGCCAGCGCTGCCGGTATCGCCTTCGGGTAACCCGACCCGGTGAAACCGCTCATGCCGACATTGGCGCCGGACGGGATGAGAGCGGCGGCCTCGTCGGCCGACATGATCTTGCCGCCCAGCGCGGCGCAGTGGATGCGGGATTCACTCATCGGATGGACCCTCTACTGTTGGCGGGCAGTGCCCAAAAGAAACGCGCCAGTCCTTGCGGACGATGGCGCGCCAAGCAGGTCACGGAAGGGTATCCGGCGCCCCGCCTGGAAGAGGAGGGAGAGGCGGGGCGCCGGCGGCGTGACCGATTTATGGGCGCGAAGTCTAGTCAGTGGCTGGCCCTGCCACAAACGAGAATTTATTATTCGATGATTAAGCACGACTTAACCATCGAACCATGGCCGACCGCCTTCCCAGCCTGTCCCTGCTGCGCACCTTCGAAGCGGCTGCACGCCACCTCAGCTTCAAGAAAGCCGCCGCCGAAATCTGCGTCACGCCCGCCGCCGTCAGCCAGCAGATCAAGGCGCTGGAAGGTTTTCTCGGCGTTGCCCTGTTCCACCGCCGTGTGCGCGCCCTGGAACTGACCGACCAGGGCGCCGCGATGCTGCCCGGCATCCGCCAGGGCTTCGACTGCCTTGCCGCCGCGGTGCAGGACACGCGCCGCACCGCCGCCGGCCCGCTGGTGCTCACCGCGCCGCCCTCCTTCGCCAGCCACTGGCTCGTGCCCCGCCTGCCGCGCTTCTCGGCCGCCCACCCCGACATCGAACTGCGGCTCGCCAGCACGCCAGACACCGTGGACGGCCCGCGCGAAGCCGCGCTGCTCGACGCCCTGCGCAACGGCCCGCGCGAAACCCGCGACGGCGTCGCGATCCTGTACGGCAAGGGCCGCTACCCCGGCTTGCGCGTGGTGCCGATCTTCGCCCCGGATTTCGTCCCGGTGTGTGCCCCGGCCCTGGTCGGCCAAGGCCTGCGCACACCGGACGGCCTCGCCCATTGCCCGCTGATCCACGACGACACGCTGCAGGGCGCCGACGGCGACGGCGACAACGAAACGGCCTGGGCCGCCTGGCTGCGCCGCGCGGGCCTCGATACCACCCCGGCACGGCGCGGGCCGCATTTTTCCAACGCTGCCCTGGCACTGGCCGCCGCGCTGGCCGGACAAGGCGTGGCCCTTGCCTCGCGCCCGCTGGTTGACGACCGCGTGCGCGCAGGCAGCCTCGCCATCCCCTTCGACATCGGCATGCCATCGTCCAGAGCCTATTACCTGGTGATGCACGAACACGCCAGCCGCCGGCCGGCGGTGACCGCCCTCGAACGCTGGCTGCTGACCGAAGCGGCCTCCGCGCCGCCGTCCCACGCCGGATCCCGCCGTGCGCAAGATCAACACCCATGAGGCCGGACAAGCTTGCGCGGATGACTGCATGACCATAAAACTGCTGTCACAGACAGCACAAAGGGGGATGTGACTCATGGCAATCCTGACCATAAGGAATGTACCGGATGAAGTACATCGCGCTTTACGGGTACGGGCAGCCCAGCACGGCCGCAGCACGGAAGCGGAGGTACGTGAGATTCTGGCGGCTGTGGCAAAACCCGAACAGCGTGTCCGCCTGGGCGATGCATTGGCATCCATTGGCCGCGAGCTCGGGCTGAACAATGAAGATTTCGAGATTTTTGAGCAGATACGCGACAAGACGCCGGCCGACCCCTTGAGGTTCGAATGATCGTTCTGGATACCAACATCGTTTCCGAAGCGATAAAGCCGGAGCCAGACTCGGCGGTAAGGGCCTGGCTGAACGACCAAGCGGCAGAAACCCTGTATCTGTCCAGCGTCACCCTGGCCGAATTGCTCTTTGGCATCCGCGCGCTGCCAGCGGGCAGGCGCAAGAACATGCTCGACCACGCCCTGGCCGAACTGCTTGCGCTGTTCAAGGATCGGGTCTTGCCGTTCGACACAAATGCAGCACGCCACTATGCCGACCTGGCCATCACGGCCAAACAGGGCGGGCGCGGCTTTCCGACATCAGACGGCTACATCACCGCCGTTGCTGCATCACAGGGCTTCATCGTGGCATCACGCGACACGTCACCTTATGAAGCGGTTGGCGTGACGGTCATCAACCCTTGGAAGGCGTAGAACTGGGCACATCCCCACATCCTGACAAGAACCCGGCAGATCGGGCTCCGCCGTCGGACCGCGGCGTTTCGTCCCCCCCAGCCTCGGTATCGCCGGCATGCCGCTCAGGCGGTTTCCAGCTCCCGGGCCAGTTCGGGATGCCGCACGATCAGCCGGAGCAAGCACAATACGCCGCCCGGCGGCACGAAGCGCCCTTGCTCCCAGTCGCGCAACGTTGCCACCGGGGTAGCGATCCGCTCGGCAAATCCCTGCTGCGTAAGCCCCGACTTTTCCCGCGCCTGCCGCACCAGAATCTGCGCCGGCGTCGTCACGCGTCCGGCGCCCACGCGCGCCTCGGCCAGCGCCTGGCGCAGATCAGGCAGTTCTTCGCCAGCATCCGCCTCGATGGCGCGGGCAATCTTATCGATGTCCTTCATTTTCACACCACCTTCCGAATGTCCTTCGGCAACATGTTTTCACGTTCGGCCTTGGCATAGGCCGCTACCAGCAGCACCACTTCGTGTTCGACGATATTGAAGTAGATTATCCGCGCACCGCCTGACTTGCCGGTACCGGCGCGCTGCCAGCGCACCTTGCGCGCGCCGTCGGCGCCGGGGATCACGTCACCGGCATCCGGGTTTTCAGCGATCCAGCCGATAAAGGCCAGCCGCTCTTCTTCAGACCACAGTTTTTCGGCCTGTTTCTGGAACGTGGGGGTTTCGATCACGGTGCGCACAAGCACATTGTACGGGATACCCGTACAACATCAAGTACCGCGTGGATCACGGATAGGCACCGTATGGTGTACGGTATCGAAATACATGGCACAGCACACGGCGCGCTTGCGCCGTCATCCGCGCCCCAGGAGTTTCCCCATGCCACTTGCCGCCCCCTCGCCCCGCTTCGACGCCACCGCCTACCTCGACTGGGAAGCCCGCCAGACCGAAAAGCACGAATATCTCGACGGCGAGGTATTCGCGATGGCGGGGGCCTCCAGGGCGCATGCAACCATCACCCTGAATGTCGCGATGGCCCTGCGCAACCACCTGCGCGGCGGGCCCTGCCCACGCTGCGCGAATACGTGCTGATCGACTCCGAACGCCTCAGCGTCGACCTGTTCCGCCGCCACGTAGACGGTCACTGGGCGCTCTACCCCGCCGAAGCCGGCCAGACCGTGGCCTTCGACAGCGTGGGCCTGAGCCTGCCCATCGAAGCCCTGTATGAAGACGTGGACCTGCAAGCGGCGCACGCGACGGGCCACCCATGAGGCCCCACCACATCCGCAGCGGCAACACCCAAGCCTGACCGGAGACTCACCCCGCCCTGCGCCGGTAGAAGCGCCCCTCCACCCAATGATGGCTCGCCGCCGCGCACAGCAAGCCCAACGTGCCTCCGACGGCGAGGATGGCGGGCCAGTCGTGGTTTTCCCAGCCCTGCTCGCGCAGCGCGCGCATGATCGGGTAATGCCACAGGTACAGGCCATATGACATCCTGCCCAGCCACGCAAAAACGGCGCCGCCCAGCCAGGACGGGCAGGCGACGACCAGCAGCGCGGCGGCGGCTTCGGCCACGGTGAAGCCGTATTGCACCGTCACGATCCACTTCGTGCTGTAGAAGGTCAGGGCGAAAGCCAGTATCACGATGCCCGCCATCGCCATGCAGGCCGCAGTGCGGCGCGCGGGTGCGGGCGGGTTCAGCAGGCCGATGAAACTGCCCAGCAGCAGGCCGCTACAATGGGTGTCGGTGCGGATGTAGAACGCCCAGACATCGCCAAGGTGTTCCGGGCTGGCCGCTCGCCAGGCGGTGGCCAGCAGGTACAGCGCCGCCAGCGCGGCCAATGCGGCGGGGCGCGGCATTTTCAGTACGATCAGCAGCACCAGCGGCCACAGCAGATAGAACTGCATCTCCACCGCCAGGCTCCAGACATTGCCCAGAATGGCAACCGGCTCGCCGAAGACGCTGGCGTAGTTGAGCAGATACAGCGCAGACCACCACGCATCGCGCACATGGCGTGCGAACGGCACTTCCGCGAACAGCCACGGCGCGGCCAGCAGATAGGCCGCCAGCATCGTCAGTAGCGCAGGGCTCAGGCGGCGGATGCGGCGCTGCATGAAGGCGCGATAGCGGATGGTGCCGCTTTGCGCATACTCCTCGGCAAGCAGGCGCGTGACCAGATAGCCCGACAGTACGAAAAACACATCCACGCCGAAGAAGCCGCCCGGCAAGCCTGGAATCCGCGCATGGTAGGCAACGATGACGAGCGCGGCGATGGCCCGGATGCCGTCGAGCGAAGCGGTATAGGGCATGGCGGCGCGTCAATCGGCGCCGGCGGGCGCGAGTACGGGAGCGGTGCCGGATTCAGCGTCAAGCCGCGCATAGTGCGCGTCCAGGGCGCGGTAGAGCGCGAGCGTCATGCTGTCGGTGGAACTGCCGCCGCGCTTCATGCCGTTGCCGATCCACACCGTCACCCCGCCCCGCTCGTCGAGAATGGCGACCGACGAAGCGGCATACAGGAAGCCGGGCTGCACATGGATGCGCAGATCGCCATCGCCGGCCTTGTACGGAAACACCGCATGGCCGTAGCAGTCGCGCAATGCGTCCTGCCTGCAATCCGCTGCGACGTCGTAACGGGTCAGCAGGCCCTTGCCCTGCCGATGCAATTCCGCCAGCAGTGCGGCCAGCGCGCTGGCGCTGCCGGACAGCCCGGCCGAGGACGACAGCGCGGCAAAGTCGAAATGGCGCGAATAGTCCGGGCCGTAGAAATCGCTGTTGCGGAAATCGTAGCGAACCTCGTCCGCAAGATAAGGGCCGTCGACGAAGCGGATGCCCCGGGCCGCCAGGCTGTATTCCCTTTCCAGCAGATCGCGGAAGCCAGTATGCGTGACCTGCTCCAAGATGACGCCGAGCAGGCAGTAATTGAGGTTGGAATAAGCGTGGCGCGTGCCAGGGTCGAAATCCAGCCGGGCGCGGGCCAGTTGCGCAAGCTCGCCGGGGCACCACGGCCGGGTGGCGTGGATGACCATCGGGTCCGGCGAGCGCAGGCGGTCGAAACCCGCACTATGGCGTAACAGGTCTTCCACCGTGATGCGCGCGATGCGTTCGTCCCGCAGCGCGGGGATGGGCGGCAGCCAGGCCAAGATCGGTGTGTCCAGCGCCAACGCCCCCGCCTCCCGCTGGCGCAGCACGGCGTCGGCCGTCAGCAGCTTGGTCATGCTCGCATAGCGGAAACGGCTGTGCTCGTTGACGCGAGGCGACAGCAGAGGCTGGTCCTGCCAGCCATGCTCGCAATGGTGCAAGCTGCCGTCGGGAGCGGAATAGGCGATCTGGCTGGCCGGCGAGGCGTTGTCCCACAAAGCGGTGTGCATCGCCGTTTGCATCCAGGCCGGCGCATGCGGTGAACACTGCAGGGTCGGCTGGGTCAGCAACGCCTGGGCGGGGTACAGCAGACGAAGCACGCCGAGGCGGTCGGTGATCCAGAAGTGGGCGAACAGCACTATGGCGGCGCAGCCGACGAGGGCCGGCAGGAGAAGCCTAAGGTATTTGCGCATCGCGGTGGCAAAGAGAGGTTTGCCAGAGTGCTGCCCGGATAGTTTGCTACGAACCAGCTTTGGCAGAGGGGCCACCTTGGCCGAGTACCAGTGCAAAGGACGCCGCTGCAACCAGTGATGCCACAAACTGACGACGAACGGTCTTACTGATTTCCTTTGCTTCATCAGAACTGCGAGACGTGTATGTATTCATTTCGACCTCCTTTGCTGCATGTAAAAACCCAGATGAACCGGAAAGCTGAATTTGAATGACACAGCAACGTCCACTGACACCGATACCTGCGGAATCGAACCGCACTCCCTACCCATCTGCCAAAGTTGGCTCACACGTTTCCTATTTCCGCACCCAACCTTACCGTTATTGCTTACCAGACTGAACTACGGCTCTTTGTGCTCGAAAAATCTAAGACCAGACAGCGAGTCATGAGACTTTAAGAATTCAATTGCCTTTACATAGGCTGCAGCTTCTCCCCCCGACATATCGTGATGATGTTTACTGATATCACGCAAGTCAATTGAATCAGATGTCATCGGAAGAATGGAAGCGGTACCACTGTTATAGGCCAGCCCAGGAGATGCCACCACCCAAAAGCTATAACAAGCCTGTACTTCATCGCCGAGCTGATCAAGCAAACCAGCCTCCTCCTGCCTCTCCGGAGGAACACCATAGAACCGAATGACGGATTTAATCACGATACCACTCCATTTCTGTTCTGCTTGACTACCGCTTCAATTTTTTGGAAAAAATGAATATGAAAATTGACAGTGCGGCAAAAAAAAGCGCCCCGACACCGTCACCCGCTCTGTCAAATCCGGTGTCGTCAAACCTTGGTTTGCCAACACCGGATTCATCGGGAGAAAATCTCCAAACGCCCTATTGGAAAATTTCTTTGTTAAGGATTAGTATCATCATCACCGGGATCTGCACCGAGTTCCGCCTTGCAACCAGCCGGCCGATAAGTTACGGCCACATCAGTACTGCAACCCCACACGCCTGTCGGAGTGCGCGTCCAAGCGAGTTTCTTCTCTTTCAGAATAGTCGCTGCGCTGGCCCCAAAAGTTGCAGTAATAGTGCTGTTAGAGTCACCATCTTCAGCCAGCACCACCTCCAACCCTTCTTGAAGATCGCTAGG
Source organism: Thauera linaloolentis 47Lol = DSM 12138 (assembly GCF_000310205.1). Taxonomy (GTDB): domain Bacteria; phylum Pseudomonadota; class Gammaproteobacteria; order Burkholderiales; family Rhodocyclaceae; genus Thauera; species Thauera linaloolentis. Next base: position 740 of record NZ_AMXE01000075.1, on the reverse strand, counting down.
TTCAGCGGGCTCATCATTACCCAGTAAGTTGCTTTGTGTCCAGCCCAGTTGACACTGATCCGCCCCAGCGCCAATGTCCGTTTTTCCATCCATCAGGCAAGTTTCCACCGCCGTACGCAGCGAAGCGGTTTCACTCATCACACGGGAAACCTGAGAACGAGCAACGTAATCCTGATACTGCGGAATGGCGATAGCCGCCAGAATGCCAATGATCGCCACGACGATCATCAGTTCGATCAGGGTGAAACCCTGTTGAGCCTTTTTCATGATTTTCCCCTTCATGGTTGGAAACTGCGGAACCGTCCGGCGGCGAATGTGTTTGCCGCCTTCCGCCTGTCCTATCGCAACCGCCGTGCCAGCCGGGAAAAGCATCGGAAAGGCATTTTTTCGTTAAATCCGTCACACACGCGCCCGCCCCTTTCTCACTCATCCGCGACACGGGGGCGTGACACGCTCGGCCCTGTCCCAGGGAGGTGTGACAAAGCGCCCAGGTCACACCCCGGGCGCCCGGCGCTTGTTTTCCCCCCGGGCGGTCTGCCATTACACTCGCGGACAGATACGCAAGGCACGGCGTGCCGGATACCGCGCGGCCTGACCCGCCCCTTGCTCGACATCCGTTCCTGGAGCATTCGCATGTCCTTCATCAGCCTCAATACCGCCGCATCGCTGACAGGCCTGACCAAACGCACTTTATGGCGTCGTATTGCCGCCGGCAACCTCATGGCATTCAGGGGGGGGGG
>NZ_AMXE01000074.1 GCF_000310205.1 Thauera linaloolentis 47Lol = DSM 12138 | reverse complement strand
CTGTCGCGTCGCGCGCCTGCGCATCGGCCGCCGCCGCGACCAGCCAGCCGCGACGCAGCAGATCGCCGACGGCCTCGCCGCCGTCGCGCTCGCGCACCACGCTGCGCCGCCACGGCGGCGTATCCCGTGCCAGCACCTGCAGCAGGGCCAGCGCCTTGCCCGGCCGGCGCGAGGCCCGCAGCGCCTCGGCGCCCGCGGGACCGATGTCGAGCAGCGGGTCTTCATCGTCTCCGCTGACGCCGTCGGCACGCCGCAGCCCGGGCGGCAGCGCGAGCGCGATGACTTCGCCGAGCGGCGCGTGGTAGTAGCGGGAGACGAAGGCGGCCAGTTCCAGCCAGTCGGGCGGCAGGGGCGGAACGTCGCGCTGGATGTGATTCACCGCCTTGAGGCGCGCCGGATCGATGTCCGCGTCGGTAGCCAGTGCGACGATCAGCCCGTTGCGCTCGCCGCGCCCGAAAGGCACTTTGACGCAGCGCCCGACATCGGCCCCGGATGCATCCGGGGCAAGATAATCAAACACTTGCGGCAGGGGAACCGGCAGGGCGACGCGAACGATGGGCATGCGGCAGGAAAGTGATTCGGAAAAGCCGTTTTGCTTCAGTATCTTGAGGGCGGTTCATGAGAACGAACCACGTAAATGCAAGGCAAGCCATTGGCGGGAAAACCTCCCCGGAGCTTGTCCACAAAAACTGTGGATAAGTTTGTGGGAAAGATGGGAGAATCGGCCTCAAACCAGCGAAAAGCCAGGCTTTTCGTCACATTGCCTTAACATTGTGCTTTTTAAAAATCCTTTATTTTCAATACGTTGTAAAAGCAGGCGAATAAGGCTCGAATCCCGTTCCCATGCCCGCCACGGAACGCAATGATGTGCATAAGTCAAGCGCCGAGATACTAATTTCATGCTTGACAGACAGCGCCGGCAACCTTCGAAAAAGACTGCCTGGCGCTGCCGGGCAGCGGACGGAAGATCAGCCTTGCGCGCGCAGCTTGCGGCTGTGCGCATGGACGGTATCGACCAGCACCGTCACGTTGTCGGGCGGGGTGAACTGCGAGATGCCGTGGCCGAGGTTGAACACGTGCCCCGGATGCGCGCCGAAGGCATCCAGCACCCGCCGGGTTTCGCTGGCCACGGCCTCGGGCGGGGCGAACAGCACATTGGGATCGAGGTTGCCTTGCAGGGCCACCTTGTCGCCCACCAGCCGGCGCGCACGGCCGATGTCCATGGTCCAGTCGAGGCCGACCGCGTCGGCGCCGATGGCGGCAATCGATTCCAGCCACAGGCCGCCGCCCTTCGTGAACACGATGCTGGGCACGCGCTGGCCGTCGCGCTCGCGGATCAGGCCGGCCACCACTTGTTCCAGGTAGCGCAGCGAAAACTCGCGGTAGGCCGCTTCGGACAGCACCCCGCCCCAGGAGTCGAACACCATCACCGCCTGGGCGCCGGCCTCGATCTGGGCGTTGAGGTACTTCACCACCGCCTGCGCGGTCACGTCGAGGATGTGGTGCATGAGCTCGGGGCGGCTGTAGGCCAGGCTCTTGACCTTGCGGTAGTCGCTCGACGAGCCGCCTTCGACCATGTAGCAGGCCAGCGTCCACGGGCTGCCCGAGAAGCCGATCAGCGGCACGCTGCCGTCGAGCGCGCGGCGGATCTCGCTGACCGCATCCATGACGTACTGCAGTTCGGCGTGGGGGTCGGGGGCGCTGAGATTGCGGATTTCCCACTCGTCCTTCAGCGGACGCTCGAAGCGCGGCCCTTCGCCTTCGGCGAAATACAGCCCGAGGCCCATCGCGTCGGGCACGGTAAGGATGTCCGAGAACAGGATGGCGGCGTCGAGATCGTAGCGCGCCAGCGGCTGCAGCGTGACCTCGCAGGCCATCGCGGGGCTCTTGCACAGTTGCAGGAAGCTACCGGCGCGCTTGCGCGTCTCGCAGTATTCCGGCAGGTAGCGGCCGGCCTGGCGCATCAGCCAGACGGGCGTGTATTCGGTGGGCTGGCGCAGCAGGGCGCGCAGGAAGGTGTCGTTCTTGAGGCGGCTCACGTCGAGTCCTTATCACGGTCGTTCATGCACAAGCCGTGATTATCGCCCGTCGACGGCGGCGATGGGATTGTTGCGTGTCAAACGGGCGCCGGAGAGGCACGGGACCGGGGGGCGGAGCGGGTCTCAGCGGCGCCAGAAAGTCGGCGTCAATACGACGAGGAAGGTGAAGATCTCGAGCCGCCCGAGAATCATCGTGAACGCCAGCACCCACTTCTGGAACACCGTCAGCGCCTGGTAGTTCGAGCCCGGCCCGACGGCCTCCAGGCCGGGGCCGGTATTGTTCAGGCAGGCGGCCACGGCGGAAAAGGCGGTGACCAGCTCCAGCCCGGTGGCGACGAGGATCAGCGTCAGGCCGGCGATGGACACCATGTAGGTGAAGCTGAAGCCGAGCACGGCGTGCAGGACGGTATCGGGCACCGCCTGCCTGCCGATCCGCACCGGCTGCACCGCGTTGGGATGCAGCGAGCGTACGATCTCGCGCAGCACCTGCTTGTACAGGATCATGGCGCGCATCATCTTGATGCCGCCACCGGTCGAGCCCGAACAGGCGATGAAGCTGCCCAGGAACAGCATCCAGATCTGGGCGAACATCGGCCAGACGGTGTAGTCGTCGATGACGAGGCCGAGCGAGGTCGAGATCGACACCACGTGGAAGGCCACGCTGCGCAGGGTGCCGAGCGGATCGGCGTGGCCCTGCCAGTACATCAGGTAAACGGTGAGCAGCACGATGCTGAACAGCAGCACCGTGAAGTAGAACTGGATCTCCGGGTCGCGCGAGTAGGGTCGTATCGAGCGGCGCACCAGGGCGAGGTAGTGGGTGGCGTAGTTCAGCCCGGCCAGCAGCGCGAACACGATCGTCACCAGTTCGACGTTGAGGTTGTCGAAGTGCCCGAGCGAGGCGTCCTTGTTCGAGAACCCGCCGAGGCCGGCGACCGAGAACGCATGGATCAGCGCATCCCATCCGTCCAGGCCGGCCAGCCACAGGCTGAAACCGCAGGCGATCGTCAGCAGCAGATAGGCCAGCCACAGCCCCTTGGCCGTCTCGGTGATGCGCGGCGTGAGACTGGAATCCTTCATCGGCGTCGGCACTTCGGCCTTGTAGGCCTGGCGGCCGCCGATGCCCAGCAGCGGCAGGATGGCCACCACCAGCACGATGACGCCCATGCCGCCGATCCAGTGCATGAAGGTGCGCCACAGGTTGATCGAGATCGGCAGGTCATCCAGGCCGGAGAGCACGGTCGCCCCGGTGGCGGTGAGGCCGGACACCGCCTCGAAATAGGCGTCGGTGAAGCTCAGCGCCGGCATGAAGGCCAGCAGCGGCAAGGCGCCGAACAGCGGCAGGATGACCCAGGTCGCGGCCACCAGGAAGAAGCCGTCGTGCACCCGCAGGTCGCGCCGCACGCCACGCGTGGCGGCCCACAGGAGCAGGCCCGCGACGAAGGTCGAGAAAATCGCCTTGTCATAAGCGAGCGTCGCGCCGTCGTCGAGCCAGACCGACACGCCGAGCGGAAACCCCATCAACAGGCCGAAGATCATGATGATCAGGCCGAGCGCGTTCAGCGCCGGGTGGTAAGCACGCATGCCGGATCGCCCGTCAGAGGAAGTGGAAGCCGACCTGGAAGACCTTCTCGACCTTGCGCACCAGGTTCTTGTGGGTACAGAACACGATCACGTGGTCGTTCTCCTCGATCACCGTGTCGTGGTGGGGCATGATCACCTCGCGCCGCAGCACCCGGCCATCCTCGCGCTTCACCTCGCGCACGATGGCGCCGATGGTCGCCCCCTTGGGGAAGGGAATCTCCTCGATCGGCCGGCCGACCACCTTGGAGTCCTTGCGGCTGCCGTGGGCGATGATCTCCAGCGCCTCGGCCGCGCCGCGCCGCAGGCTGTGCACCGCCACCACGTCGCCGCGGCGCACGTGCGCGAGCAGGGTGCCGATCGAGGTGTGCGCGGGCGAGATGGCGATGTCGATCGGCCCGCCCTGCACCAGGTCGACATAGCTCTTGCGGTTGATCAGCGCCAGCGTGCGGCGCGCGCCCATGCGCTTGGCCACCAAGGCCGACATGATGTTGTCTTCTTCATCGTTGGTCAGCGCAACGAACAGGTCGGTCTCGTCGATGCCCTCGGCCTCGAGCAGCTTCTCGTCGGTCGAGTCGCCGCGCAGCACCAGCGCCCTGGAAAGCTGGCTGGCCAGCAGTTCGGCGCGCTCCTGCCGTGCCTCGAGGATCTTGACGTGGTAGTCGGCCTCGATCGAGCGCGCCAGGCGGAAGCCGATGTTGCCGCCGCCGGCGATCATGATGCGCCGCATCGGCTTGTCCGAGCGGCGCAGCTCGCGCATCACCTGGCGGATGTGCACGCTGGCGGCGAGACAGAAGACTTCGTCGCCCGGCACGATGATGGTGTCGCCCTGCGGGATGATCGGCACGCCGTTGCGGTAGATGGCGGCGATGCGGACCTCGACGTTGGGCAGGTGGAACTTGAGCGCCTTGAGCGGGTGCCCCACCAGCGGCCCGCCTTCGAAGGCACACACGCAGATCAGGCTGAGAACGCCGCCAGCGAACTCCAGCACCTGCAACGCCTCGGGAAAGGCGATCAGGCGTTTGATGTAGTCGGTGACGACCTGCTCGGGGCAGATCGAGAAATCGACGGCGAAATTCGTCTCGTCAAGCAGTTCGGGATAATCGACGTAGTCGGTCGAGCGCAGGCGCGCGATGCGCGTCGGCAGGTTGAAAATCACCTTGGCGATGCGGCAGGCGCACAGGTTGGTCTGGTCCGACTGGGTGACCGCGATCAGCAGGTCGGCATCGTTGGCGCCGGCTTCCCGCAGCACCGAGGGCGATGCTGCGTTGCCACAGACGGTGCGCACCTCCAGGCGGTCGCGCAGGACGCCAAGGCTGTCCGGGCTGGTGTCGACGAGGGTGATGTCGTTGGCTTCGGAAGCCAGGTTTTCCGCCACCGAGGCGCCGACCTGGCCGGCACCGAGAATGATGATCTTCACCGAACGCTTCCGCAGTACGCACTGGCGAGGATTCTACGCTGCCCCGCACAATCCCGGAACAGGATTGCTGCGGTGCAGCATGTGTTGCCTCAGTTCTCTTCGTGCCGGCGCCCCGCCTGCAGGCCGAGCTGCTTGAGCTTGCGATAGAGATGGGTGCGCTCCAGCCCGGTCTTTTCGGCCAGCCGCGTCATGTTGCCGCCTTCCAGGCGCAGGTGGTGCTCGAAATAGAGGCGCTCGAAGGCCTCGCGCGCCTCGCGCAGGGGCTGGTCGAACGAGACCCCGATCAAGCCGGCGGCCGCATCCGGCGGCAGCAGGCGGCGCACGTCGCCCGCGCCGATTTCCTCTTCGAGCGTGCCGAGGGCGAGCGACTTCACCGCGGCGCGCAGTTCGGCATACCCGCCCGGCCAGGGCAGGTTGCGCACCTGGTTGAGCGCAGCGGTGGAAAAACGGCGCAAGGGCACTTCGCCGCCTTCGACCAGGTGCAGCAGGATCTGGCTGGCAAGCTCGGGCAGGTCGTCGCGCACGTCGGCGATCGACGGTGGCGCCAAGCTGACCTCGAACAGGCGCGATACCAGCGCCTCTTCCCAGCCTTCGGCGAGCAGGGCCTCGGCGCTGCGGTCGGTGGCCGCCACCAGGCGCAGGTCGTAGCGGTCGAGGCGGTCGACGGCGAAGGCCAGGTTCTTCTGCTGGGCACGCGACAGGCGTGCTAGTTCGCCGACGAACAGCACGCCGCCCTGCGTGGCCTGCAGCTGGTTGATGTCGAGCGGCACCGCGATCGCGGCGAGGTCGAGCCAGGCCACCCTGCCGCTGTGGACGCTGCGCGCGACGAGCTCGGCCAGGCTACCCGCCCCCACCCGCAGCAGCAGCAGGCGCGAGCTGGAGGCGATCTGCTCCACGCGGCGGCGCAGTTCGCGCAGCGGCACCGAACGGGTGAAGGCCGCCAGCGTCAGCGGCGCCGGGGCGCCTGGCGCCAGCGGGCGCTGCAGCCCGCGCTTGACCGCCGCCAGCAGCTTCTGCAGTGCGATCGGCTTTTCCAGGTAGTCGATCGCGCCGATGCGCGTCGCCTCCACCGCGGTATCGATGGTGCCGTGGCCGGACATCATCACCACCGGCATGTTGAGCTGGCCGTTCGCCGCCCATTCCTTCAGCAGCGTGATGCCATCGGTGTCGGGCATCCAGATGTCGAGCAGCACGATGTCGGGGCGCCCCGCATTGCGCATCGCCCGCGCCGCGGTGGCGTTCTCGGCGAGCAGGATGTCGTAGCCCTCGTCGCGCAGGATCTCGGACAGGAGTTCGCGAATGCCGACTTCGTCATCAACGATGAGTATCTTTGCCATTGTGTTCAGTCTTCGTCAGTCGTTTCGGCCAGGCGCAGCCGGATGCGGATATCCGCCCCGCCGCCGTCGCGGTTGGCCAACCGGACGTCACCGCCGTGCTCGTCCACGATCTTCTTCACCATTGCCAGCCCCAGCCCGGTGCCGCGCGACTTGGTGGTGAAATAGGGTTCGAAAGCATGTGCCAGCACTTCGCCCGGGAAGCCCGGCCCATTGTCGCGGAACATCAGCAGCACGCGCTCCCCCTCGCGCCGCGTGATCACGCGCACCTCGCCGGCTTCCACGCCGGCGAGCGCGTCCTGCGCATTCTGCAGCATGTTGTGGATCACCTGCCGGAGCTGGCTCGCATCACCCTGCACGCGCGGCAGTTCGGCGGCGAGTTCGAGCCGGATCAGCGAGGCCGCGCTCTCGTAGAGATTCAACACCTCCCGGATCAGCGCATTGAGGTCGATCACCTTCAGTTGCGGCGCCGGCAGGCGGGCGTAGTCGCGGAAGGCGTTGACGAGGTTCTTCATCGCCTCGACCTGGTTGACGATCGTCGTCGTGCCGCGCTCGAGCATCTCGCGGCCCTTGTCGTCGAGTTTGTCCGCCAACTTGAAGGCGAGGCGCTCGGCCGAGAGCTGGATCGGCGTCAGCGGGTTCTTGATCTCGTGCGCAAGGCGCCGCGCCACCTCGCCCCAGGCCGCGGTGCGCTGCGCCGCGACGAGGCGCGAGATGTCGTCGAACACGACCACCAGCCCGCCGCCGCTGCCTTCGGGCAGGCGCGAACCATGGATCAGCAGCGTCAGCGGCGTGCTGTCCTTGACCGGCAGCTCGATCTGCGCCTGCCAATCGCCCTCGTTGGCGGCGAAGCCGTCGAGAAGCGCATCGCGGAAGCGCTCCAGGCGCGGCCATTCGCTGAGGGCGATGTCCTCGAAGCCGGCCAGGGCGTCGCCCAGCACCTGCACCGCGCCATGATTGGCGGCACGCAGCCGGCCGTCGGCCGAAAACGCAAGTACGCCGGTCGACAGGTTGGCGAGCACGCTCTCCAGGTAGGCGCGTGCCGACTCCACCGCGGCGCGGTTGCGCTCGGCGACTTCGCGGGCCTCTTCGAGCTGGCGCGTCATGCGGTTGAAGGACTGGGTCAGCACCCCGAGCTCATCGCGCGCCGGCAAGGCCTGGCGCGGGCTGAAGTCGCCCTGCGCCACCGCCTGCGTGCCCTCGGCCAGGATCAACAGCGGCGCCGCCAGGCGGCGGGCGATGATGAAAGCAGCGGCCACCGCCGTCAGCAAGGCCAGCAGCAGGGTCAGGGTCAGGGTCAGGGTATAGATGCGGTTCAGCCCTTCGCGGCCGAGCGTGAGCTGCTGGTATTCGCGGTAGGCCTCCTGCACCGCCTCGGCGTGTCGCCCGAAGGTTTCCGGCACGGCCTGCGTCAGTTGCAGCAGGCTGGGCTCGCCCGCCAGCGTGCGCAGCGGAATCGGCACGATGACACGGATCACCAGGCGGCCGTCGGGCTGGCTCTCGACGGCATGGAAGCGGCGTACCTGGCGCGCCTGGCGCAACTGGCTGGTGCTCGGCAGGTCCGGAATGAGCCCGGCCGTGGCGTCGGCTGCCGTCGCCAGGATCTGGCCGTTGGCCGCGATCACGGTCGCGCCGCCGACTGCCGCCTGTTCGCGCAGCCGGTTCAGCAACGCCGGCGAGACCCGCCCCGCGCCTTCCAGCTCCAGCACCATGTCGTCCGCCTTGTCGCTGATCTGGCCGACGAGGTAATCGAGCGCGTTCTGGCCCAGTGCGATGCCGCCTTCCAGGGCGGACTCCACCCGCACGTCGAACCAGGACTGGATGCTGCGCACCACGAACTGCAGCGACACGGCGTACACGACCACGCCGGGCACCACACCCATCAAGGCGAACATGAGCACCAGCCTGTACTTGAGGCGCGACCCGAACTGGCGCGTGCGGTACTCGCGCCACAGCTGGCGCAACTGGACCCCCACCAGGCCGGCAAGGGCGACGACCAGCACACCGTTGAGGGCGAGCAGATACGGGTAGCTGCTGACGAACAGCTCGGTGTTCGAACTGGCCGAGGTCAGCAGGAAGAGCGAGATCGCAGCCAATACCGCCGCGACGACGAGCAGGAAGCGCTTCATCGCTGGCCCGCCGCCCCGGGCAGGAAGGTCCAGGTGGCCCAGTCCGTGCCAAGGCTCCAGTCGCGGCTGCCGATCGCCGTCACCTGGAAGGGTTTGGGCAATTGGCTGGTGTCGAGCCGGAAGCGCAACTCCACGTCGTGGGACACGCCGGCGGCGAGCTGCTCGGTATCGGCGATCTGCCAGTTCCGCACGCGCTGCATGGTACGCACGGCCGCGTCGAGGTTGTCGAAACTGTGGTGGAGGCTGCCGATCGACAAGCGGTAGCTGCGGGTGATGGCGTGGTAGGAAAGACGATAGTCGAGGCTGCGGTCGACGACGACCTCGTTCAGCCAGTACCAGCGCGGCCGCTCGATACGCAGTTCGGTGGTGAAATACAACGACACGCCACGCATCACCGCATCGACGAGGCGGGGATTCAGCTCGATGTCGATGTCAGCGTTGAGCACATAGCCGCCGTCCCCCCGCACGATCTCCGCGCTGAGGATTCTGGCGTCGTCGGCCTGGGCCGCGGGGGCGAGCGCGAACAGCGCAAGCAGCACGCAGCACGCTCGCAGCAGACGCTCAAGCCTTCTTGCGCAGGCAGGCAAAATAGAAGCCGTCATGTTCGGCATCGGGCAGCAGGGGGCAATCGGGGGAGGCTTCGATGGGGACGGGTTCGGCATCGGCATGGCGATCGAGGAAACGTACGACCTGCGCCGTGTTCTCCTGCTCGAACACCGAGCACGTGACGTAGAGCATTGTGCCACCCGGAGCCAGGGTCTGCCAAAGCGCATCGACGATGCGGGCCTGCTGGGCGGCGAAAGCGGCGATATCCTCGTCGCGGCGCAGCCACTTGATGTCCGGATGGCGGCGCACGACGCCGGATGCCGAGCACGGCACATCGGCCAGGATGCGGTCGAACGGGCGCCCATCCCACCAGTTGCCGACATCGCTGCAATCGGCCACCTGGATGCGCGCATCGAGCCCGAGCCGATCCAGGTTGCGGCGGATGCGCTGCGCACGGCGCGGATCCAACTCCAGCGCCAGCAGCTCGACATCGGCCAATTCCAGCAGATGCGCGGTCTTGCCGCCCGGCGCCGCACAGGCGTCGAGCACCCGTTCGCCGGCGCGGGGGGCGAGCAGCGGGGCCGCGCGCTGGGCCCCCGCATCCTGCACCGACACCCTGCCCTCGGCATAGCCCGGCAGGCGTGCAAGCGCTAGCGGATGCGCCAGCAGCAGGGTGTCCCCGCCGACGGCACGCGCCGCGATTCCGGCCTCTTCCAGCTCGGCCAGCACGGCCTCCACGCTTGCCCGCCGCCGGTTTACGCGCAGCGCCATCGGCGGACGGCCGTTGCCGGCCTCCAGCACGGCCTGCCAGCTTTTCGGGTGGTTCTTTCGCACACGCTCAACCCACCAGCGCGGGTAGGCATGGCGCGCCTCATCATCCGCATCGACCCAGGCCGGCCACTGCGCCCACTGGCGCAAGGCGTTGCGCAGCACACCATTGACCATGCCCTTCAAGCCAGGCATCGCCACCGCCGCGGCCTGCACCGCCTGATCCACCACCGTGTGCGCCTGCTCGGGGCGCTGCACCAGGCGCATCAGCGCCACCAGCAGCAGGCCGTGAATGAGCACGGCCGGCGCGCTGTGCAGAAGTTGGCGAAGGATGGCATCGCCACGCCCGTAGTCCCGCAGCGTCGACCACGCCAGGTCGCGCACCGCACCGCGCGTGCCATCCGGCCAGGCGGCATTGGCCTCTGCCATGCGTTCGAAGGCATCGGTCAGGTTGCCGCCCTCCATCACATGGGCGACGAGTTCGGCCGCGCGCAGCATCGCGTAGCCCAGGCTGTCCTCGGGCAACGGCTGTGCCGCAACGCTATGCTTGCCCGGCCCCGTTCGGGGTTTGCCGGACGCCCCGCGCGGTCGGGAAGGATGGGGTGCCCCGCCGGGACGCCGGGAATTGACGGAAGAACTCACTGGATATCTGGACCTGGAGCAGGCGCCACCGGCTATCTTCAGGCCAGGAGCGCACGCAAATGATTGGGAAGCGCGAACTGCGCGTGATGTACCGCGCCATTGTAATGTTGAAGCTCACCGATTCGCCGTTCCATGATGCGGCGATCGATCTCCTCGGCCGCCAGAGCGAGCGGATCAAGCCGGTCGGAAGCCGTCGCCAGCCCCCACAGGCTGCCGTACAGCGGAATGTGGAGAAAATACGGCCTCACGCAGGCAAACACGCGGCGCAGGCGCCGCACCAGGGCCTGCACCCGCTCGGGCTGGAAGGCCGGCGCCCCCAGGTGCAAGCTCAGCGCGCCGCCATCAGCGAGCAAGGCGCGGCAGGCGCGGAAGAAATCCTCGCCATAGAGCGCCTCGGCCAGCCCCACCGGATCGGTCAGATCGAGCACGATGAGATCGTAGCCAGCAGCAGCGGCCGGGCCGTCGACAGTGACATAGCGCAAGCCATCGCCGATGCGGAGGTCGACGCGGGCATCGTCGAGTGCGCCATGATGGATGCCCTGCAGATAGCGGCGCGAGAGATCGACGACCTTCTCGTCCAGTTCGACGATCACCACACGTTCGATGGTCGGGTACTTGAGCAGCTCCTCGGCAGAGCCACCATCCCCTCCGCCGATGATCAGCGCCTGGCGCACCCCTTCATGTGCCATTGCAGGTACGTGAACCAGATTCTCGTGGTAATGAAACTCGTCGCGCTCCGAACTCATGAAGCAGCCATCGAGGCGGAACAGGCGGCCAAAGCGTGGCGTGTCCCACACCTCGTAGTGCTGCCAACGGGACGTACCCGCCTCCAGCAAGCGCCCGGCACTGAGAAAGTACCCCGCATCCTCGCTCAGCCATTCGGACAACACCTCTGCCGGCAAACGGAGTCTGGCGTCTGTCATGCTGACCTCCAGTGAGAAACGAGGCGCCGTCGCACACCCGGCATCCGCCGCCCGAAGGCACGGTGCCGGCAGGCTTTCCAGGACATGTGTTCCACGTGAAACAAATCGACGTCACCGCAAGAAGGTATCGTAGGCCAGCCGTGCAATCAGCACAGCCACAACCGCCAGGAACATCTTGCGCACAAAACCCGAGCCACGCTGCAGCGCGAGCCGCGACCCGATCACCGCGCCGCATAGATTGCACGACGCCATGACCAGCCCCAGCTTCCACATCAACTCGACCGTACCGGCAAAGTAGGTGATCGCCGCGACATTGGTCGCAACGTTGAGGATTTTTGCCGACACCGAGGCACGCAGAAAATCCATGCCCAGCAACCGGATGAGCAGAAAGATAAAAAAACTGCCTGTCCCCGGCCCGAAGAAGCCATCGTAAAACCCGATGACCGCCCCGATACCCAGCGCCAATCCAGCGGAGCGCAGGCCGTGTTTCGGCTCGGTCGAAACCGAACCGAGATCCTTGCGAACGAAGGTGTAGAAAGCGACGAGGATCAGCAGCAGCAGTATCAATGGCCGCAGCACCGTCGGGTCCAGAAACACCACGGCCTTGGCCCCGAACCACGATCCCAGCAGCGCCGCAACGGCACCCGGGCCCACGACCCCCCAGGGGATTTCCACGTGGCGTCCGTACTGGATTGCCGCGCTCGTCGTACCGACGATACTGGCCAGCTTGTTGGTACCGAACAAGACTGCGGGCGCGGTGGAGGGATAGGCGGTAAACAGCGCAGGGATCTGGATCAGCCCGCCACCTCCGACGACCGCATCCACGAAACCGGCAAACAGCGCAGCCAGCCCCAGTACGACAAAAAGAATTTCGGTATCCATGGAATTGTTTCACGTGAAACACATCGCAGCGCCGGCAGCTCATCGCCCTCCGGTACGAAGCATCCGACAGCCACCAGCAGCACTTTTTGATGGCCGCAGACGTACATCGCCCACCGTCGATCTTACCCGGAATGCCCACCCCGAAAGGCACGACCACGCTTGCCTAGCGAGACACCCCGAAACAGCCCGATAGAGACCAATGGAAACAAGGACTTGCGACCATGGAGCGCTTGACTTAGAATGGCGCGTCCGGCCCTTGCCGGGCCACATCTGCTGGTTGGAGAGGACGCCATGTCATCAGACGCCCTATTCCAATTGGGGATCGTCTCAGTTCGACTGAACACCTCCCAAACGGAAAACCGATCGAGACCGCGATCAACGCGACGGTCTGAGCGCTGCCTGCCCGGCTTGCGCATCACCTGCCATCGCACGCCGCTCGACCTCAGGCCATTCAGCCGCAGGCCTTGCCCTGCCCTGCATCACGGCCGAATACCCCACTGAAACCCGGCCTCCTGGCCAGCGCCCTTACGGCACGCCCGCGGCATGCGCTCCACGCCGCGGCCTGATTCATTTGCACACGCCTTCGGGCTGGTGCTGCTTGAGCATTTCGACATCGTGATCCAGACACCCTATTACCTGATCGACAAATCCCGCCTGCTGAAGAACCTGCAGCGCATCGATTTCGTCCGCAAGCAATCCGGCGCCAAGGTCCTGCTCGCCCTCAAGTGCTTCGCCACCTGGTCGGTCTTCGATCTGATGAGCGAGTACATGGACGGCAGCACCTCGTCGTCGCTGTACGAAGTCCGCCTGGGCGACGAGAAATTCGGCGGCGAGACCCATGCCTACAGCGTGGCCTACGCCGACCACGAGATCGACGAAGTCGTCTCCCACGCCGACAAGATCATCTTCAACAGCCTGAGCCAACTCGAACGCCATGCGGAACGCACGGCAGGCAAACCCGTCGGACTGCGCCTGAACCCGGGCGTCAGCAGCTCGGGCTACGATCTGGCCGATCCAGCCCGCCCCTTCAGCCGCCTGGGCGAATCCGACCCCGCGCGCGTCGCGCCCTTCATCGGACGCCTGAGCGGCTTCATGATCCACAACAACTGCGACAACCGCGACTTCGCCCGCTTTGACGCCCTGCTCGGCGAAATCGAAACGCGCTTCGGCGGCCTGCTCTCGCAGGTCGAATGGATCAGCCTCGGCGGCGGCATCCACTTCACCGCCGACGGCTATCCGCTGGACGCCTTCTGCACCCGCCTGCGCAACTTCGCCGAACACCATGGCGTGCAGGTCTACCTGGAACCGGGCGAAGCCACCATCAGCGACAGCGCCAGCCTGGAAGTCAGCGTGCTCGACACCTTGCACAACAGCAAGCAACTCGCCGTGGTGGACGCCTCGACCGAGGCCCACATGCTGGACCTCCTGATCTACCGGCTGCATGCGCGCATCGAACCCGACGCGGGCCCGCATCGCTACCTGATCTACGGGAAGTCCTGCCTGGCCGGCGACATCTTCGGCGAATTCGATTTTCCACATGCCCTCGAAGTGGGGCAGCGGCTATCGATCCGCGATGCCGCCGGCTACACGATGGTCAAGAAAAACTGGTTCAACGGCCTGACCATGCCATCCATCGTCGTGCGCGAGCTCGACGGCACGGAACGGGTGGTACGCCAGTTCGGCTACCACGACTACCTAGACAGCCTGTCCTGAGCGCAAGCCAGGCATCCCATCAAAGGAGCTGCCAGATGAAACCCAATGTCCTCATCATCGGCGCCGGCGGCGTGGCCCACGTGGTCGCGCACAAGTGCGCCCAGAACAACCGCCAGTTCGGCGACATCCACATCGCCTCACGCACGCCCGGCAAATGCCAGGCCATCATCGAATCCGTACACGCCAAGGGCAGCCTGCAACGCCCGGGCACCCTGCGCGCCCATGCGCTGGATGCCATGGACGTGGCCGCCACCGAGGCACTGATCCGCGACACCGGCGCCCGCATCGTCATCAACGTCGGCTCGGCCTTCCTGAACATGTCGGTGCTGCAGGCTTGCCTGCAGACCGGCGCGGCCTACATCGACACCGCCATCCACGAAGAACCGGACAAGGTCTGCGAAGCCCCGCCGTGGTACGCCAACCACGAATGGAAGCGGCGCGAAGCCTGCGAAGTCGCCGGCGTGACGGCGATCCTGGGCACCGGCTTCGACCCCGGCGTGGTCAACGCCTACGCCCGCCTGGCCTGCGACGAGTATTTCGACCGCGTCGACGCCATCGACATCATCGACATCAACGCCGGCCGCCACGACCGCTACTTCGCTACCAACTTCGATCCCGAGGTCAATTTCCGCGAATTCACCGGCACGGTCTGGTCCTGGCAGGACAGGCAATGGACCGCCGCCAAGATGTTCGAATACCGCAAGGAATGGAACCTGCCCGTCGTCGGCCGGCAGACCGCCTACCTCACCGGCCACGACGAACTGCACTCCCTGTCGCAGAACCTCGACGTGCCCAACATCCGCTTCTGGATGGGCTTCAGCGAGCACTACATCAACGTCTTCACCGTGCTCAAGAACATCGGCATGCTGTCCGAGCAGCCGGTGCGCACCGCCGAGGGCCAGGAAATCGTCCCCCTCAAGGTACTCAAGGCCGTCCTCCCCGACCCCGCCTCGCTTGCCCCCGCCTACAGCGGCAAGACCTGCATCGGCAACATGGTGCGCGGCGAGAAGGACGGCAAGGAACGCACCGTATTCATCTACAACATCTGCGATCATGCAGAGAACTCCCGTGAAATCGGCAGCCAGGCGATCTCCTACACCGCCGGCGTCCCCGCCGTCGCCGCCGCGCTGCTGATCGCTCGGGGCACCTGGGACGTTCGGCGCATGGTCAACGTCGAAGAACTACCCGCCCGCCCCTTCCTCGCGCTGATGGCTGAGATGGGCTTGAAGACCTGGGTGCGGGAAGGCGAGCGCGACGTGCTGCTGATGGAACAGGCGGAAACGGTAGGCGTATAGATGGCTGGCTCACCGGCCCCGCGCAGCAGCGGGGCCGGTGAAGAACAGGAATCCGGCTGTGCTGTCGCGGATCAGTTCCTTTCGACTCATACCCCATCTCCCTGCTGTCATCACTTCGACAAAGCGCTCGACAGTGATATCGCCTGCTTCAACTGCATCGGGCTACCGCCCGAATTCGCCAACATGGCGAGAAGCGCTCGATCCGTTGCCCGGTGAATGTCACTTTCTATTCCTCTGGCTTCAAGCGGGCCTGCAGAAACGAGAAGCCTTGGGCACACGCGAGTGCATTCCATGGAAACCCATGGAATGCACCTCACTTCCCGATGCAAAACCTAGAAAAGATCACCCCCAGCAGATCGTCCGCCGTGAATTCCCCGGTGATCTCCCCCAGGCTCTCCTGCGCTAAGCGCAGTTCCTCGGCGAAGAGTTCGAGCGCAGCGGATTGAGCAGCGGCGGATTCGACGTGGGCGAGGGCGGCGCGCAGGGCGTGAAGGTGGCGTTCGCGGGCGAGGATGACGTCTTCGCCGTGGGCGTGCCAGCCGGCGATGCGCAGTAGTTCGGCGCGGACGAGGTCGATGCCGGTGCCGCGCTTGGCCGAGACTTGCAGGCAGATGCGGCCGCTTGGTTCCACGGGCTCCTCGATCCGCCCGGCCGCCAGGCCGGCGAGGTCGATCTTGTTGACGACGGTGATGCGTTCCACCCCCTGTGGCAGGCGGGCGTCGATGGATTCGGGCGTGGTATCCGTCACGGCGGCGCTGGCGTCGACGAGGCGCAGGATGACGTCGGCGCGTTCGATTTCGCGCCAGGTGCGTTCGATGCCGATGCGTTCGACGGTGTCGGCGGTTTCGCGCAGGCCGGCGGTGTCGATGATGTGCAGCGGGATGCCTTCGATCTGAATCGTCTCGCGCAGCGCGTCGCGGGTGGTGCCGGCGATGTCGGTGACGATGGCGCGGTCTTCGCCAGCGAGCTGGTTGAGCAGGCTGGACTTGCCGACGTTGGGTTCGCCCACCAGCACGACGTTGAGGCCGCTGCGCAGCAGCGCGCCCTGGCGGGCACGGTCGAGCACGCTTTCGAGCCTTGCGCGGATGTCTTCCAGGCGCGGCATGGCGCGCGCGCGTTCGAGGAACTCGATTTCTTCTTCGGGGAAATCCAGCGTCGCTTCGACCAGCATGCGCAGGTCGACCAGCGCGTCGACGATGCGGTGGATTTCTTCCGAGAAACGGCCGGACAGCGAGCGCACGGCGGAGCGGGCGGCGGCGGCGGTGGAGGCTTCGATGAGGTCGGCGACGCTTTCGGCCTGGGCGAGGTCGAGCTTGCCGTTGAGGAAGGCGCGGCGGGTGAATTCGCCCGGTTCGGCGAGCCGCGCGCCGAGTTCGAGGCAGCGCGCCAGCAGCATCTGCATGACCACCGGGCCGCCGTGGCCCTGCAGTTCGAGCACGTCCTCGCCGGTGAAGGAAGCGGGCGCGGGGAAATGGAGCAGGATGCCTTCGTCGATGGCCGCGCCGGCGGCGTCGCGGAAGGCCGAGAACATCGCCCGGCGCGGCTGCGGCGTGCGGCCGCAGAGTGCGCTGGCGAATTCGCTTAGGCTGGCGCCCGAGACGCGGACGACACCGATGCCGCCGCGGCCCGGTGCCGTCGCGATGGCGGCAATGACGTCAGGCGTCCTTGCTGCCGGGTTTTGCACTTTCGATCATCCGCGTGATCTGCCATTGCTGGGCGATCGACAGGATGTTGTTGACCACCCAGTACAGCACCAGGCCGGACGGGAACCACAGGAACATGAAGGTGAACACGATCGGCATCGCCATCATGACCTTGGCCTGGATCGGGTCGGGCGGCGTCGGGTTCAGCTTCATCTGGATCAGCATGGATGCGCCCATGATGATCGGCAGGATGAAGTACGGATCTTTCGCGGACAGATCCTGGATCCAGCCCAGCCAGGGCGCATGGCGCATCTCGACGCTGCCCAGCAGCACCCAGTACAGGGCGATGAACACCGGAATCTGTACCAGGATCGGCAGGCAGCCTCCAAGCGGGTTGATCTTCTCGGTGCGGTAGAGATTCATCATCTCCTGCTGCATCTTAGCCTTGTCGTTGCCGTACAGCTCCTTCATGCGCTGCAGGCGCGGGCCGAGCACGCGCATCTTGGCCATCGACTTGTAGCTCGCCGCCGACAGCGGGAAGAACACCAGCTTGAGCACCACGGTGACGAGGATGATGGCCCAGCCCCAGTTGCCAGTCAGCTTGTGGAACCACGACAGCACCCAGAACAACGGCGCGGCGATCACCGTCAGCCAGCCGTAATCGACCACCAGGTCGAGGCCCGGCGCGATGCCTTCGAGCTTGTCCTGCTCCTGGGGGCCGGCGTACAGGCGGGTGCCCACCGTGGCTTGCGCGCCCGGTTCGATCGCGGCCACCGGCATGATCAGGCCGGCCGAGAACAGGTTGTTGCCCAGCGGGCGGGCGAAGTATTCGCGTTGCGCGCCTTGTTCCGGCAGCCAGGCACTGACGAAGTAGTGCTGCACCATCGCCACCCAGCCGTCGCTGGCGGTCTTGATGAACTTGGCGTCGCCGTCGGCGATGTCGCCGAACTGCACCTTCTGGAACTTGCCCGCGTCGGTGAAAAAGGCCGGGCCGGTGAAGGTGGTGACGCCGAAGGCTTCGACCTGCTCGGCGGGGTTGCCGTCGCGGGTGAGCTGGAAGTAAGCGTGCGGGGCAATGGCCTGGCCGGCGCCGTTGCGGATCTCGTAGGCGACGTCGATCAGGTAGCTGCCGCGCTGGAAGCGCATCACCTTGGTGACTTGCAGGCCATTCTGCTCGGGCGCCTGCAGGCGCAGTTCGACGCTGTCCTCGCCGTCCTTCAGCGACAGCTCGGAAGCCGGCAGCGCGAACAGCGTCTTGTGCGTCGGCAGGCCTTCGCCGATCAGGCCGGACTGGGCGGTGTACTGATGGCGAGTGGTGCCGTCGTCGAGCAGCACGAAGTTGGCATCGCCACCGCTGGCCTTGTGCTGCTTGAGCTCGAGGCGGACGATGTCGCCGCCCTCGGCGGACACTTCGGCACGCAGCAGGTCGGTCTCGACCACTGCGCGCGGCGCCGTGGCTGCGGCCGTGGCGGACTGGCCGCCCGGAACGGCGCTCTGGCCCGCGAGGCTGGCCGACGGCGTCGGAACCGAGCCGTCGGCAGCCGCCGCGCCAGCAGCGGCGG
>NZ_AMXE01000073.1 GCF_000310205.1 Thauera linaloolentis 47Lol = DSM 12138 | reverse complement strand
GGGTTCGGCGGCCGGCGGCGCGGCGGGGAGCACGGCGGGCTTGGGCGGTGCATTGACCGCCGCGGTGGCGGCCTGGCGGGCCAGTTGCTCGCGGGCGACCTTGTTGACCAGTTGATCGACCACGTCGGCGGACACCGCGTCTTCCGGCAACTGCGCCAGCACCGCCTTGCGGATGTGCGCGAGCGCCTCGGCGGGCAGCGCCGCGGCGGCGGCCGGCATGGCCGGGGTGGGTGGAGCGCCGCAGTGCTTCGCGCCGCCTTCCTTGTGTTCGCCCGCGCCTTCGCGGATGAGGATGCCGAGCCCTTCCGCCACCGTGCGCGCCTCGGGCGTGACGATATGTCCGTTGCGCGTGACGACGATGTCGCGCTTTCCGGCAGCGTGCTCACTGCGCACCACGTCGGCACTAATGAGTTGCTTCATGATCGTTCTGCCTTTCCTGTTCGAACAGATAGCGTTTGAAGGGCACCAGCGTCTCGGGCCGGAACACCGACACCTGGAAGATCGGCGCGCTGAAGCCGCCCGCGCGCAGCAGCGCCTCGACGCGCTGCGGATCGGCGCCCGGCAGGTCGATCTTGGTGATCGCCGCCATCAGGCGCTTGTCGGCATTGACGTCGAGCAGTCCCGGCGGCAGCCGGTAGTCGAAGTCGATGGCGCCATGCACATAGACGATGGTCCTGGCGTCGGCGATGGTGTTGATCAGCGCGTGGTACAGGCGCGGATGGCTGAAGAACTCGCCCGGGGTGTCGACGATGCCGTCCTCGTAGTCCAGCGCCTGGGTCTTCATCGCCGCCTCGCGGCGGCCGATCAGCGCGTTGAACAGCGTGGTCTTGCCCGCCGCGACCGGGCCCACCAGCACGAAGCGGCTGGGGTCGTAGATCGAGGGGGCGGGCGACTTGTCCATGGCGCGGCTCAGGTCTTGGTGATGCTGCACACGGCGTAGTCGAGCAGGCGCTGCAGCACGCCGAGGGTTTCCTTGAGGGCCTCCTCGACGGCGCCCACCGAGCCGCAGATCACCAGTGCGCCGCTGAAACGGTCGAGAAAGCCGATATGCACCGCGGCCGCCTTGGTGGCGATGTCGCCGGCGATGATCGCGGTTTCGCCCGGCGTGAGCGTCAGGATGCCGATCGCCTCGGTGCCGGGCACGCCGATCTTGTGGGCCAGTTCTTCGGTGGGGTGCGCGATCAGGTGTGCCAGCGTGACCTGCTTGCCGGGCACGAACTCCTGGATGATGCGTTCCTTGTCGTCGAATTTCATGGCTTCGGCCAGCCTGCGGCGATGTGCCGGAGGCGGCTCCTCCTCGAAGAGCATCTTGTGGACACCCCGCTGCGAACGGCGCCGGCAGAGGGCTCGGTTTGCCTGTGCCGCCGCCGCGGCGTCAACGGGTACGGCTCGATAGTAGCCGTGCCGATTTGGCGGCCGCTAACAAAAATCGGCAAGTTTTCGCGGGTTTCCGTTCGGCGGAAAAGCGTGGCGGCAGCCGCCGGCACGCTCGTCGGCAAGCGGGGCAAGAGGGGAACGTTCAGCCCGCCTGGTGCGGGCGTATGCGGGGGCGTCCGGGTTCAGCTTGCGGGCCGGTGGCCCGGTGTGCCCGCCTTGCGGCACCCGTGGGACGGATAGCGGAAACGTACGCCGTCGCCTCCGCCGGTCTTGAGCGTTTCCGACGGGTGTTCGGAGAACATGACGAAGTAGTCGGCGGCAAACTGGCTCATGTGCCAGAAGCCCCATTGGGCGGCAACGTCCTGCACGGTCTTGAAACCGGACTCGCTGTTGCGCAGCGTGCGGCGCACGGCGTTCAGGCGCAGGGCCTTGAGGTAGTTGACCGGGCAGATGTCGAGCACCGAATGAAAGGCGTTCTGCAGGGTGCGGCGGCTGACGTGGAGTTGCTCGCACAGGTCGGTCACGGAGAACAACTGGTCGGGTTGCGACAGCACGTAGTCGCGGGCGCCGGACACCAGCCGCCGGTAGCTGAGGTTGCTGTGGCGCAGCTTGACCGGGGCGATGTGGTCGTCGAACAGTTCGAACAGCCCGGTCATCAGTTCTTCCACCAGCGTGTCGCAGACCGTGTCGGGCAGGCGCTGCTGCCTCAGGCTGGCGGCCTCCAGCAGGGTGCTCGACACGCGCTGCCAGAAGCGTGCCTTCTGCCGCGCCAGCAGCGGAAAGGACTCGCCCTGGCGCAGCAGGTCGAGCAGATCGGGACGCTCGGCGACATGGGCATGGCGTTCGAGCAGGGTTTCGTCGATGACGACCCCGAGGATCTGGTAGTCCTCCGGGGTCAGCAATTCGAAATCGGCGCCGCCGGGGCGCACGGCGATGGCGTTGCGGTCCAGCGGCGAGGCGTTGACCAGGCCGTCGGCGCTGTCGCAGCGCGGCAGGCCGAACCAGAATGCGCCGGGCCACACGACGCAGGTCTGGCGCAGCGCGTGGCTGGTGGTTTCGAGGAAGAACTGCATCTGCCCGAGCCACACCTCGGTGACCGAACCGAAGAATTTGCCGGCGCCGAGCTGATCGTATTCCTGGTACCAGGCGGTGATGTTGGCTGCCTGTTCGTCGACGTCGCCGACGTCCGAGACGCGGATGCGGCCCTTGGTGTCGCCCAGGGGCGTGGATGCGCCGTTCGCCATCGTGATCATTCCATCACTTTTCATGCTCATCCGCCTCGATCGCCTGTCCGGCTGTATCCGCCGGTCCGTGGTTTCCGATGAACGTGGGTGCCTGCGCCCGTGTGTCGTTCCGGCATGGCCGGGACTCGGCGTACGGCTGGTGAAGCCGGTACGGGGCGCTCCAGCCGCGGGTGCCGTGCTTCGGATGCGGACATGGATGCACGTCAGGGCGGAGGGACCTTAGCCCGAGTGCCCGCCAGCGTCAATGGCATCGGGCGGAGGCCACCGGGCGGGCATGGGCGGCCGAAACTTGCCGATTTTTGTTAGCGGCGGCAAAAAAACCGGGCGTAGCATCGGTGCATCGGATCAGAGGCCGCCAGCCGTGAGCATGGGCGGGCGGCGGCGCGGGACGCCGGTGTGCCGGTGCCGTTGGCGGGGTGCCGCGCTGGGCAGGATGGAGTAGCAGGGCGGGTTGGCTCCGTTTTCTTTTGGGATGGAACGCACATGAAACTCAAGGCTCAGTTGTTCGGCCAGACGTACCCGTTCAAGGACGTCAAGGAGGTGCTGGCCAAGGCGAACGACCCGCGTTCGGGCGACGTTCTGGCGGGGGTGGCGGCGCAGAGCGCGCGCGAGCGGGTGGCGGCGAAATACGTGCTGTCCGAGCTGACCCTGGCCGACCTGCGCAACAATCCGGTGGTGTCGTATGAAGAGGACTGCGTCACGCGCATCATCCAGGACGACATCAACTCGGCGGCCTACGACAAGGTCAAGAACTGGACGGTCGGCGAACTGCGCGAATACGTGCTCGACGACACCACCACCAACGACGACATCGCGCTGATCCGCAAGGGCCTGACCGCGGAGATGGTCGCCGCCGTGGCGAAGATCTGTTCCAACGCCGACCTGATCTACGGTGCCTCGAAGATGCCCGTGGTGAAGAAGGCCAACACCACCATCGGCCTGCCGGGACGCATCTCGGCGCGGCTGCAGCCCAACGACACGCGCGACAACGTCGAGAGCATCCGCGCGCAGATTTTCGAGGGGCTGTCCTACGGCGCCGGCGACGCGGTGATCGGGGTGAACCCGGTGACCGACAACGTTGAGAACGTGCATCGCATCCTCGACAGCGTCTACGAAATCATCGACAAGTACGGTATCCCCACCCAGGGCTGCGTGCTGGCCCACGTCACCACGCAGATCGCCGCGATCCGCCGCGGCGCGCCGGGCGGGCTGATCTTCCAGAGCATCTGCGGCAGCGAGAAGGGCCTGAAGGAATTCGGCGTCGAGATCGCCATGCTCGACGAGGCCGCCGAGGTCGGCCGCACGCACAACCGCCTGGCCGGGCCGAACTGCCTGTACTTCGAAACCGGCCAGGGCTCGGCCCTGTCGGCCGGCGCGCACTACGGTGCCGACCAGGTGACGATGGAGGCGCGCAACTACGGGCTGGCACGCCACTATGACCCGATGCTGGTGAATACCGTGGTCGGCTTCATCGGCCCGGAATACCTCTACAACGACCGCCAGATCATCCGCGCCGGGCTGGAAGACCACTTCATGGGCAAGCTTTCCGGCGTGTCGATGGGCTGCGACACCTGCTACACCAACCACGCCGAGGCCGACCAGAACTCCAACGAGAACCTGATGGTGCTGCTGGGCGCCGCCGGGGTGAACTTCATCATGGGCATGCCCCTGGGCGACGACATCATGCTCAATTACCAGACCAGCGCCTTCCACGACACGGCCACGCTGCGCAAGGTGCTGAACCGCCGGCCGGCGCCGGAGTTCGAGCGCTGGCTGGAAAAGATGGGGCTGATGGAAGACGGCCGCCTGACCCGCCACGCCGGCGACGCGTCGTGGTTCTTCTGACATTGGGGGCGTGTTGATCATGGACCAGAAACAGATCGAAAGCATCGTCCGCGCGGTACTCGGGCAGATCGGCGGAGCGGCCGGCGCGGCGGCCAACGGCGGCGCAGTGCAGGCCGGCGCGGCAACGACGCAGGCGGCCCACGTCCCGGCGGATGACGGCGGATGCCTGCCCGACCTGGGCGACGTCTCGGTGAAGAACTGGATCGGCGTGCAGCAGCCCAAGCATGCCGAGGTGCTGCAGGAACTCAAGCGCAACACCGGCTCGCGCGTGTGCTCGGGCCGTGTCGGCACGCGCCCGCGCACCACCTCGCTGCTGCGCTTCCTGGCCGACCATTCGCGCTCCAAGGACACCGTGCTGCAGGACGTGCCCGCCGCCTGGCTGGAGAAGACCGGCCTGCTCGAAGTACACAGCGAAATCAGCGACAAGGACCAGTACCTGACCCGCCCCGACCTGGGGCGGCGCCTGTCGGCCGAAGCGGTGCAGACCCTCAAGGCCCAGTGCAAGCAGGGGCCGCAGGTGCAGGTGGTGGTGTCCGACGGACTATCCACCGACGCCATCACCGCCAACTACGACGAGATCTTGCCGCCGCTGCTGAAGGGGCTGGAAAGCGCCGGGCTGAACGTGGGTACGCCGTTCTTCGTGCGCTACGGCCGCGTGAAGGTCGAGGACCAGATCGGCGAACTGCTCGGCGCCCAGGTGGTGATCCTGCTGATCGGCGAGCGGCCGGGGCTGGGGCAGTCCGAAAGCCTGTCCTGCTACATGGTGTACAGCCCCACCTCGCAGACCGTGGAGGCCGACCGCACCTGCATTTCCAACATCCACCGCGCCGGCACGCCGCCGGTGGAAGCGGCGGCGGTGATCGTCGATCTGGCCAAGCGCATGCTGGCGCAGAAGGCCTCGGGCATCGCCCTGAACAAGTAACGCGGACGCGTACAGCGGACGACCCGCCGTACCGGCTATTCGTGGAGAGCACAGTCATGGCCGCATTCGATCCCATCAAGCCCAGCGTCAAGGCGGTTCGCCTGATCGCCTCGGTGGCGAAGGACTTCAAGGAACAACTGGGCCTGCCGGCGCACATGAACAGCATCGGCCTGCTCACCGCCGACTCGGACGACGTCACCTACATCGCCGCCGACGAGGCCACCAAGCAGGCGCAGGTGGAAGTCGTCTACGGACGCTCGCTGTATGCCGGCGCGGCGCACAGTTCGTCGCCCACCGCGGGCGAGGTCATCATCATGCTCGGCGGCCCGACGCCGGCCGAGGTCAAGGCCGGACTGGACGCGATGGTGGCGACCATCGAGAACGGCCCGGCTTTCCGCTGGGCCGACGACGCGCACACCGCCGCCTTCCTGGCGCATCTGGTGTCGCGCACCGGCAGCTACCTGTCGGCGCAGGCCAAGATTCCGCTCGGCGACTCCATCGCCTACCTGATCGCGCCGCCGCTGGAAGCCCTGTACGGCCTGGACGCGGCGATCAAGGCCGCCGACGTGACGCTGGCCACCTACATCGCGCCGCCGTCCGAAACCAACTACGCCGGCGCCTTCCTGACCGGCAGCCAGGCGGCGTGCAAGGCGGCCTGCGGCGCCTTCGGCGAGGCGGTGCTGGAAGTCGGGCGCGACAACATCCGCTACTGAACGGGCGCCGGACGGATGGGTGCCGCAATGTCTCCCCTTGATTCACGCGGGCAGGTTTCGTCATGAAGATCGACGCACTGGGTTTCCTGGAAGTCCGCGGCCTGGTCGCGGCCATCGAGGCGGCCGACGCCATGCTGAAGGCGGCGGACGTCAAACTGATCCGCCAGCACCAGGTCGATCCGCGCTTCATCACGCTGGTGGTCGAAGGCGATCTTGCGGCCTGCCGCGCCGCCGTCGATGCCGGCAAGGCCGCCGCGGCGCGCCTGGGCGAAGTGGTCAGCCGCCTGGAAATCGGCCGCCCCGATGCCGATACCGAAACGATGGTGGTGGATCTGGTGGACCGCTCGAAAGGCGATCTCGTCCGCTCCCGCGGCAACAACGGCACGAAGGCCGTGACGCCGGCGGCATCCGCCACCCCAGGCCCAGTTTCGACTGCGACGGCAGCGCCAGCGGCGGATTCGGCCGCCGGCGCCGTCGGGCAGGATGCTGTGCAGCACTCACCGTCCGCTGCTCCTCCGACCTCCCTTCCGGTGGCGGACGGTGACCCCCTCAGCGTCCCGGCTGCGGCCGGGGCGGACGATGACGCCCTGGTGGCCTACATCGCGGCCGCGCCGCGCGGCTGCTCGCTGGCCGAACTGGCGGCGCATTTCGGCGCGCAGGTGGACAGGGCGCGGCTGGATGCGCTGCTCGCCGCCGGCCGCGTGCGCAAGGCGGGCAGCCGTTACCGCGTGACGGCATCATGATGCCGCGAGTCCGGCACCGAGGTTAGAACACCATGGAAACCAAGGACATCGTCCGCAAAGTGTATGAAGCCGGGGTGGTCGGCGCGGGCGGGGCGGGGTTTCCCACTCACGTCAAGCTCGGCGCCAAGGCCGAGATCGTGCTGGTCAATGGCGCCGAATGCGAACCGCTGCTCAAGGTGGACCAGCAACTGGCGGCGCGCCATGCCGCAGAACTGGTGCGCGGGCTGGCGCTGTCGATGCAGGCCACCGGTGCGCGCGAAGGCATCGTCGCGCTGAAGGCCAAGTACGCCGAAGCCATCGCCGCGATCACCCCGCTGCTGCGCGACGACATGCGCATTCACATCCTGCAGGACGTGTATCCCGCCGGCGACGAGGTCATCACCATCTGGATGACCACCGGCCGGCGCGTGCCGCCGGGCGGCATTCCGCTGAACATCGGCGTGGTGGTCAACAACGTGCAGACGCTGATCAACGTGGCACGCGCGGTGGACCATGATCGGCCGGTGACCCATCGGGACATCACGGTGACGGGTGCGGTCAGGCAGCCAGTCACCGTGACCTTGCCGCTGGGCACGCCGCTGCGCGAGGCGCTGGCGCTGGCCGGCGGGCTGAGCATCCCGGCCGCCGAGGCGGCCTTCATCGACGGCGGCCCGATGATGGGTGGCCTGCTCGAATCGCTCGACACGCCGGTGAGCAAGACCACCGGCGGGCTGATCGCGCTGCCCGCCGACCACCTGCTGATCCGTCGCCGTCGCACCGACATGCGCAGCATCATCAGCATGGCGCGCACGGTGTGCGAACAGTGCCTGCTGTGCACCGAGCTGTGCCCGCGCCATCTGATCGGCCACGAACTGCCGCCGCATCTGATCGTGCGCTCGGTGAACTACAACCACGTGGCCCAGCCCTCGGTGCTGCTGTCGGCGCTGACCTGTTCGGAATGCGGCATCTGCGAGGCCTATGCGTGCCCGGTGGAGATCTCGCCGATGCGCATCAACCAGGAACTCAAGGCGCAGTTCCGCAAGGAAGGCGCGCGCTACCAGGGCGAACTGCGCAAGGCCGACCCGATGATCGAAGGACGGCTGCTGCCGGTGGGCCGGTTGGTGGCGCGCCTGGGGCTGACGCGCTTCAACGTCAAGGCGCCGTGGTCGGACGCGGTGCATGCGCCGGAACGGGTGTGGATCCGCCTGCGCCAGCACATCGGCGTGCCGGCGGTGCCCTGTATCCGCGTCGGCGATGCGGTGCGCTGCGGACAGCGCATCGCCGACATGCCGGCCAACGCGATGGGGGCGCCGGTGCATGCCAGTATCGACGGGGTGGTGGAGTCGATCGGCGCGGACGCCATCGTCATCAAGGGAGCGTAAGCCGTGTTGCATGCCATCGGATTGATCGAACTGAACAGCATCGCCAAGGGCATCGAGGCCGGCGACGCGATGCTGAAGGCGGCCGAGGTGACGCTGCTGGTGGCCAAGACCATCTGCCCGGGGAAATACATCGTGATGATCGGCGGCGACGTCGCCGCGGTCGGTCGGGCGGTGGATGTTGGCGCCGAAGCGGCCGCGCACACACTGGTTGATCAATTCACCATTCCCAACATCCATGCTTCCATCCTGCCGTCGATCAGCGGCGTGACGCCGATCGACAGGGTGCAGGCAGTGGGTGTGGTCGAGACCTACAGCGTGGGCGCCTGTATCGAATCCGCCGACGCGGCCGTCAAGGCCGCCAGCGTGGTGCCGATCCGCACCCACCTGGCCTTCGGCATCGGCGGCAAGTGCTACTACGTGCTCAATGGCGACGTCGCCGACGTCACCGCTGCAGTCAAGACCGGCGCCGATCTGGCCGCCGCGAAGGGCATGTTGGTGCAATACACCGTGCTGCCGAGACCGCATCCGCAACTCGTGGAGGCCTTGCTGTAATGCTGATGGTGTCGCATTGGGTTTTCGTGTTCGCAACGAGAAGCAAAGGGGAATACCGATGAAAACGACTTTCAAGATGTCCGCCGTTGCCGCCGCGCTGTTGTCGGTGACGCTGCTGGCCGGTTGCCAGACCTCGTCCGAGGTGGTGTCGCAGACCGCCGCGCAGGTCGCGGCGCTGCAGGCGCCGCAAAAGCTGGAGAAGGGCAACTGGGACGACTTCAATCGCGCCCAACTCGACAAGATGATCGCCACCCACGGCAGGGCCAGCCCCAGCTACGACGCCAAGAAGCCGCCCTACGTGGTGTTCGACTGGGACAATACCTCGATCTTCCTCGACATCGAAGAAGCCCTGCTGGTGTACCAACTGGAGAACCTGCGCTTCGCGATGACGCCGGCGCAACTGGACAAGGCGATCCGCAAGGACATTCCGACCACCGACTTCGGTGCGGACAGCCGCAACGATGCCGGCCAGGCCATCAACATCGACAAGATCGCCCGCGACATCGTCTCCAGCTACACCTGGCTGTACGACAACTATCAGGGCTTCAAGGGCACGCAGCCGCTGGCGCAAGTGAAGCAGAGCGCGCAGTACCAGGACTTCATCGTCAAGATGCGCTTCCTCTACGAAGCCATCGGCAACACCTTCGACCATGCCGTGTCCTACCCGTGGATCACCTACCACTTCACCGGCATGACCGAAAAGGACGTGCGCGCGCTGGCGGCGGAAACCTTTCGCTGGCAGCAGGGCCAGCCGGTCGAGGCGGTCAAGTGGAGCAGTCCCGCGTCGTTGCCGGGCAAGGCGGGCGTGGTCAGCATCTCGTGGAAGAACGGCCTGCGCGCAGTGCCGGAAATGCAGGACCTCTACAAGAAGCTGCGCGCCAGCGGATTCGACGTCTATGTATGCTCGGCGTCGTTCCGCGACGTGATCCGTGAGGTGTCGTCCAACCCCGAGTTCGGCTACGGCAATCCGGTCGACAACGTCTATGCGATGGAACTGGAGCGCGATGCGAACGGCGTCATCAAGACCGAATTCCGCAAGGGTTATGCGCAGACCCAGGGGCCGGGCAAGACCGAGACCATCAAGCGCTTCTTGGTGCCCAAGTATGGCTATGGCCCGGTGTTCGTTGCCGGCGACAGCGAGGGAGACCAGAACATGATGCAGGACTTCGACGACATGAAGTACGGCCTCGTCATCAACCGCCTGCGCGGCAACGACATCGGCAAGCTGTCCAGACTCGCGGTGGACAGCTACGGCAAGGCGGACGCCAGGTATCTGCTGCAGGGGCGCGATGACAACAAGGGGGTGCTGATTCCGTCGCAGCAGGCCTACAAGCTGGGCAGCAGCACACCGAAGACGCTGAAGTAAGGGCAAAGCCGCCTGGCGGCGGGTTCGGAGCCCTGTATGGCGGGATCGAGCCATGCAGGGCTTTTGTCATTGGATCGGCGTCGGGCGGCTACCGTCGGCACCCGGCCGCTGTGCTAGAATTTTGCGTCTCCAGGCCGCGGCAGCGGCGCTTCCCATGGGTTTCAAATGCGCATTCTGGTCAGTAACGACGACGGCTATTTCGCTCCCGGAATCGCGGCGCTCGCCGAGGCACTCGGCACCATTGGCGAGGTCACCGTAGTGGCCCCCGAGCGCGATCGCAGCGGCGCCAGCAACTCGCTGACGCTGGATCGTCCGCTTTCGCTGCGCCGCACCGCGAATGGCTTCTATCATGTCAATGGCACGCCGACCGACTGTGTGCACCTCGCGGTGACGGGCATGCTCGATCACCTGCCCGACATGGTTGTGTCCGGCGTCAACCATGGCGCCAACATGGGCGACGACACGGTGTATTCCGGCACCGTCGCCGCCGCGACGGAGGGTTTCCTGCTCGGTGTGCCGTCGATCGCGGTGTCGCTGGTCAGCAAGTCGGCGGCCGATTTCACCGCGGCGGCGCGCGTCGCCCGCGACCTGGCCGAGCGCTTCATGCGCGACCCTTTTCCGCAGCCGGTGCTGCTCAACGTCAATGTGCCGGACGTCGCCTACGAGCGTCTGCAGGGCGTCAAGGTGACGCGCCTCGGCAAGCGCCACAAGGCCGAGCCGGTGGTGCGCGGCGTGACACCGCGCAACGAGACGGTGTATTGGGTCGGCGCGGCGGGCGGTGCCGCCGACGCGGGCGAAGGCACCGACTTCCATGCCGTTGCCAACGGTTTCGTATCGGTCACGCCCCTGCAGATCGATCTCACCCACACCGGGCAGATCGCGCCGGTTTACGACTGGTTGAAGCGGTGAGCATACGCAGCGCCGATGCGGGGCAGGCGATGCGCGCGCGCGCGCGCATGGTCGAGCGCCTTCGTACCCAGGGGATCCGCGACGAACGCGTGCTCGCGGCGATGCAGGGCGTGCCGCGCCACATGTTCGTCGAGGAAGGGCTGGCCTACAGCGCCTACGACGACACGCCTCTGCCCATCGGCTTCCAGCAGACGATCTCGCAGCCCTTCGTCGTGGCGCGCATGATCGAGCTGCTGCGCGCCGGCCGCGAGCTGGGGCGGACGCTGGAAGTCGGGGCGGGCTGTGGTTATCAGGCGGCGGTGCTCAGCCAGCTTGCGACCGAGGTCTATGCGGTCGAGCGCATCCGGCCGCTGCTCGATCGCGCACGCGCGAACCTTCGCCCCCTGCGCTTGCCGAATGTCAGATTGAAACTTGCTGACGGTAGTTTGGGTCTTCCTGAAGCTGCGCTGTTCGACAGTATCATTGTCGCGGCTGCGGCGATTGGTTTGCCGCCCGCACTCAAGGCACAGCTCGCACCCGGCGGGCGCCTGATCGTGCCGGTGGGAGGGGCCGACCAGCGCTTGCTGCTGGTCGAGCGGCAAGGTAACGTTTTCCGGGAAAGCTGGCATGAGGCCGTGCGCTTCGTGCCTCTTCTCGCAGGTACGGAATGAAATTCGCAATTCGCATGCAGACTCGTTTTAGCTTGATGCCGGCCTTGCTGGCAACCTTGGTGCTGGCGGGGTGCGCCTCGTCGGGGGTCGCGCCCGTGCGCGACGGCAGCGGTGCGCCGCCGGTTGCGGCACCTGTGCCGTCGGTGCCGGCCGGCATGCATGTGGTGAAGCAGGGCGAGACCCTGCTTGGCATCGCGCGGCAGTATGGTGTGACGCTGCCGGATCTCGTCAGCTGGAACGGCCTCACCGATCCCAACCAGATCCAGGTCGGACAGACCCTGCGCGTCGGACCGTCCGACGTGGCGTCGGGAGATGGGGCCACGGCCATCCCCATCGGCGACGGGGCCGTCGCGATGCCGGTTCCGGCGCCCGGCACGACCGAACCCTCCGCGGCGCCGCTGAAGCAAGCGCCGCTAGGCGGGCGGCAGCCGTATTCCGATGACGCCTGGGCAAAGGCATCTCCAGGGGCTGCGCCCGTGGAAACGCCGGCTCCGCCCGCCGCAGCCTCGCCAGAGCCCGCGAAGGCGGCCGCCACGGGTGAATGGCAATGGCCGGCGTCGGGCCGGGTGCTTGCGGGCTACAACGAGGCGTCGAACAAGGGAGTGGACATCGGCGGCAGCGTCGGCGATCCGGTGTTCGCGGCAGCCGCGGGCAAGGTCGTCTATGCCGGCAGCGGGCTGCGAGGTTATGGCAAGCTGGTTGTCATCAAGCATAACCAAGAGTACAACTCGGTCTATGCGCATAATGACAAACTGCTCGTGAAGGAAGACGATCAGGTTACCCAGGGGCAGAAGATCGCAGAGCTGGGTAGCTCCGAAACCGATCGCCCCAAGCTGCATTTCGAGATCCGCAAGCAGGGCAAGGCGATCGATCCGATGAAGTACTTGCCCGCACGCTGAAGAAAGGGGGAAGCATGGAAGAGCCGGTAAGCCTCGACGACCTCGAAAGCCATGAACCGGACCTTCCCCCCGAGGTGGAGGTATTTGCCGGCACGCCCGCGCAGGCGAGGGAAAACGACTTCTTCAGCGATGTCACCCAGCTCTATCTCAACGAGATCGGCGCGAATCCGCTGCTGACCGCCGACGAGGAGCTCAGGCTTGCGCGCCTGGTGCGCAAGGGCGATTTCGCCGCCAGGCAAACGATGATAGAGCGCAATCTGCGCCTCGTCGTCAATATCGCCAAGCACTATCTCAATCGCGGCATTCCCCTGCTCGACCTGGTCGAGGAGGGAAACCTGGGCCTGATGCACGCGCTCGAGAAGTTCGACCCCGAACGAGGGTTTCGCTTCTCTACCTACGCGACCTGGTGGATACGCCAGAACATCGAGCGCGCGATCATGAACCAGTCGCGCACGATCCGCCTCCCGGTGCATGTGGTCAAGGAACTCAACCAGGTGTTGCGTGCCCAGCGCAGCATCGATGCCGCCAATGGCGACCCTCCGCTGGATGCGGTTGCGCGCCGGCTCGGCAAGACCGTCGACGAGGTGCGCGACATCCTGCTGCTCAGCGAGCACACGGCTTCGCTCGATGCGCCGCTCGACATCGATCCCAGCCTGTCGATCGGCGAATCCCTGGCCGACGAACATGCCCAGGCGCCGGAAGCGCTGATCCACTTTTCCGAGGTCGAGCAACTGGTGCGCGACTGGATCAAGATGCTTTCCGACAAGCAGCGGCTCGTCATTCGCCACCGCTACGGCATCGACGAATGCGAACTGCTGACGCTGGAGGAACTGGCGCTGCGCCTGGAGCTGACGCGCGAGCGTGTCCGCCAGATCCAGCTCGAGGCGCTGGGCCAGTTGCGCCGCATCCTCAAGCGCCACGGCATCTCGCGCGATGCGCTGCTGTGAGCGCCGGCTTCAGCCAGGCGGGTAGATCCTGAAGTACAGCTCGCGGCTCGCGTAGGCCATCACCGGTAGCGTGACCAGCAGCAGAGGCAGGACGATCGCGCTCGCGATGATGACCGCGGCGAGCAGGCAGGCCCAGACCATGACCACCCCGAAACGCCCGAATACGGCCCTGACGCTGGCCACCACGCCCGATACCAGGTTGGCACGGCCGTCGTAGATCAGCGGGATCGAGAAGGCCGACACGGCGAACAGGATGAAGGCCAGCACCGCGCCCATGATCGAGCTGAAGAAGACGAAGCGCCGTATGGCCTCGTCGGCTTCCAGCAGACGGGCCAGTTGAGCGGGCTCGCGGCCGATCATGAAGCCGTAGAGTGTGCCGGCATCGGTGATCCAGATCAGGAACAGCAAGGCGCAGACGAAGGACACCACCCAGCCGCCGCGGGGCATCCGCGTGAATCCTCTCCAGATGTCCGCGGCGGCCGGCCTGCGGCCCGCGCGCAGGCTGTCGCCGAGCGAAAAGAAGCCGGCCAGCAGCGCGGGGCCGATCAGCATGAAGCCGCCGGCGAATGACAGGCTGATCGGCGCGATCGACATCGACTCCAGCGCTGCGAACAGGATCGCGCCGAGCACGACGAAAACCGCCGCATAGGCGATGCTGAGCGTGGGCATGGCGCTGAACTGCCGCCAGCCGGACGAGAGTGCCGCGGTGATGTCGGAGATGCGAACGGCGGCGGGCTTCAGTGGCGTGGGGGTCACGTGTATGGGGCGGACATGGCGATGCCGTCTAGTTGACGAGGAATCGCCCTGCCATGCCTTGACGTGGATCAGTTTTGCGTTTCGGCGCCGCCTGTGCGCCGGGCCTCGGCCCTGATGCGGTCGACGAGGCGGCGCTGGCGCAATGCCTCGGCCAGCTCGAACACCGACATGGCATAGAAGCTGCTGCGGTTGTAGCGCGTGATGACGTAGAAATTGCGGTAGCCGAGCCAGTACTCGGTGACGGCGCCGGGGGTTTCCAGGTCGACCAGCGTGGCGCGCTCGGCGGCGGCGTCGCCGCGCAGCGTCGTCACGCCCGCGTCCCTCAGCGCTTCGGGCTCCAGTGCGGGTTCGATGCCGGCCGCCACCAGCGGCGCCGCGTCCGTTCCCGCTGCGACGCGGGCGGGTTCGGCGACCGGTGCGCCGGCTTGCCAGCCGTGGGCGTGCAGGTAGTTGGCGACGCTGCCGATCGCGTCGATCGGGTCGGAATCGAAATCGATGTGCCCGTTGCCGTCGAAGTCGACCGCGTAGGCCCGTACGCTGCTGGGCAGGAACTGGGGGTAGCCGATCGCGCCGGCGAAGGAGCCGCTGTAGTCGGCCGGCGAACGCCCCTGCTCGCGGGCGAGCAGGAACAAGGCTTCGAGTTCGCGCCGGAACAGCTCCGCCCGCGGCGGATAGTCGAAGGCGAGGGTGGCAAGCGTGGAGAGCGTCTCGAAATTGCCGGTATGGCGTCCGTATATCGTCTCGACGCCGATGATCGCGACGATGATCTCCGCCGGTACGCCGAACTGCTGCGAGGCGCGTTCGAGGGCCGCGTCGTGTTCCTGCCAGAACGCGGTGCCGCCGTCGATGCGGACCCGGTCGAGAAAGCGGGCGCGGTAGTTCTGCCACGAGCGCGCGCCCTTGCGTGCCGGTGGCGTGATGAGCCGGATCACGGTGGCGTCGTGCCGGGCGTTGGCCAGCGCCGCACTGATCGCGTCGCGGTCGAAGCCGTGGCGTGCCGCGAGCTCGTCGGCAAAGGCGCGGGCCTCGTCGCGTTCGGCAAAGGAAGCGAGCGCGGGCGCGGTCTGCAGCGTGGCCAGCATCAGCAGGCCCGCGCCGATCAGCCCGGGCAGGGTCTTGCGTGCCGCCCGGGTGAGGCGGTGCGGCAACGGCGGATGGAGTCGGGGCAGTTTCATGGCAATCGGATGGCTTTGATTTTCCGTTTCAGTGCGGCGAGGCGCACCTCGTCCGTGTGGGGGCCGTAGCGCAGGCGGGCGTAGTCTTCGCCTATCGCCTGCATCACGGCCGCGAGTTCGGGAATGGCCGACGAGACCCGGCGTGCGTAGTCGTGCGGGCCTTCCCAGGGGTGGCGCGCCAGCCCGCGAACGGCAAGCCTGACACTCAGTTCCTGCCACGCCCGGTCGATGGGATCGGTGGCCGTCTGCTTGCGGTTCGCCCACAGGAACAGGCCCAGGAACAGCATGCCTGCACCGGCCGCGAGCGCGCCGGCCAGGGCCCAGGCATCGTCCAGGCCCAGGCGGGACAGCAATGCGCGCTGCCTGTCCGGATTGTAGCCAAGAACACGCTGGTTCCAGGCGTTCGACAACGCTTCCCAGCGCAGCCGCATGCCGCGCAGCCAGTCGTTGCGGGCGCGCAGCGTGAAGGGCAGGGCTTCGCCGGCGGGCAGGGCCGCGGCGAGGCCGTCGTCGATACGGCGGGGCGCAGCGAGATAGGTTGGGTCGATGCGCACCCAGCCGCGATCGGCGAGCCAGACTTCGCTCCAGGCATGGGCGTCGAGTTGGCGCACGACCAGGTTGCCGTCCACCGGGTTGGTTTCGCCGCCCTGGTAGCCGGTGACGACGCGTGCTGGCACGCCGGCCGCCCGCATCAGCACGGTGAACGCGGAGGCGAAGTGTTCGCAGAATCCGCGCTTCGTGTCGAACAGGAATTCATCGACGCTGTCGCGGCCGAGCAGCGGCGGCCTGAGGGTGTAGATGAGTCCGGCATCCCGAAGATGGGCGATCGCCCGCTGCAGGATCTGTCCGTGCGATTCCGCGTCCGCGGCGAACGCCGCCGCGAGCGCCAGCGTGCGGGGGTTGAAGCCGGACGGAAGCTGGCGCGCCGCAGCCAGGTTCGAAGCGGTTTCCGAACGGCCGACGGCGGTGTCCGGATAGGCGCTCAAGTCGAGCCGGATGCGCGACTGCACGGGGCGGCGGCCGAGCAGCTGGAAATCGCTGGTATGGCGCAGCGGCGCGTTCGCCGGGCCGGGAAAGTCGAGCGCCAGCAGCCAGCGCTTGTCGTGGGGCTCCAGCGTCAGCGTGTAGTCGATGCGCTCGCCCGAGGGGGTGTAGAAGGGCGTGGTGGCCTCGGCCGCGTGGCTTGCTGCGCGCCAGTTGCGGCCGTCGAATTGGGTCAGCACCGGACCGCGCCAGTAGCGCTGCCGGCGGGGCGGCGGCTCGTCCGCGAAGTCCGCCCTGAAGGCGATGTCGCCCGATTGGCTCAGCGCGCTGATCGAGCCGGGGCTCATCGACTCCGACAGGCCGGTGCGCCCCCCGAAGGCATCGGCCGGGAGCCCCCACAGCGGGCCTTCGATGCGTGGAAACAGCACGAACAGTACCAGCATGAAAGGCAGGCCCTGCACCATCAGGAGGCTCGCCACGCGCAGGTGTTCGCGGTCGCGTCCGTGCGGGTCGGCCAGGCTCACCAGCGCAGCCAGGGCGAGCAGGCTCGCGCAGAGCGCAAGTGCGGCAATGGGGAGGGATTGATCCTCGAAGAAGACCGCCAACTGCAGGAAGAAGCACAGCATGACGGTCGCCCGGATGTCGCGGGCGGCGCGGATTTCGAGCAGCTTGAGGCCGAGCAGCAGGGCCAGCAGCGCCACGCCGGGGTCCTTGCCGAAGAAGTGCCCGAACTCCGCCCGCACGCCGATCGCCGCGGCCACGGTCAGCAACAGCAGGACCGGTTGGGGCGGAGCCTGGCTGCCGCGCAACAGCAGCAGGCCGCGCCAGACGAGCAGCATGGCGCACAGGCCGGTGATCCATGCCGGCAGCCAGCCGGCGTGCGGCGCCATCGTCAATGCCGCGGCACCGAGCAGCCAGTTGCCCTGGCGGCGGCCGAGCGCAGCCCCGAAGGCCGCTCCCCGGCGCGCGGCGCGGCGTTTGCGGAGCCATGCTGCAATCATGTCTCGTCCGCCTCGCCGTGGTGTGCCAGTGCGTCCAGGCAGCGGTACAGATGGTCGCGGCCGCTGCCGCGCGCAACGCGCGTTGCGGGGAGCGTCAGCGAGTACGGCCGGCCGCTGCGCGCGGCCTCGAGCAGCCAGGCGCTCAGGCGCGACAGGCGCTGTTCGACGTCGAGCCGCGAAGGCAGGCTGGCCCAGTCCAGCGCCAGTTCGCGCCCTTGCTGGCCGGCGAACTGCTTGGTCATCAGCGGGCCGCCGCGCGCGAACACCTTCCAGGCGACGTGGCGCGGGGAGTCAGCGCGCTGGTGGGGGCGCAGGCCGGCGAAGTCGTCGTCCCCCGTTCCGGCCGAGGGCGCGCCGCTGCCTTCCGCCGCGGATGTGCCGGGCAGGGGCGGCGCGTTCTTTTCCGGTGCCGGATGGACGACGCAGCTCAGGTCGGGAACGAACACGCTCCAGGCACGGACGAGGCCGAGCGGCCAGCGGGTTTCGAGTACCGTGCGTCCGGCCCATAGCCTGCCCCGGCGCGAGGTCGCACACGCGAGTTCGACCGAAAGCGTTTCTCCCGCGCCGAGGCCGAAGCCGGCTTG
Organism: Thauera linaloolentis 47Lol = DSM 12138; assembly: GCF_000310205.1. GTDB lineage: Bacteria > Pseudomonadota > Gammaproteobacteria > Burkholderiales > Rhodocyclaceae > Thauera > Thauera linaloolentis. Next base: position 468 of record NZ_AMXE01000073.1, on the reverse strand, counting down.
CGCATCGCGCAGCATGATGCGCAACGCGGGGCGGCGCGCGGCGCGCGGATTGTCGACGACGATGCGCAGACAGGCCGTATCGCCGGCGAAGACGGGGTCGCAGCGTCCGGGCCGGAGGCGCAGGCCGGAAATATTCCGGTATGCGTGCAGGGTGCTCGCCGTGCCCGTGCCGAACAGCACGAACACCAGCCCGTAGCCGAGGCCGAGGTCGTAGTTGATTGATGCGATCAACATGACGAGCAGGGCGAGGGCGAAGACCAGTCCGCTGCGCGACGGCAGCATGTAGATGTGGCGCCGCGTCAGCTCGATGGGCGCGGCCTCGGGCACGCCGGCTCGGGACAGCCGCCGATCCAGCAGGCGGCCCAGTCTCGCGGCGCCGGGCGCCGCCGTCAGCACGGATGCGATGCGGCGGGGCATGGCGCGGCGAGGCGTGGCGGGTGGAACGGCGGGCGACGTGCCGGCGCAGCC
>NZ_AMXE01000072.1 GCF_000310205.1 Thauera linaloolentis 47Lol = DSM 12138 | reverse complement strand
CGCGAACGCCGCCGGCCGCGCCGCCATCACACCGCCTGCGCGGCCTGCCGTTCCTGCGCCCGCGGCGCCGCCGCCTCGCTCCCCCTGCCGCGGGACTCGCCCTGCAGAAGGAAGTACGACAGCGCCGGCACCAGGATCAGCGCGCCGAGCATGTTCCACACGAACATGAAGGTGAGCAGGATGCCCATGTCGGCCTGGAACTTGATCGGCGACCACACCCAGGTCACCACGCCGGCCGCCAGCGTGACGCCGACCAGCGCCACCACCTTGCCGGTGGTCGCCACCGCCTTCTTGTAGGCATCGGCCACCGACATGCCGGCTCGCTGGAACACGAGCTGGATGCTCAGCAGGTAGATGGCGTAGTCGATGCCAATGCCGACGCCCAGCGCGACCACCGGCAGCGTCGCGACCTTGACGCCGATGCCCAGATGCACCATCAGCGCCTCGGCGAGGATGGATGTCAGGATCAGCGGCAGCAGCGCGACGACGACGGCGCGCCACGAGCGGAAGGTGATCAGGCACAGCACCGCCACCGCCGCATACACGTACAGCAGCATCTGGCGGTTGGCTTCCTTGACGACGATGTTGGTGGTCGCATCCACCCCGGCGTTGCCGGCCGCCAGCAGGTACTGGCGCTCGGGCGTGCTGTACTGCTCCGAGAAGGCGCGCGCGGCCTCGACCACGCCTTCCAGCGTGCCGGCCTTGTGGTCGGACAGGTAGGCCAGCACGGGGCTGACCGAGCAGCGGGCGTTGAGGAACTCGGAGTTCCACGACACCGCGTTGCCGATCTGCGGGTCGATCAGGCTCTGGTTGTCGCTGATCGTCGCCCACTTGGGGTTACCCTCGAACATGCCCGCGGTGTAGGTGCGCACCGTCTGCCCCAGCGAGGCGGTACGCTGCACGCCCGGCACCTGTGCCAGCGTGGCGTCGAGCAGGTCGATCTCGGTCAGTGTTTCGTAATCGCGGCAGCCGTCGTCCGGGGTTTTCACGATCACCGCGAACACGTCGCTGGAGATGCCGTAGTGACCGGTGATGAAGGCGTTGTCCTGGTTGTAGCGCGAATCGGCGCGCAGTTCGGGCGCCCCCGCGTCGAGGTCGCCGATCTGCAACTGCAGCGCGGTCATGAAGCCCCACACGCCCAGCACCGCCGACACCAGCAGCGCGGGCACCGCCCAGCGCCGTTCGGTGAAGCGCTCCAGCAGCGCCCACACCCGGCCGAAGCCGCGCGGCGCCCGTTCGGCGGCATGCTCGGCGGCCAACGCGCGCGCCGCCGCCTTGGGGCTGACGCCGATGTAGGACAGCATCACCGGGATCAGGATCAGGTTGGTGAAGATCAGCACGCCCACGCCGATGCTGGCGGTGAGCGCCAGCTCGCGGATCACCGGGATGTCGATGATCATCAGCACCGCGAAGCCGACCACGTCCGCCAGCAGCGCCGTCATGCCGGCCAGGAACAGGCGGCGGAAGGTGTAGCGCGCCGCCACCAGGCGGTGGGTGCCGCGGCCGATGTCCTGCATGATGCCGTTCATCTTCTGCGCGCCGTGGCTGACGCCGATCGCCACCACCAGGAAGGGCACCAGCATCGAGAACGGGTCAAGGCCGTAGCCCAGCATCGACACCAGGCCGAGCTGCCACACCACCGCCACGATGGAGCAGCTCAGCACCAGCACGGTGCTGCGGATGCAGCGCGTGTAGGTGTAGATGATGGCCACCGCGATCACCACCGCGATGAGGAAGAACAGCGCCACCTTCTCCAGCCCGCTGATCAGGTCGCCGATGAGCTTGGCGAAGCCGATCACGTAGATGTCGACCTTGGCGTCTGCGGCGCCGGCATAGCGCTCGCGGATGTCGTCCACCTGCTTGGACAGGGCGTGGTAGTCCACCGCGTTGCCGTCGGCGTCGAGCGGCAGCAGCGGCACCACGATCATGCTCGAGCGGTAGTCGTTGGCGACCAGGCTGCCGACCACGTTGGCGCGGGCGATGTTGATGCGCAGGTCCTCGATGCTGCGGGGCGAGCCGTCGTAGTCGTTGGGCAGCACCGGCCCGCCGGCGAAGCCCTCTTCGGTCACTTCCGTCCAGCGCACCACCGGGGTGAAGATGGATTTCATCCACGGCCGGTCGACGCCGGGCAGCAGGAAGACCTCGTCGTTGATCCTGGCCAGGGTTTCCAGGTAGCCGGCGTCGAAGATGTCGCCCTCGCGCGCCGCGACGACGATGCGCAGCGAATCGCCCAGGCCGCGCAGCTCGACGCGGTTTTCCAGGTAGTTCTGGATGTAAGGATGGCTCTGCGGCAGCATCTTGTCATAGCTGGCGCCGATCTTCAGGTCCTTCATCTGGAAACCCAGGAACAGCGTCAACAGCACACAGACCAGGATCAGCACGAGCCGGTTGTTGAAGATGATCTGCTCCAGCTTGCCGCCCGACTTCGAATCGAAGTCTTTCGGGTCGCGGATGATCGCCATGTCCATCTTGTTGGGTGCAACAGCCATTTTTGTTGTTCTCCGCGTTATCGGGTGGCGCGATCGCCATCGCCCGCTGCCTGCAGCGTGCCCACCGCCTGCATGCGCACGCCTTCCGCGCCGACCAGGCTCAGCACGCCGCGCGCATCCGCAGCGACGCCGGAATAAGACATCGGACTGGCGGCGCGAAACGCCTGGAAGCGCTCGGCGCGCGCATCGCCCAGCAGCAGCCCGCCGGCGAGGTTGGCGAGCAGGATGCGCCCGTCTTCCAGTTCGGCGCCGCCGGCCACGCCGGCATGGCCGTCGATCGCGACCCGCTCCCAGCTCATGCCCAGGTCGGCGCTGCGATAGACACTGCCGCGCATGCCGTAGGCGATCAGCGCCTGCCGCCCGGCGACGATGCCGAACAGGGTGCCGTGATACCCCGTGGGGCGCTGCACAAAGCGGTCCTCGGCGGCGTCGTACATCCACACCATGCCCTGCTCGCCGACGATGGCCAGGCCGGCCACGCCGCCGGCGATGCCGTAGAAGTGCAGCTCGTCGGGGTTGTCGACGCGATGCCCCAGCGGCTCCCATGTCCGGCCGCCGTCCTCGGTGCGCAGGATGCGGTTGAAGGTGCCGACCACGTAGCCGCGCCGTTCGTCCTCGAAATACACGCCCATGAAGGGCTGGGTTCCGCCCAGCTCGGCCAGGCTGCGTTCGCGTTCGATGGCCTCCGCGCCCTCGGCCCCGGCCTGCGCGTAGTATTCGATGATGCGCTGCGAGGCCGACTGCCCGTCGAGCTGCTTGGTCCAGCTGCGGCCGCCGTCGGCACTGTGGATCACCACCCCGCCCTGCCCCACGGCCCAGCCTTTGTCCGGGGTCGGGAAATGCACCGCGAGCAGGTCGGTGCGTACCGGCACCGCGGCCTGCGTCCAGTTCTGCCCGGCATCGTGGCTGACCACCGCCACGCCGCGCTGCCCCACCGCCATCAGCAGGTCGCCGGCGCTCGCCACGCCCACCAGCGGGCTGCGCGCGGCGGCGACGTTGGCCAGCGCCGGCGCCTGCAGCGGATCCTCGAAGGCGCCCCAGGCCGCATTCGCCGCCAGGCCGAGCGCGGCGGAACCGAGCAGCACACGCAGGGTATCGATTATCTTCATCTCTCACTCCGAATGGCGCCGGCCGGAAGCGCGTCCGGCCGGCGGCCACCTTGCCTCAGGGTTTCACCAGCGGAATCAGCGCACGCCCGCGCGCGTCAGTGCCGAGCTTTCGTAAAAGCTGGCCGGCTTCGCTTCCTGCGGCGGCGTCACCACCATCATGCCCGCGCCCGGCGGCGTGTAGGCCTGGCGCACGTAGGCGCCGTTGGTCAGGTCATGCACCACGAACTCGTGCGTGTTGTGGCCGGTGGTTTCGTAGAAGGGGTAGTAGTGGGTCTGCGTCACGCGGTAGATCTTGCCGGCCTCGTCGTAGTTGTCGGCCATGCCCACGGCGTAGATGTCCTCGTCCCAGTAGATGACGCGCCTGGGATAGACGTGGCGCTTGCCTTCCTTCAAGGTTGCCTCCACCACCCATACACGGTGCAGTTCCCAGCGCACGCAGTCGGGGTTGAGATGGTTGGGGGTGAACACCTGATCGGGCGCGCACTGCTTTTCGTCGTGCAGCTTGAAGGTGTTGTACGGAATGAACATCTCCTTGCGGCCGAGCAGCTTGTAGTCGTAGCGGTCGAGCGAACCGTAGAACACCTGCGTCTCATCCACCGTGCCGACGCCGCCGCCCGCCGGGCTGGGGGTGTCGTAGGCCACGTCCGGCGACAGCTTCACGCGGCGCTGGCCCGGCATGTAGGTCCACGAGCGGCGGCCGACGTTGAGCATGTCCACCGAGTCGTGCATCACCAGCTTCTCGCCCGCCTTGCGCGCCGGGCCGGTCCAATCGACGCGGCCGAACTCGAGCATCTCGTCGGCGCCGATCGGCGCGGTGCGCGACGGGTCCATGAACGGGAAGGTCTGCCAGTACTCGAACGCGCCGGTCTCCACCCGCCGGCCGCTGCGATCGACCAGGGTCGAGGTCTGGCGCGGCGAATAGTAGGCGTACTGGTCGTACTTGATGGCGCGGTTCCACATCACCTGCGAGCCGTTCTTCGGAATCGGGAACAGTACCCCGCCGTAGCAGGTGCCCGCCAGCTGCAGCTCGTTCGGCGCCAGTTCGCAGCTGCCGGCGTTCTTCAGCGTGTTGTCGAGCACGTACTGCGGATACTTGGCGGTGCGGTGCGTGGGATAGACGTCGATGCGGAAGTTGGGGTACTTGCGCAGCATTTCCTTGTGCCCTTCCGTCAGCTTGTCCTCGTATTGGGCCATGTTCGCCGCGGTGATCGAGAACAGGGGCTTCTCGCCGGCGAAGGGGTCGGGGCGGAAGCCCGGCTTGGCGGGGTCGTAGCCGGCGGGCGGCTCGATGCCGCCGGTGTAGGCGGGAATGCTGCCGTCCGCGTTGCCGGCCTTGATCGCGCCCCAGGGCGTCAGCGTGCTGCCGAGCTGCTTGATTTCCTCGGCGGTGGGCGCCGCGTGCGCCATGGCCGAAGCACCGAGGGCGGCCGCCAGGGCCAGCGTCTTGAGTCGTGTATTCATGTGATGGATCCTTTTTTCCGGGCCCTTGTCGGGGTTGGGGCGATCAGAAGGTGGTCTTGAACGTGAACGACAGCCAGCCGCGATCGGACGTCAGGCCGCTGCCATTGGTCCCCTGCCACACGGTGGGCGCCGCGCCCGGCATCACGTCCGCGTTGGGCGCCTTGGTGTAGGGGCCGTAGTAGTCGTTGTACGACAGCGTGAAGATGTACTTGGCCTGCACGTCGGCGCTCAGGCCCACGCTCCACGCGCCCGATCCCTCGGTCGCGCCCAGCGGCGTCGGCGAATTGCCCTTCAGGCCGCGCGAGTAGTTGATCGGCATGCTGAGGTCGACGCCCGGCACCACCTGGAACCAGGTCGGGCTGAAAGCGATGTTCAGGCCCCACGCATCATCCGTCGCACATCCGGCCTTGATGCCGCCGGTACATCCGTAGCTCTTGTGGTTGAACGCGGCGCGGCTGTTGCGCTTGACCTCGTCGAGGCGGCTGTAGCTGAGCTCCATGGTGAGGGAAGCGGAGTCGTACACCGCCGAACTGCCAAAATAGGCGATCGCGTTCAGCACGCCGTGCCAGCTGTCACCGATCGCCAGCGAATCGGCCGAACCCTTGGTGGCGAGCGCGGTGTTCTCGCGCCGCGACAGTTCGCCGCCGACCGCCACCGACCCGACCAGGCGCGAGAAGCTGACGCCGTACAGCCGGACGTCCTCGGCATAGGCATTCTGCAGGTAGCTGAAGTTGCCGCCGTTGATCATGGTCGGGTAGCGGTCGTCGAAGCGCCGGTAGTAGAAGCCCAGGTCGCCGCCCAGCCAGTCCGACTTGACCGTCGCCATCAGGCCCCAGCTGCCCCGGTCGTTCGGGCGCTTGTACGGCCCATGCGAAAGATCGCCCACCACCGGATAGCCGCGCGCGTGAGTCCCGCCCAGGAAGCTCAGGTCCGAGCCGCCGAGATAGGTGCCGCCTTCGGGCAGGCGGTGCGGGTCCCACTCGAAGTAATAGTTGGCGGCGATGCTCACCTTGTCGTTCAGGCGCGCGCCCATCGACACCTGGGTCTGCGGCAGGAACAGTTCCTTGGCCTCGGTGCCGGGCGTGGACGTCGCCTTGCGCAGGTCCAGCGGCCCCTGGCCATAGGCGATGGAGTTGCCAAAGGTAAACAGGGATTCGCCCCAATACACGTTGTGGCGGCCCGCGCGCAGGTTCACCGGCACGGAACCGATGTCGAACTGGGTGAACACGAAGGCGTCGAGTATTTCGCCGGAGCGCTTGTACCAGCGCTCGATCTTGTTGGTGTAGCGGTTGCCCGGATAGGCGGTGCCCAGGCCGGCCGCCTGGTAGGCGGGGTTGCCCTTCACCGAGCTGTCGTAGGCGAAGTCGCTCCAGGCCGTGGCCGACACGCGGAAACCGTGCTTTTCCTTGTAGACGAAATCGAATTCGCTCAGCAGGTCGATCCGGCTGGTCACCATGTCGCCCCGGTCCCAGCCGTAGTTGGTCGCCTGCGACACCCAGTTGTCCGCCAGCGTGCTGTTGCGCCCCTCCATGCGCCAACCGGCGTTGTACTTGACCGTGTTGTCCCAGCGCATCGAGATGTCCGGATTGCCCGACTGGATCTCGAAGGCGCTTGCGGGAGACAGCAACAGCGTCAGGGCTGCGCCACCGGCGATGCCGGCGACGCGCGAGCCCGTACCCCTGCGGGCTCTGTTCTTCTTATGCATCAGATGCTCCTCCTTTTGGTTGTTCGGGCATGAACTGCCCATCTGGGACCGCCTCGTGGCGGTACTCATTGGTATTCACATCCTGTTTGCACCGTCGGGCGCCTTCACGTCCCGGTGCTGACCAGGCGCAGGAACAGGCGCTCGAAACCGGCGCTCTTGTCCAGGTCGAAGCGGGGGTCGCCATTGGCCTCGAAGGCCTGCGCGATGCGGTGCCAGTCGTCCTGGTCGAGATGGGCCTGGCAGGCGGGCAGGACGAACTTCTCTTCCAGCCGCATGTGCTCCCACAGCCGCTCCGCATAGCGGTCCAGCGCCTGCTCCAGCCCGCCAAGGCTTTCCTCCTGCGGCGTGGCGACATAGGCTTCGACGGCGGCGTCCAGCGCATCGATGAAGGCGACTTCCTCGGCATGCTGGGTCTGCAGGGTTTCGAGCAGCGCGTCCATGCTGGTGGAGCGCGCTTTGAGACAGGCGAACAGGTAGGCGTCTTCCTTGGGGTGATGCATGCCGAGCGTGAAGCGGCGGAAGTACTGCACTGCGCCGCGCAGCCATTCGGCATCGGCCGGCTTGCCCAGGCCCCGCGCCTGCCCGAAAGCCTGTTTCAGCGCGTGCACGACGGCCGCCATCGAGCGGTGCTCGCCCTTGATCACCGCCACCGCGGCTTCCATCTCGCGGCTGGGCGCATTGGCTTCCACCGTCGACACCAGGACCGGCACCGTGCTGTGGCCGAGCACCTTGGCGGTCTGCGAGCCGATCAGCAGGCCGCGCCAGCCCTTGCGGCCGTGCGAGGCCATGAAGATGAGGTCGCAGCCGCGCTCCAGCGCGGCATCGACGATCGCCTCGTAAGGCCGGTCGCTGGTCCTGATCACCGAATCGGACGCCACGCCGGCCAGGCGGGCCTCGGCCTCGGCCCGCGCGAGCACCGCCTGGGCCGGGCCGGGCGCATGCTCGGCGAACTCTTCCGGCGCCAGCGCGTGCAGCAAGGCGCCGTCGCTGGTGGCGGCATAGTCGCCGCGCGCATGGAAGAAAGTAATCCGCGCGCCCAAGGTCCTGGCGAAGGCGACCGCTTGCGTCGCCAGGCTGACCGCCAACACCGAATCGTCCACCGGCACAAGAATATGTTGGTACATCCGGCCCATCTCCTGTTCAAGCTCCACCGGCTTCATCCGGCGGATTCGGCTGCGGCGTCCGGCGCGGATCGGAAGCGATCACGCACATAACAAACATACACGTTGGTTTTATTCTAAAGGACACCGAACATAAAACCACACAAAAACCCCATCAATTTATTGAATGGCAAATGCCGCTCGCCAGGCCGCCTCCGCGCACGCCCAGCCGCCGCCGGGCGGCCTTCGTCCGGCGGTGGCTGGGCGCGATGCGCGCGCGGGCGGGAATGCGCGGGCGAGGCGCCCGTTCAGAGCAGTTGCTGCAGTTCGAAGACGTTGCCGTCCGGGTCGCGCCCGTAGGTGGCCTTGGCCGTGCCGAAGTCCTGCGGCGGACTGTGGAACCGGATGCCGGCCGCGGCCATCTTTTCGTAGACGGCATCCACATCCTCGACGTCGAAGCACAGATGCGTGATGCCGTGGTGGTGCACCGGCCGCTCCGCCGCGCCGGGCGCGGGCTGCGGCGGAGCCTCGAACTGGAACAGCTCGACGCAGACCGCCCCCAGCCGCATCATGACCGTCTCCGCGGCGGTGCCGCGCAATGCCATCACGGCATCGATCTTGTCCTGCCCGGCCGGCCAGCTCACGCGGGAGATTTCCTCGAAGCCGAGCAGGTCGCGGTAGAAGGCGCGCATGCGCGCGAGGTCGGGGGTGGACAGCGCCACGTGGTGTACGGCTCGGATCATGCGGTGGTTTCCTCGCGGATGTCGCAAACGGAAAAATACGGAACGGCGGCCGTGCACGGGCGCGGCCGCCGGGTGGCGGCGCCCCGCCGGCCGGTCAGGCGATCAGCCCGGCCTGGTAGCTCAGGTCTTCGCGGTCGCGCCGGCCCTGGAGGCGGTAGGCGGCGAATTCGCCGTCGCTGCGGCCGGCGTAGGGCCAGCAGGCGTTCCAGTCCATCAGTAGGTCGCGGTGCAGCATCTTCCATACGCCGTCGCGCTTTTCCCATACGTCGCGGTAGCGCATGTTGTCCGGACAGTTGATCCTGGTCCCGTCGGGCAGCGCCGCCGCGGCGTTGCCGAGCATGTAGGACTCGGCCGTGGCCCGCTCGCCGTCGACCTCGATGATGACGTTGGCGATGCGGTGGAAGGCCCAGATCAGGTTGTCCTTGATGAAGGGGATGTCGTACTCGCAGAAAGCGTGGGCGTTGCCGTCGAAAATGCCGAAGATCACCGAGCCGTCGTGATGGAAGACGGCCTTCAGCAGGTCGAGGTCGCAGCGGTCGACCGCCTGGATGTAGCGGCACATCTGGTCGTAGATGGCCTGCTTGTCGGCCAGAGCCTGGAGGCGGGCGGCGGCACTCATGCGCGGCTCCCGTCGTACAGCGCGTAGATCGGGTCGTCCTTGCTGCGCTGGCCGCGCAGCTTGATCATGCCGAACAGGCCTTCGTCCCACACCGCGGTGGTGGGGAAGCTCATGTTCCATTCGTGCACGAAACTGCGGCGGGCGATCTTCCACTGGCCGCCGCTCTTGCGGTACTCGTCGATGTAGCGGCCGCCGATCAGCGTGTCGGTCTTGCCGCCGTCCTTGTTCCAGGTGGCGACGTTGATGACGTAGATCTCGCCGCGTGCGCGTTCGCCGTCGACTTCGAAGAACTCGTTGGACACCGAGTGGAAGCTGCGCTCCAGGCCGGCGGGGGCGAGCAGCGTGGCGGCGAACTCGCTCGCCGGCCCCTTGAAGGCACCCTCCTCCACCTGCGCGCCTTCGGCCCACAGGCTGTCGTACAGCGCGCGGTCCGCGCGGTCGGCGGCGCGCGCGTACAGGGTGTTCAGTTCGCGCAGCGCCTGCTTGTCTTCGAGCAGTTGCAGCAGGCCGTCATCGTTGTTCGCTTGGCTCATCTCATCGTCTCCGTCATGGGGTGGGGGTGTCGTTGTCGTTTCCGGCGGCCGGCCCTGCCGGGCGGCTCACCGGTTGGCGTAGCCGGCATCGACGTTGATGGTCGTGCCGGTCACATAGGATGCGAGGTCCGAGGCCAGCCACAGGCTGGCCTGCGCCACCTCCCGCGCGTCGCCGAAGCGGCCGAGCAGGCTCAGCGCCGACTGGAAGGCCGTCCGCTCGTCCTCCGTCGGGCACAGGCCGGTCAGCGCGTTGCGCAGCATGGGCGTGTCGATGGCGCCGGGCGCGACCGCGTTGACGCGGATGCCGTGGCCGCCGTTCTCCAGCGCCGCCACCTTGGTGAGGCCGATCACGCCATGCTTGGCGGCGACGTAGGCGCCGTTGTTGGGCTGCGGCCGGAAGGCACTCACCGAGGCGATGTTGATGATCGACCCGCCCTGTCCCTGGCGGATCATCTGCGCCAGCGCATGCTTGAGGCACAGCGCCACGCCCTTCAGGTCGACGGCGATCACGCGGTCGAACTCGCTTTCGTCCATCTCGGCCAGCGGCCGGGTGTCGGGCGTCACGGCAGCGTTGTTCACCGCCACGTCGAGGCGGCCGAAGCGCGCCACCGTCGCCGCGACCATGCGCTCGACCTCGCCGCCGAGCGCCACGTTGGTGCGCTGGAACATCGCTTCGCCGCCCGCCTGTTCGATGGCGGCGACCACGGCCAGGCCCTCGGTTTCGTTGAGGTCGGCCACCACCACGCGCGCGCCGGCCTCGGCGAACAGGCGGGCGGTGGCCGCGCCCATGCCCAGCGCGGCGCCGGTGACGATGGCCACCTTGCCGCTCAGAATCCGTCCATTCATCGTCGCATTTCTCCGCTGTGGGCCCTGCAGGGCATGGCCGGCGCGCTCAGGCGCGCAGGAAATCGTAGGAGACGTCGCCGCGATCGGGCCGGCCCCTCGCCGCCAGGGCGCCGATGCCCTGGTCCCAGATGGCCGAACCCGGCTGGTTCACCATCCAGTCGACGACGAACAGGCGGCGGCTGAACTTCCATGCGCCACCGCGGCGTGCATAGCGGTCGAGGTAGCGTCCGCCGACCATCCGGTCCGTTCTGCCGCCCTGCTCGTCGACCGTGCAGGTCACGCCGATCACGTAGCTGCGGCCGGTGGCCTGCTCGCCGTCCAGTTCGAACAGCTCGTTGGAGGCGAAATGGTAGCTGATCTCCACCGCCGGATTCGGCGCGCTGATGGCCTCGGCGAACTGCTCGCCGCTGCCCTTGAACAGGCCGAAATCGATTTCGGAATCCGGCCACCACAGCGCCGCCAGCGCCTTGCGGTCGCGCCGGTCGACGCCTTCGCAGTAGCGCACGTTGAGTTCATGCAGGGCCTGCTTTGCCTGGATGCAGGCGAAGGCGTCCTGCAGTTGTTCGAGGTTCATTGCGTACTCCGTGGATGAGGGCCCCCGGCGGGGGAACGGCGCGGTGCGCGCCGGCGACAGCGGACGATACACGCCCGCCCCCTGCGCTGCTCAGCCGGCGCTCTCGCCGCCATCGATGACGAACTCGGCGCCGGTGACGTGGCGGGATTCGTCCGATGCGAGGAACAGCACCATCCGCGCCACGTCCTCCGGACGGCCCTGGGCATTGTCGGTGATCTGGTCGAGTGCGCCGGTGCTGGTGCCGGCCAGCGCCTGCGCGGCGGCAGCCGTCATCGGCGTGTCGTGCGCGCCGGGCAGGATCGTGTTGCAGCGGATGTCGTTGCGCTGGTTGCGGCAATGCACCGCGACGCTGCGGCCGAGCGCGCGGATGGCCCCCTTGGCGGCGCTGTAGCCGGCGATCTCGCCGATGCCCTTCAGCGCCGCGATCGAGGCGACGTTGATGATCGACCCGCCCTCGCCCGACACCTTCATCGCCGCGATGCCGTGCTTACAGCCGAGGAAAGTGCCCTCGGACATGACCGCGCTCATCAGGCGATAGTCGTCGAGCGTCGCGTCTTCCACCGAGCCGAAGCGCACCAGCCCGGCATTGTTCACCAGCACGTCGAGGCGGCCGAAACGGCGCAGGGTTTCGCCCACCACCATTCGCCAGTGCGCCTCGTCGCGCACGTCGTGCGGGAGGAATACCGCCCCGGGGATCTCCGCCACGGTGCGCTCGCCCAGCGCCGCGTTCGAATCGGTCACCACCACCTGCGCGCCCTCGCGCGCCAGCAGGCGCGCATCGGCAGCCCCCAGGCCGGATGCGCCGCCGGTGATGATCGCCACCTTGCCACTGACTCGCGCCATTCTTGCTGTCTCCTTTGCACTGCCGGGCATGAGCCGGGCGGCACCGGGCAATGCCCCCGCGCCGCGCCATGCGCCGTGTCTCCGTATGTTTTTTCCAGACGCCGCCGAGGGCATCCCTGATGTAAATAAAAACCATCAAGTTCGTTTTTTTAAAGAGACTACTCCTAAAACCCGGCCCTGCCAAGCACCTCGTTCCGAGCAAGCGCCGGCACCGCCGGTCCGCCTCACCCGGCTTCCGCCGGCGACCAGCGCGGATAAGCCTCCCCGGCCCGCCCGCCGGTCTCCGCGCCGCCCGGCAGGCCGGCAAAACCACGGCTGAAGAACGGCACCATCTCGTCGAGCACACGGTCGAGGTCGGACGAGCGGCAGCGGCCGTCGGAATGGCGGTCGACGATGCCGGCCTCGGTCAGGATGTGCGTCATCGCCGCCTCGACGAGGTAGAAGGCCCAGTGGATGCGCAGCTCATCCACATCGGACCGCGCCTGCCGGAAAACCTGCACGAAACGCTTCAGCAGAGGGTCGAACAGCTCGCGCGCGGGCTGCAGGAAGGCCGCGGTCTGGCGGTTGCCCATGGCCTGCGCCAGCAGCTGCATGTAGCTTTTCCAGCCCGCCCCGCCCCGCATCGACAGACCGAACGACGGCCGCAGGAAGGCCAGCAGGATCGCTTCGGCCGCCGGCCTGCCGGCGCCCGCCGCGGCGAGCGCGGCATCCAGCTCGGCCTCCACCGCGGCCAGGTATTCGGGCGCCCGGCGCTTGATCACCCGGGCGTACAGCTCGTCCTTGGTGCCGAAGTGATAGGTCAGCATGTTCAGCTTCAGTCCGGCCTCCGCGGCGATCTCGCGCATCGTCACGCCGTAGTAGCCGCGCTCCGCCAGCAGTTTTTCGGCTGCATCCAGAATCGCCTGCCGCGCCCCGTCGGGGTTGTTCCTGCGCGGCACGGGGCGCTTTCTTTCCTCGTTCGACACGTTTCCTCCTTCTCATCACCTGCCCTGCCCGGTCCGGTAAACGGCGCTTGACAGTGCCGGAAAACGGGCAGATTATACAAAACAAAACATACGTTCTGTTTTTTTATTTGAATACCAATCCCGCGTCGCCTTTCCGGGCACGACCCAGGATGAGCGCCACGGCATGGCATCCATGCCCCGGCGCATTTTCATGGCTGTCTTATAAACAGCATATTCTGTTTTTTCCGAAAACGGCCCTTTCCCCATGTCCCACGCAGGAGCCTCCATGCCCGTCCAGTCAGCCCCTTCCCAGCCCGATCTGGCCGCCCTCCAGGCCGACATTGCCGACCTCACCGCGCGCCGTGACATCCAGCGCGCGCTCAATGCCTACATGCGCGGCCAGGACCGCCTGCTGCCCGAGGTCCAGCGCCGGGCCTTCCATGACGATGCCTGGGTGGATTGCGGCCTGTTCGCCGGCCCGGCGGCGGCCTTCATCGACTTTGCCCAGGGCTTCCTGGCCGACTGCGCGGCCAGCCAGCACCTCATCGGCCAGGTCGATCTGCAGATCGACGGCAAGCGCGCCCGCGGCGAGGTGTATTTCATCGCCCACCATCGCATCCGCGAAAACGGCGAGGAGAAGGATTTGTTCGTCGCCGGCCGCTACCACGACGAATACGAGGACCGCGGCGACGGCTGGAAGATCGCGCGGCGCAAGGAAGTGGTCGACTGGGCGCGCACCGACCCGGCCACCGACGGCTTCCTGCGCGAGCAGACCGCACTGCACCTGGCCCGCCGCGGCGAACACGGCTGACCCCGGCCCCGCATCCGAACCCCCACCCGAGGAGACGACATGAACACACCCTGTGAAGCGATCCAGCCCGGCGCCGCGCGCTGCCCCGGCCCCTCCACCGCCGACATCATCCGCGCCGACGGCGACCATGCCCCGGCCCACCTCACCACGCCGAACTACCGGTTCATCGGCGACGAGGACATCGACTTCGCCCGCTACACCACGCGCGAATTCTTCGAGCAGGAAAAACAGAAGCTGTGGCTCAAGGTTTGGCAATGGGCCTGCCGCGAAGAGGACATCCCCGAGGCCGGCGACTACTTCGTGTACGAGATCACCGACCGTTCGGTGATCATCGTCCGCACCGCCGACGGCACCATCAAGGCCTACCCGAATTCCTGCCTGCACCGCGGCACGCAACTGAAGCCGGCCGGCTCGGCGGGGCGCTCGAAGAACCTGCGCTGCCCCTTCCACGGCTTCACCTGGTCGCTCGAAGGCGCGCTGACCGAAGTGCCCTGCCGCTGGGACTTCCCGCACATCGACGACGAGCGCTTCCGCCTGCCCGCGCTGCGCGTGGAGACCTGGGGCGGCTTCGTCTTCATCAACTTCGACGACCAGGCACCGCCGCTGGCCGAGCACCTGGGCATCCTGCCGGAGCACTTCGCCAACTGGGACCTCTCCGCCAAGTTCACCGCGCGCCATGTGCGCAAGCTGCTGCCGGCCAACTGGAAAGCCTGCCTGGAAGCCTTCCTGGAGTCCTACCACGTGCTGGAGACCCACCCGCAGGGCGTCGCCACCGTGGGCGATGCCAACAGCCAGTACGACATCTACGGCGACACCGTGTCGCGCTTCGTGCACCTGGTCGGCTACCCCAGCCCGCACCTGGAGCAGCACTTCAGCGAACAGCAGATCCTCGACGCGCTGATGGCCGAGGGCGTGGTGGAAGGCGTGGGCGAGGGCATCGGCGGCGACGCCGATCCGGCGGCCGGCCGCCTGCGCGTGCCCGAAGGCGGCACCGCGCGCCAGACCTTCGCCCGGCACCTGCAGGGCATGCTGGGCACGGCCTATGGCAAGGACTTCTCGCACCTGAGTGTGACCGAGACCATCGACGCCATCGAGTACGCGCTGTTCCCCAACACCTGCCTGTTCCCGTCGCTGCTGTTCCCGATGGTGTATCGCTTCCGCCCCAACGGCAACGACCCGGACACCTGCATCTTCGACCTGCTGTTCCTGCAGCCGCTGCCGGACTCCGGCGAACGCCCCGACCCGGCCGAACCCTTCGAGCTGGACATCGAGCAGTCCTTCCACGAGGTGCCGGGCTTCGACCCCGGCCTGGCGACCATCTACGACCAGGACACCGGCAACCTGATCGGCCAGCAGCGCGGCTTCAAGTCCAGCACCAAGCACGGGGAGACCCTGGGCAACTACCAGGAAGTGCGCATCCGCCAGCTCCACCGCACGCTGGACGCCTTCCTGCGGCGTTGACGCGGCCGCGCAGGCTCGCTGTTTTTCCCCTCTTTTCCTTCCCGGCCCGCCCGGCGGCGGCCGGAAAATCCATTACAAACACAAGGAGACACTCCCCATGAACCGACTCGACGGCAAGGTGGCCCTGGTCACCGGCGCGGCATCCGGCATCGGCGCCGGCATCGCGCGCCGCTTCATCCGCGAAGGCGCGAAGGTCATGCTCACCGACATCCAGCACGAAGCTGGGCAAGCCCTGGCCGACGAACTCGGCCCGAACGCCGCCTATCACGCACTGGACGTGGGCGAGCAGGCGCAATGGCAGCAGGCCATCGCCGCCGTGGAGCAGCGCTGGGGACGGCTGGACATCCTCGTCAACAACGCCGGCATCTCGTTCCCCGCCCACATCGAAGCCGCCACCGCGCAGGACTTCGAGCGCCACATGCGGGTGCATGGCTACGGCGCCTTCTTCGGCAGCCAGGCCGCCATCGCCAGCATGAAGCAGCGCGGCGGCGGCGCCATCGTCAATGTCTCGTCGGTGGAGAGCATCCGCCCCGGCCCGCTGTTCGTCTGCTATGGCGCCGCCAAGGCGGCGCAGGACGCCATCACCAAGACGGTGGCACTGCACTGCGGCGAGCAGGGCTACCGCATCCGCTGCAACTCGGTGCACCCTGCCGCCACCCGCACCCCCAACCTGCAGCAATACCTCGACGCCGCGGACGACCCGGTGAAGCTGGAGCGGATCTACGCCGGCATGCAGCCACTCGACCGCATCGCCGAGGTGGACGAGATCGCCGCGGCCGTCGCCTTCCTCGCCAGCGACGAGGCCAGCTTCATCACCGGCCACCAGATGTACGTCGATGGCGGCGTGCTGTGCAAACCCTACCCCGCCGGCGAAGGCGCCTGACGCGACGGAGCACGCCATGGACCAGACCTTCCACCCGCTGCTCGATTGCGCGGAACTCCCGCCCGGCGCCAGCAAGGGCTTCCGCATCGACGGCCACGACATCCTGGTCGGCAACGCCGCCGGGGAGTTCTTTGCCGTGCAGAACCGCTGTACCCACCAGAACGCGCCGCTGGAAGGCGGCCGCATCCGCAACGGCCTGATCGCCTGCCCGATGCACGGCGTGATGTTCGATGTCCGCACCGGCTGCGGCAGAGGCCAGATGGGCCGCGTGCCGCTGCGGGTGTACGCACTGCGGGTGATCGACGGCCGCATAGAGGTCTCGCTCGACGCGGCCCCGGCCACCACCGCCTGACCGCCCCGCCCGCCGCGCCCCAAAAGCCGGGGCACGGCACACAACGAAGGAGGAGACCACGATGAACGCCCGCATTCCCATGTCCGTGACCCCCGGCGACAGCGCCGGACTGCCGCCCGGCGCCGCGCGCTGCCCCGGCCCCAGCGTGCAGGACATCGTCGCCCGCGACGCCATGCCCGCACCCGCCATCCTGCGCGAGGAACACTATGCCTTCCTCGGCGACCAGGACATCGGCTACGACCGCTACACTTCGCCGCAGCACTTCGAACGCGAAATGACGCACATCTGGGCCAGGACCTGGCAATGGGCCTGCCGCGAAGAGCACATTCCGCAGACGGGCGACTACTACGTCTATGAAATCGGCCCCCATTCGGTGATCGTCGTGCGCACCGAAGACGGCATCAAGGCCTACCACAACGCCTGCCTGCACCGCGGCACCAAGCTGCGCTTCGACGAAGGCATGGGCTCGGCGACCGAACTGCGCTGCCCTTTCCACGGCTGGACATGGCAGCTCGACGGCCGCCTCAAGAGCGTCCCCTGCGCCTGGGACTTCCCCCACGTGCAGCCCGACGCCTACCGCCTGCCCGAGGTCCGGACCGGCCAGTGGGGCGGCTTCGTCTTCATCTGCCTCGACGACGACGCGCCGCCGCTGGAAAGCTATCTCGAAGTCCTGCCCGAACACTTCCGCGACTGGGATCTCGGGCGGCGCTACACCGAGCTGCACATGGGCAAGATCCTGGCCTGTAACTGGAAGACCGCGCTCGAGGCCTTCGTCGAGTCCTACCACGTGCTCGAGACCCATCCGCAGTTGCTGCACGGCACCGGCGACGCCAACGTCCAGTACGACGTCTATGGCGAGCACGTCACCCGCTTCTATGCCGCCGGCGGCGTCAACAGCCCGCATGTCGAGCAGCCGCTGAGCGAGCAGGAACTGGTCGACACGATGCTGATCGGGGATCGTTCGGTGGTCGATGACGCGCTCGTCGTCGGCGCGGGCGAGACCGCGCGTACGGTGATGGCCCGCTTCCTGCGCAAGACCCTGGGCGGGAAGTACCGCTGCGACCTGTCGCAGGTATCCGACGCCGAAATGATCGACACCATCGAATACCACCTCTTCCCGAACATGATCCTGTTTCCCGGCGTGTCGCTGCCGATGGTGTACCGCTTCCGCCCGCTCGGCATGGAGCCGGAACGCTGCCTGTTCGAGATTCTCTTCCTGCGCCCGCTGCCCGACGACGGCCTGCCGCCCGATCCGCCCGAGATGGCGCGGGTCGGCGAGGACGAATCCTACTCGGTCGTGCCCGGCCTCGACCCGCTGCTGGCCAGGGTCTACGACCAGGACACCGGCAACCTGCGCGCGCAGCAGAAAGGCTTCAGGATATCCAGAAAGCGCGGCCAGACGCTGGGCAATTACCAGGAAGTGCGCATCCGCCATTTCGAGCGCACGGTGGACCGCTATCTGGCCCGCGCCGCATCCGGGCAGTGAGGTGCGGGCGATGAGCGATGCACTCAAGGTGCTCAGCCTCCTGCGGCGGCGTCCCGGCCTGGACGCCGCCGGCTTCAGCCTGCATTGGCGCACCACGCACAAGGAACACGCGCTTACGCTGGTGCGTGCCGGCTTCTTTCGCGGCTACGTCCAGAACCACGCCCACGAAACCCAGCCGGAGGGGCTGGAAAGCGCCGCGGACGGCATGCCGGAACTGTGGATCGACGACCTGTCGGCGCTCGAACGCCTGGCCGCCAGCCGGGAATACTGCGAAGGCGCCGGGCCGGACGAGGCCAATTTCGTCCAGCCTCCGGTGCTGTCCTGCATCGCTCGCGAACGTGTGCTGACCGGCCTGCGCCACGCCGACCTGCCGGCCGGTGCGGTCAAGCTCATCCTGCTCGCCATGCGCCCTCCCGGACGGCCGCCGGCACGTTTCGAAGCCGGCTGGCTGGCCGGCGAGGACGGCTGGTGGGCGCCGGCCCATGCGCCGCTGCGGCTGACCCGTCAGGTTGCCGTGGAAACCGGGACGCCCTCACCCTTCGACGGTGCCGACTGCAGCTGGTGGCCCGATGCCGCTGCCGCGCAGCAGGCGTGGCGGGCCGCGGCGGCGCACGCCCGGCGCATCGCGGGCCCGCTGCG
>NZ_AMXE01000071.1 GCF_000310205.1 Thauera linaloolentis 47Lol = DSM 12138 | reverse complement strand
CGCGGCGGCACCGGCGTGCCCGGTGGCCGCCTCGGTACGCGTGCGCGCCAGCGCCGCCGCGTATTCGCGCAGCGCCGCACCGGTGTGCGAGCCGGCATCGGCGCGCACGGTTTCCGGCGGGCCTTCGGCCACGATCGCGCCGCCGTCCTCGCCGCCTTCCGGGCCGAGGTCGATGATCCAGTCGGCAGCGGCGATCACGTCCAGGTTGTGTTCGATGACGATCAGCGAATGGCCCGCCTGCAACAGCTTGTCGAAAGCGCCGAGCAGCTTGGCGACATCCTCGAAATGCAGGCCGGTGGTGGGTTCGTCGAACAGGAAGAGCAGGCCGGGTTCGGCTGCGGCCCCGGCTTTATCCCCGGTTTTCTCCCCAAAGTTATCCACAGGCCTGGATTTGCGTATAGTCTTCTTCTGCGCCGCCCCGGCGAGATGGCCGGCAAGTTTCAGGCGCTGCGCCTCGCCGCCGGACAGCGTCGGCACCGGCTGGCCCAGGCGCAGGTAGTCGAGGCCGACGTCGGCCAGCGGCGCGAGCGCGGCAAGCACCTTGGGATGCTCGCGGAACACATCCAGCGCCTCATGCACGGTGAGCTCCAGCACGTCCGCCACCGACAGCCCGTTCCATTTCAATTCAAGCACTTCCGGCCGATAGCGCTTGCCGTCGCAATCCGGGCAGCGCAGCCAGACATCGGACAGGAACTGCATCTCGACATGCTCGAAACCCGATCCGGTACAGGTCGGGCAGCGGCCATGGCCGGCGTTGAAGCTGAAGGTGCCCGGGGTGTAGCCGCGCTGCCTGGCTTCCGGCAAGGCGGCGAACAGGGCGCGGATCGGATCCCAGGCGCCGACGTAGCTGACCGGATTGGAACGCGAGCTCTTGCCGATCGGCGACTGGTCGACCATGACCACACCGCGCAAGTTATCCACATTCTCCAGGCGGTCGAAGGCCCCTGGCGCTTCGGTCGTCGCCTCGCCGAAATGCTTGGCCAGCGCCGGATACAGCACGTCCTGGATCAGCGTGGATTTGCCCGAGCCCGATACCCCGGTCAGGCAGGTCAGGCGCTGCAGCGGAAAGGCGGCGTCGACGTTACGCAGGTTGTGCTGGCGTGCGCCCGCCAGTACCAGCCGCGGCGTCGCCGCGTCGACCGGACGCGGCGGCCGGTCGATGTCGATGCGCTTGCGGCCGGCCAGCCACGGCCCGGTGACCGAGGCCGGATCGGCGGCGATCTCGGCCGGCGTGCCGCGCGCGACGATACCGCCGCCACGCT
This sequence comes from Thauera linaloolentis 47Lol = DSM 12138, assembly GCF_000310205.1. GTDB lineage: Bacteria > Pseudomonadota > Gammaproteobacteria > Burkholderiales > Rhodocyclaceae > Thauera > Thauera linaloolentis. The sequence goes on along the minus strand of NZ_AMXE01000071.1, from coordinate 17,492 downwards.
CGCCCGGGCCGGGGCCGATTTCCAGCAGTTCGTCGGCGGCGACCATCACCTGCGGATCGTGCTCGACCACCACCAGCGTGTTGCCGGCGTCGCGCAGCCGCGTCATCACGCCGAGGATGCGGCCGATGTCGCGCGGATGCAGGCCGATCGACGGCTCGTCGAGCACGAACAGGGTATTGACCAGCGAAGTGCCGAGTGCAGTCGTCAGGTTGATGCGCTGCACCTCGCCGCCCGACAGCGTACGCGACTGGCGGTCCAGCGTCAGGTAGCCGAGGCCGACGTCGGCGAGATAATCGAGGCGGCTGCGGATCTCGCCCAGCACCAGCTCGGTGGCCTCGTCCGCCACGCCGGGGATGCGCAGAGCGGCGACCGCCTCGCGGATGCGATCGATCGGCAACGCCATCAGTTCGTGAATGGCAATGCCGGCAGACGCCTCCGTAGGCGCGGTCTTGACCGCGATCGGCAGGCGCCATAACAAGGCATCGGGCTTCAACCGCGCACCGTGGCAGGCGGGGCATTCCGTGTAGCTGCGGTAGCGCGATAGCAGCACACGGATGTGCATCTTGTAGGCCTTGCTTTCCAGCCAGTCGAAGAAGTGGCGCACGCCGTACCACAGGCGGGGCCAGGAGCTGTCCCAGCTCTTCCACTTCGGATCGCCCTCGAACAGCCACTGGCGATGCTCGGGCGGCAGGTCGCGCACCGGGATGTTCATCGCCACGCCGTACTTCTTCGCCATCTTCGCCAGGTCGTCCTGGCACTCGCGGAAGCTTTCGGTCTGCCAGGGTTTGACCGCACCCCCGGCAAGCGTCTTCGATTCGTCCGGCACCACCAGGCCGTAATCGACGCCGATCACGCGGCCGAAGCCGCGGCAGGTGTCGCAGGCGCCGATCGGCGAATTGAACGAGAACAGGCCGGGCGTGGGGTCGGCGTAGTAGATGTCGCAGTCGGCGCAGTGCAGGCCGGAGGAATAGCGCCACACGGCTTCGCCGGCGGCGGCACCCGCCTGGGCGCCATCCGGTTTCACGCCCTCGCCCGAGGCATGCACGGACAGCCGGCCATGGCCGCGCTGCAGCGCAGTCTCCAGCGCCTCGGCCAGGCGGGCATCGTCGGCATTCGAGGCGCGGAAGCGGTCCTGCACCACCTGCAGCACATCGCCCTCGCCGCCGGCACCCGCGACGCGCTGCTGGATGCGCGTGTAGCCCTGCGCGCTGAGCAGGCCGGCGACTTCTTCCTCGCTGAAGTTGGCCGGCACCGGCACCGGAAAGCACACGACCAGGCGCGGATCGCCCGCCGCACTTGCACGCGCGCGCAGGTCGGCGGCGATGCTGGCGACCGAATCGCGCCGCACCGGCTTGCCGCAGCAGCGGCAGTGCAGATGCGCGGCGCGCGCGTACAGCAGCTTGAAGTGGTCGGCCAGCTCGGTCATGGTGCCGACCGTCGAGCGCGAAGTGCGTACCGGGTTGGTCTGGTCGATCGCGATCGCCGGCGGCACGCCCTCGATGCGGTCGACCTGCGGCTTGTCCATGCGGTCGAGGAACTGCCGCGCATAGGGCGAGAAGGTCTCGACGTAGCGCCGCTGGCCCTCCGCATACAAGGTATCGAACACCAGCGAGGACTTGCCCGAGCCCGACACACCGGTAACCACCGTCAGGCGGTTCAGCGGCAGGTCGAGCGAGAGGTTGCGCAGGTTGTTCTGGCGCGCGCCGCGGATGCGGATGGCGGCGGGGGTGCCGATGGAAACATCGGCGGAGACACGTCGGGTCTTGGAGGCAGGCATGGGGACGAAGGCAGGAACCGAGAACGCCATTCTAGTCGGGCAAACCGGCGTCCACCCCATTGCCCGGCACCGCTGCCGGATGCATTCCCTCGTGAAAGGGCAATAAAACACAAAAGGGCCCATCGGGCCCTCTTGCGGGACAGAACAGCGCGCTTACTTGACGCGGTTCTTGTACTCGTCGGTGCGGGTGTCGATTTCGATCTTGTCGCCGATCTCGACGAAGGCCGGCACCGGCAGTTCGAAACCAGTCCCGATCCGGGCCGGCTTCATGACCTTGCCCGAGGTGTCGCCCTTGACGGCCGGCTCGGTATAGACCACTTCGCGCACGACGCTGTTGGGCAGTTCGACCGAGATCGCCTTGCCGTTGTAGAACACGACTTCGCACTGCAGGCCGTCTTCGAGGTACTTCAGCGCATCGGTCATGTTCTCGGCTTCGACTTCGTACTGCTCGTAGTCGGCGTCCATGAACACGTACATCGGATCGGCGAAGTAGGAGTAGGTCACTTCCTTGCGGTCGAGCACCACGACTTCGAACTTGTCGTCGGCCTTGTAGACAGACTCGGACGGCGCGCCGGTGAGCAGGTTCTTGAGCTTCATCTTCACGACCGCAGAATTGCGGCCGGATTTGTTGTATTCGGCCTTCTGCACCACCAGCGGGTCGCTGCCGACCATGATGACGTTGCCCGAGCGGAGTTCCTGAGCGGTTTTCATGCTGTTTCCTGGATAAAATCGACGCGGCAATCGGCCGCATGTCTTTGAAATTTAGGCGCGGGATTTTACCCCGGCAGGGCCTTGATGTGCGAACAGAATCTTGTCAAGCGCGTCACGAGGTCGGGCTGGGCAGCAAGCGCATCGCACCAGCCGGCCGCATGCCGGCGCAGCACGGGCAGGGCGGCGGCAAATGCCGGCCAAGCATCGGCGAGCTTGCCACGGCCGTTCCAGGCCCGCCAGAAGCGTGCCAGCGCGTCCGCCTCCCTTTCCGCCAGCCCGCTGGCGTAGCTCGCCATGAAGGCGTCGAGCTTGTCGAAATGCGCGTCGTCCTGCTGCGCATAGATCTGCCAGACGAACGGCACGCCGGCCCACTGGGCGCGCACGAAGGAATCCTCGCCGCGCACGAAGTTGAGGTCGCAGGCCCACAGCAATGCGTCGTAGCCGTCCTGATCGGTGAAGGGCAGGACATGCACGCCCAGTTCCCCCATGCGCACGCTGCCGCCCGCACTCAGGCGGATTGGGCCGAGCGCGCGCTCGACGTCCGCCATGACCTTCCCTTCCGGGACGAAGACATGCATCCGCTGCGGCCCTTCCGCCCATGAGCGCAGCAAACCGGGCAGATCGGGCTGCCCATAGGCGAACAGCGACACGCACAACGCCCCTTCCTCTGGCGCCACGCCTTTGCTTGCGAACCAGTCCGCACGCCCCGCCCGGTCATGATGGAAGGCCGTGCGGCGCTCGAGGAGCCCCCGCTCGCGCAGCAATCCCCCGCTCCCGTCGTCGAACCCCGGAAAGAAGAAATGCTTGACCAACGGCAGGCGCGGATGCGGCGAAGCCATCGCATGGCAGCCGGACACCCAGTCCTCGGCCGACAGGTATTCGAGATTGATCCATACCGGCGCCGGTTGCCGCCGCGCCATGGTGTGCAGGTGCTCCGCCGGAATGTCGCAGGCAAAGGCCTCGATGACGACGCCCGCCGGCTCCACCAGGGGAAACGGTGCCGCCCAGTGCCGCAACTCGACACCGGCCACGATCCCGCCACGGCCTGGGTCGATGGCCGCGACCGGCGGACAGATGCGCGCCAGCACGGCCCAGTCGTCCACCCACAAGCGGACACCGGCCCCCGTCCGCCCGGCCAGATCCCGCGCCAGCCGCCAGCAGACGCCGATATCCCCAAAATTATCCACAACCCGGCAGAAGATCTCCCATGCGGGAGCGGATGAACGACAAGTGGAACTCATGGATGTGGATAGTTCTGAATGGAAAGGGAGGAAAGCTTGTGAACAAAAGAGAAAAAGCGGCCATACCGAAAAACCATGGACAATCTGCGCACATGGATCCGACATCCTTGTCCACGTCTTTTTCCCGCGCTCAAAACGTTGGATCTCAAGGGCTCGAGAGACTTATCCACAGTTTTCGGACTACTGTTTACATCTTTATCTTTTAAATTAAAAGAAAAACAGAACAAACAAACCCTCCGCCCTCTTCGAGCCCTCCTTCCTTTTCCCCGAGCGAAATACCAATCGATTCGATCCTGCATAGAATGCTCCGAACCGGACATAAGACGGAGGCGACCATGAACGGACGGCATTTCACGCCATGCATCCTGCTTCTGGTGCTCACGGGATGTGCAAGCACACCAGCCCCGCCGTTGCCGGACGCCGCAGCAGTGCCACCACATTCGGAGGATGGCGATGCATCCGTTGCTGGAAGCGCAGAAGACGGCGGGTTCGTGGATACCACGCGCCGAAAGGTACGCGGTTTTGCGCACTGGCTGGGCGAAGAGGTCAACGACTGGTTCGGCGACAAGCCCTTTTCAGACGGCGGCAAGGTTTCGCATGGCCGCCTCAGCATGCGCGTGCGATGGCAGGAAGACGAAGGCAGCAGCACCAGCGTGCGTTTCCGGGCGCGTTTCAGCCTGCCCAACCTCAAGGACAAGGCCTATGTCTTCTTCGGCCAGGAAAACGAAAGGGAACTGATCTCGGACCAGCCCGAAGCTTTCACGCGCGAGCAGCAGCTCCTGTCCGAAAGCCGCAGGACCGACCAGACGGGGTTTCTCGGCCTGGGTTTCAACCTGCGCGACTACGTCGATCTCCGGGTCGGGGTGCGAGGGGGCATCAAGCCCTATGCCCAGGCCCGTTATCGGCGCGAGTGGATGCTGTCGGCGTCGAACCGGGCGGAACTGAGGGAAACGGTGTTCTGGCGCGCCAGCGACGGTTTCGGTTCGACCACGTCGATCAACCTGGAGCACGCCTATTCACCGTTCTTGTCGCTCAAATGGCAGAACGCGGCAACCATCACCAAGGAGACCGATGGTTTCGCGTGGTCGAGCAGCGTCGGCCTGTTCAGGGCCTTCGGCGACACCCGGCTGTTGTCGGTCGAGGCCCTGGCCAGCGGTGAAACCGGTTCGGATACGGATGTCGGCGAATACGGTATCCGCCTGAAGTGGCAGCGGCCCGTCTACCGCGACTGGCTGCTGGCCGAATTGATCCTGGGCCATTTCTGGCCCAGGAACGACGACGAGCCCGAACGCAAGCGGAGCTGGGCCGCGGGTGCGGGGCTGGAGATGCGTTTCTGACCGCTGGCCGGGTGGATCAGCCGAAATCGGCCAGTCTTTCCAGGTCGGCGCTTTCGAGCCAGCGCCATTCGCCCGGTGCCAGGGCCGGGTCGAGCGGTAGCCCGCCCACTCGGCTGCGGTGCAAGGCCTCCACCCGGTTGCCCGCCGCGGCGATCATGCGCTTGACCTGGTGATACTTGCCTTCGCAGATCGTCAGCCTCAAGGCGGTCTCGCCAGTGAGTTCGCATGCCGCGGCGGCAATCGGCGCCGGTTCGTCATGCAGCTCGACGCCGGCCAGCAGGCGCGCGGCGAATTCCTCGCCCACCGCGTGTTTCAGCACCACTTCGTAGACCTTGGGCGTGCGCTTCTTGCCCGAACTCCACTGGTGGATGAACTGGCCGTCGTCCGACAGCAGCATCAGCCCGGTCGTATCCTGGTCCAGCCGGCCGACGCACTGCACGTCGCGCAGCAGCATCTGCTGCGGCAGCAGCGTGAATATCGAGGGGTGGAAGGTCGGCTTGTGCGAGCACTCGTAGCCCGTGGGCTTGTGCAGCATCAGGTAGGCCTTGGCGCGGTAGCGCCAGCTTTCGTCGCCGACGCTGAATTCAAGGCCCGGCAAGCCATCGCTGCTGCCCGGATCGAAATCCGCCGAAGGATCGCTGCATGGAACGCCGGCGACGCTGACATGGCCGGCACGGATCAGAGCGCGGCATTCCTTGCGGCTGCCGAAACCCTGTGAATGGAGAAGTCGTTCGATCTGCATGGCGTGCATGTTATCCCGGCCGCCATGGCCATCGGGGTAAACTGTGGCGCTCGCCGTCCAGGAGATGCCCGTGAATTTCGAACACCTGGTCGAGGTCAATGATCTCGCCAACCCGCTGCAGGCCCCGCTGACCCGCGAGGAGCTGTGGTTCGGCCTGCTGTGCCGGGCCGAGGATGCGCGTGCCTTCCTGCCGGGGCTGGAGGCCTGCCGCATCATCGAACGCCATGCCAGCGGGCTCGTGCGCGACCTGCACTTCGGCACCACGGTCATCCGCGACCGCGTGAGCTTCGAGACGATGGAATGGGTCTGCTTCGAATCCGAGGCCAATGCGGAACACGCGGGCGGCAGCCTGACCATCAGCATCGAGGAGCCCGAAGCCGGCGCCCTGTTCCTGCGCTTCCGCTACCGGACCACGCTGCCCGAAGGCGCGGGTACGGAAGACGGCCGCTATGCGGAATTCGTGCGCTCGGCTTACCACCAGTCGGACGTCGACACCGTCCGCGTCATCCGCATGATCGCCGAATCCGGCGGCTTGCAGCAGTAAAGGCAAACCTTACCGCGCCCGTCGCAGCCGCGGCGGGCGTGCTTTCGTTCACGACAAGGAAAACACCCCATGTGGTTCAAGAACCTGCAGATCTACCGCCTGCCCACGAACTGGGACATGAGCGCCGAGCGCCTCGAAGAACAGTTGGCGAAAAAGCCCTTCCACCCCTGCGGCAGCCAGGACATGGAAAGCCGCGGCTGGCTGTCACCGTTGAACAACGACGTGCTGGTGCATGCGGTCGGCGGCCAGTGGCTGGTGTCGCTGGGCTTCGAGCACCGCCTGCTGCCTTCGGCCGTGGTCAAGCAAGAGGCCGACGAACGCGCGGAAGAAATGGCCGAACAGCAGGGCTACAAGCTGGGCCGCAAGCAGATGAAGGAGCTGCGCGAGCAGGTCACGCAGGAACTGCTGCCGCGCGCCTTTACCCGCCGCCGGCGCATGTTCGCCTGGATCGATCCGGTCAATGGCTGGCTGGTCATCGATGCTGCTAGCCAGAGCAAGGCCGAGGATGTGCTCGAACACCTGCGCCACACCCTCGACAGCTTCCCGCTGACGCTGCTGCGCACCGAGCTGTCGCCGATGTCGGCGATGGCCGACTGGCTGGCCGGCGGCGAGGCACCGGCAGGCTTCACCATCGACCAGGACTGCGAGCTGCGCTCCATCGCCGAGGACAAGGCGGCCGTGCGCTATGTACGCCACACCCTGGAAGGCGACGAAGTGAAGGGGCATCTGGAAGCGGGCAAGCTGCCGACGCGGCTGGCGCTGACCTTCGACGACCGCATCAGCTTCGTGCTGACCGAAAAACTCGAGATCAAGCGCCTGGACTTCCTCGATGTGGTCCGCGACCAGATCGACGGCGAAAAGGAAGACGCCGAAGCACTGTTCAACGCCGAGTTCGCGCTGATGACCGGCGAGCTGGCGCATCTCCTGCCTGCGGTGGTGCAGGCCTTGGGAGGCGAGATTGCCGCCGAGCTGGTGGGTCGCAAGGCTGAGACGGTTCCGGCCGCACCGGTGCCGTCTTCGCCTGCTTCCGTGCCCGTCACGACGGACGATCCTCCGTTCTGAGGTTTTACCGATCCTTGTTGAAACATGCTCCGGCAAGGGGCAGGGCATGTTTTCTTTTGGGTGTACATAGGTTTTATATATTTAAAAGACTGTAAACATCATGTACGGCCCGTTTCTGTGGATAAGGCGTTTTTCTCATTGAACAACAAAGTGTTGAACGCTGAGCAAGCGGGTGCATATCATCCTTGGGAAGCGGGGATGCTTTGTTGATGGAAAATGCCCTCGAGCGCAAAGTGGCACTTGTCCACAACTTCCTCCCCGCCTGGACCACAGCTTTCCCACCGCCTTTCCGGCCGAACCCGTCTGCAGATCGAATCCGTTCGGCGCCGAGCTGCGCTAAAGTCGCGTCATGGACAACACACTGATCATCGAATGGTGGCACTGGGAGATCGTCGGCGTCGGGCTGGTGCTGCTCGAACTGGCGATCCCGGCCTTTTTCGTCATCTGGTTCGGTTTCGGCGCGCTGCTGGTCGGGTTGCTTCTGCTGGCCGCGCCAGAGCTGTCCCTGGCCGCGCAGGTGGCTGCCTGGGCGTTTGCCTCGGTGGCGATGGCGGTGCTGTGGTTCCGGGTGTTCAAGCGCTCGCAGCACAAGACCCTGATCGGCACCGCCGCGGGCGAAGTCATCGGCGAAGTGGGGCTGCTCGTCAGCGCGGTCGCGCCCTTCCAGCGCGGCAAGGTGCGCTTCCAGCGTCCGGTGCTCGGCGCGGAGGAATGGGCCTGCATGGCCGAAAGCGCGATCGCGGCCGGCGAGCGGGTGCGCGTCGTCAGCGTCGAAGGCAGTTTCGTCAAGGTGGCGAAAGCCTGATCATCCCGACATACGACATCTCAACACGAGGAAAATACCCATGTCCGAAGGCCTCGCCATTGCGCTTGCCGTCCTGATCTTCATCGTCATCACCATCGCCAAGGGCGTCAGGCTCGTTTCGCAGGGCGAGGAATGGGTGGTGGAGCGGCTCGGCAAGTACCACGCCACCTTGCGCCCCGGCCTCAACATCCTGATTCCCTACCTGGACAACGTCGCCTACAAGCTGGTGACCAAGGACATCATCCTCGACGTGCAGGAGCAGGAAGTGATCACCCGCGACAATGCGGTGATCCTGACCAATGCCATCGCCTTCGTGAAGGTCACCGATCCGGTCAAGGCGGTATATGGGGTCACCGATTTTTCGGAGGCGATCCGCAATCTGATCATGACGACGCTGCGTTCGATCGTCGGCGAAATGGAACTGGACGAAGCGCTGTCCTCGCGCGACAAGATCAAGGCCAGGCTGCGCGAAAGCATCGCCGACGAGGCGGTGGACTGGGGGCTGACGGTGAAGTCGGTCGAGATCCAGGACATCAAGCCTTCGCCGTCGATGCAGAAGGCGATGGAACTGCAGGCCGCGGCCGAGCGCGAGCGCAAGGCGGCGGTGACCAAGGCGGAAGGCGCCAAGCAGGCGGCCATCCTCGAAGCCGAGGCGCGGCTCGAATCCGCCAAGCGCGACGCCAGCGCCCAGGTGATGCTGGCCGAAGCCTCGGCCGAATCGATCCGCCGCGTGGCGGTCAGCATCGGCGACCAGACCACGCCCATGCTCTACCTGCTGGGCGAAAAATACATCGCCTCGCTGGAGAAGCTGGGCGAGGGCAGTGCTTCCAAGGTCGTCGTCATGCCGGCCGACCTGCAGGAAACCTTGCGCGGCCTCGTCGGCAAGCTGGGCGCGCGCGGCTGACGGCCGCGACTGCCGCAAGGATGAATCGAATCAAGCTAAACCAAGCCAGGAAGAAAACTATGAAGCTCAGTATCCGGAATGCGCGGCGCAGCCTGCTGGCCGCTGTGGCCTTGTCCGTCGCCGCTGGCGGCGCGATGGCGCAGACTTTGATCACCGACAAGGCCGAGGTCGAGAAGCTGTTGGGCGGCGCGACCTTCATCGGCGTCTATCTGCGCACCGAATCCGCCTACACGCTCAACTTCGGCGCCGACGGCAAGCTGACCGACGCCAGCGGCGCCAACGGACGCTGGTGGGTCGATGAGCAGGGGCAGTACTGCCGCGAATGGCTGGACGGCAAACTCAAGGGCAATTCTGGCTGCATGGGCGTCGAGTTCGAGGACGGCCAGCTCGCCTTGTATTCCAAGGGCAAGAAGGTTTCCGAAGGCATCCTGACCGGCAAGTGAGGCCGCCCGGGAGGGCGGTATTGCCCGGGCTCAAGACCGCAGCTCGCGGACGGCTTCGGCCAGCGCGCATACCGACAGCGGCGAACTGCCTTCGGCCTTGTTGCTGAGCGTCACATAAGCGTTCTGGCCTGCGCCGACGGTGCCGGCGATCACCCGCGCCAGCGTGGCGCGGGTGTCCAGGTCCGGATCGACCAGCTTGTCGTAGGGCGCGTATTTGCGGCGCGCCTCCTCGTAGCCGAAGGCGCCGTGCAGCGGATTGAGGTTCCAGCGGCACACCAACGGCCCCGGCCACAGCGCACGCAGGATGGGGAGCTGCTCGGCGATGCGCGGCATCTTGGCGTGCAGGCCCATGCAATAAGTCGCGCCGCCGTCGCGCAGCGCTTGGGTGAAGGCCGGCACCAGCCATTGCGGGTCGCGTACCTCCACCGCCACCACGCCGTCGGGTGCGGTGGCATGCAGGTCGGGGATGGCCGCCAGCATCGCATGCAGGCGGGCGATCAATTCCGGTATCCGCGCCAGCCAGGCGCTGGGCAAAGGACTGATCTGGAACACCAGCGCACCGGCCTTGGCCCCCAGGCCGGCCAGCGAGGGTTCGATGAAATCGCGCAGCGCCGGTCCGGCGGCGAGAAAGTCGGGGTTCGGCCGTCGCCCGCGGCCGGATTCGTCGCGCAGCCAGGCGTCCGTCACCGCGGCCGGCGCCTTGATGACGAAGCGGAAGTCGGCCGGTACCTGTGCCGCGTAGTCCGCGAACTGGGACGTGCTCAGCGGCCGGTAGAAACCGCGGTCGATCCCGACGGTGCGCAGCAGCGGATGCTGCGCATATGCCGGTAGGCCATAGCGGGACAGCAGCGCATCCGGGTAGTCGCGCTTCCATACCAGTCCGGCCCAGCCGGGATAGTTCCATGATGAGGTGCCAAAGCGCAGCCGGGCAGGCAGCGCGGCGGCCAGCTCGATCAGCGCCGGATCGGGCGCTGTGGCTTCGACCACCGGCGGCAGGCCGGCGCCGTCATCGGCGAAAAGCGAGTTCTGCATGGCTGGTGAGAGACAGGCGCAATGAGCGGAATTCTAAGCTGATGCGCCATAATCGCCCGCTCGAAACACCCGCGGAGACGGAATTGAGCGTGCGCGAGCGGCTGGCAGTATTGCAGGAGCGGGATTTCGTCTTTTTCCTGAGCGCGAAGATCCTGGTTACGCTGGCCGCCGAGATGGTCAGCGTCGCAGTCGGCATGCAGGTGTATGAGCTGACCGGCGACTTGCTCGCGCTTGGCCTGGTCGGGCTGGCGCAGTTCCTGCCGTTCGTGGTGCTGATCCTGCCTGCCGGCCAGGTGGCGGATCGCAAGGAGCGCAGCCGTATCATCGCCGTGTGCTTCGCGCTGCAAGGCTTGGCGTCGGCCGCGCTGCTCGCCATCACGCTGTCGGGCTGGCGCGAGGTCGGCCTGATCTACGCGGTGCTGGTGCTGCTCGGCTGCGCGCGGGCGTTCATGATGCCGGCCAGCCAGGCGGTGCTGATCAACCTGGTGTCGGCGCCGCGCTTTGCGCAGGCGGTGGCGCTGCATTCCTCGTCTTTCCACATTGCGGTGATCGTCGGCCCAGTGCTTGGTGGCATCGTCTATCTCGGTGGGCCGCATGCGGTCTATGTGGCCTCGACCACGCTGTTCTTCTGCGCGGTGCTGCTCATGAGCCGGGTGCGCAGCGGCTTGCGCCACGTCGCTGCCCAGGAAGGCGATCGCGGCGCCGGCGCGGTGTTCGAAGGCCTGCGCTTCGTGTTCTCGCGTCCGGTGGTGCTGGGAGCGGTGTCGCTCGACCTGTTCGCGGTGCTGTTCGGCGGCGCCGTGGCACTGCTGCCGGCGATGGCGACCGACGTGCTGCATACCGATGCCGCTGGCCTCGGCCTGCTGCGCGCAGCAACGGCGGTAGGCGCCGCACTGGCTGCGGCAATGCTGGTCTGGCGACCCATCCGCCGGAACGTCGGGCCCTGGATGTTCGGTGGCGTGGCCCTGTTCGGCGCATCGATGGTGCTGTTCGGCCTGTCCACCAGCCTGCTGCTGTCCGTCATCGCGCTGGCGCTGAGCGGCGCGGGCGACATGGTCAGCGTCTATGTGCGCCAGATCCTGGTACAGCACGAGACGCCGGACGAGATCCGCGGCCGCGTCAGCGCGGTCAATTCGGTGTTCATCGGCGCTTCGAACCAGCTCGGTGACTTCGAATCCGGCGTCGCCGCGCGCCTGCTCGGCCTGGTGCCGGCGGTCGTGTTCGGCGGTGCAGCGACGCTGGCTGTCGCCGGCGGGTGGATGAAGCTGTTTCCGGTGCTGGCGCGAATGGACACGTTTCCGCATCTTCTTGCAGCGGAAGCCAGGGAGCGCAAGAACGAAACACTGTAGGAGGGGGGTCCGATCGGACCCTCCTCCTCATGGTCGATCAGGTGGCGCCTCGCACATTCTCATGGATGGTGTGATGCCAGGTTGTCGCTTTGGGGACGGCAGAAGCGCTTGTCGAACCAGTCGCGCAACATGGCCTGCTCATAGGGCAGTGGCTTGCTGTCGTGGCGCACCCAGGCGCTGCGGCGCAGATAGCTCACGTCCCTCAGCCGCTCGCGGCCGCTTTCCAGCACGGTGCCATCGGCCGTGTGCCTGGTGAATTCGAACTCCAGCCGTGGCCATGTGATGTCGGTCATCACCCGCAGGTTGTCGTTGCCGTGGTGCCACCATTCCTGGCGCCCGGCGAGGTCGACGCCGATCACCCGTACTTCGAAGCGTTCGCCCGGTTTCAGGCAACGTCTGGCTTCGGTAGCGAAGTGACGTTCGAGCGCCTTGAGGTTGCGTTCCCGGTCGTATCCGTAGCGGCCGATGTCGATATAGCCTTCCGGCTCGACGAATTCCACCGTGACCTGGGGCGGTGGCTCTGCCGCGGCTGTGAGGGGGAAGGCCAGCAGCACGATGGCTGCGGTAAGAAGGTGTTTGCGGAGCATGGCTGTTCTCCGTTGCTCATATAATCCTTCGACAAGGCTGCGGCGCGAAAAGTGCAGGCGCGGCGGTGCCGATGGGTGCTTCAGCTTCCGCCCGCAATGAAGAATCCGCTGTGTGCAAGGATGGTATGCGCGACGCTTGCACATCTTTCCACCTTCCGGCTCCAGTGCCATGAACTATCTAGCCCACGCCTTCCTGGCCGGCCCTCTGTCCTCGGACCGTGTCGGTGGCATTGCCGGCGACTTCGTCAGAGGCCCGCTCGACCCGCTGCCGGCCGGCATCGGCCCCCTGCTCGGTGCCGGCCTCGTCCTGCACCGCCGCATCGACGCCTACGCCGACACCCACCCCGCTTTCCAGCGCAGCCGCACCCGGGTCAGCGTGCAACGCCGCCGTGTTGGCGGCATCATGGTCGACCTGTTCTACGACCATTTCCTGGCCGTGCATTGGCGGCGGCTGGCGGGAAACCTGCCCGGCGAAAGCGCGCTGGAAAGCTTCACCGCCAATACCTACCGGCTCATCGCCACCCATCCCGAACCGCTGCCGCCCACGTTTTGCGAGGTGTTCGCCCGCATGGCTGCGCAGGACTGGCTGGCCAGTTATCGCGATCCGGCTTCAGTGGCCTTGGCGCTCGACCGCATCGGCGAATACCGCCTGCGCCAGCCCAACCAGTTGAAGGGCGCCGGGGAGGAGCTGCTGGAGAATTACGCGGGTTTTGAAGAGGATTTCATGGCGTTCCTGCCGGATGCGCTGGCGTTTGCCGCCTCCGTGCAGCGGGAGCGCTTCCGCGCGCAAGACCCGGGCCGCGCGGACATGGACTGAATCCGCGCAGGCAAGGTTGTTTGCATCATGGCCGCACGGTGATCTATAGTTTTACGGCTCTGGCTAGGCCAGAGATTCCTTGCTTGAATATCCAGCCCTCTGCCAACGCCGCACATTCGACGCCAGCCAGTGAGGGACTCTTGGCCCCTTCACCGCCTTGTCCGTTTCGTGTTCGAGCGCTATTACCGAGAACTGCTGAACTTCCTTGCCCATAGGGTTCGGGACCGCGATACCGCGGCCGACCTCGCGCAAGAGAGTTTCGCCCGCGTTTATGCCGCGGAAAGATCCGGCACGGCCATACGGGATCCGCGCGCGCTGCTGTATCGCACTGCACGCAATCTGCTGACCGACGAATACCGGCGCAGCAATGCTCGCGAACCATCCGGCATCGATGATGAGCCTGACAGCGCTCTTTTCGAGGCGGACGAGCATGCGGGGCCCGATGCGCTGGAGCCGGAAACCCGGTTTTCCGCGCGTCAGCGCTTCGAGGCGGTTGCCATGATCGTGGACAAGCTGCCGCCCCGCTGCCGGGAGGCCTTCATCTTGGTCAAGTTTGACGGCCTGACCCACGCGGAAACGGCCGAACGCATGGGCATCGCCGTCAAGACCGTGGAGATGCAGGTGCAGATCGCCCTGGAAGCCTGTTGGGAAGGCCTGGAAGCATTGGATGGCGACCCCGTGGGCGGTCCATCGCGCAAGGGCCGGGCGAAGAAAGAGAAGCAAGGAAAATAGACGTGCCGCAGTCGACCGCCACCCCGCCATCGGACGATACCCAGCGCCTGCGCAAGGAGGCGATGGACTGGTTTGTCCGCCGGCGGGACGCAGGCTGGCAGTCCGACCAGGAGCCCGCCTTCCAGGCCTGGCTGGCGGCCGATCCGCGCCATACCGAAGCCTATCAGCGCTGTAGCCGGCAATGGAACGAACTGGACGGCATGCCCGCCGACCTGCTGGCAAACATGCGCCGCAACCTGGTGCGGGACAAGGCCCGGCCTGCCGCCGGTCAGGCACCGGCGGTGCCGTCACGCCGCCGCTTTCTGCTGTGGCCTGCGTATTCGGCCATGGCCGCCGTCGTGGGGGGCGTGGGCTATGTGACTTGGCAGCACCTCCAGGCACAGCCCATCTATACACAGGCTTTCCAGACGGCACGGGGCCAGCAGCAGAACGTGCAGTTGAGCGACGGCACCCGCTTGCGGCTCGATACCGCCACCCGGCTGGAGGTGAGCTATTACCGCCAGCGGCGGGAGGTCAGGATCATCGGCGGCCAGGCGGTTTTCGAGGTACAGGCCGCGGTGGGCAGCCCTTTCCACGTGTTGGCCGGGCCGATGCGGGTGACTGTGGCGGGCACACGGTTCTTGGTGCGCTACACGCCCGATTTGCCCGGCAACGCCAGTGTGCAAGTGGCGGTGGAAGAAGGCGCGGTGCGCGTCGCGCGTCTTGTTCCGGCGGAAGCGGAGCAAGGTCGCTACGACCTGCTGGCGGGCACCTTGTTGCTTGCCGGACAGCAGATCGCCGCTGACGAGCAGGGCGAACTGGGGCCGATCGCGGCGGTCGTGGCCGACGGCATCGCGCCGTGGCGCGAACAGCGTGTCAGTTTCGTGGACGTGCCCCTGGGGCAGGCGCTGGCCGAACTGGAGCGCTACCGCAGTACCGGCCTGGTGGTGCCCGACCCGGCGGTGGCCGCGCTGCGGTTGTCCGGCACGTTCGACCCGATGAATCCGGCGGCGCTGCGTGCCGCCCTGCCTCGCGTGCTGCCGGTCCGGCTGCACGATAGAGGGGGACATTTCGAAGTAGCCCCCATCCGAATGAAATAAGAATTTTTCTCATTCATTACAGGGTTATGGGCTGCTGTTGCGTCCACACAGGTAGCGAACATTGTTTTCTACCTGGAGACCCACTGCATGAACCGCCATCCCATGCGCCCATCGCCGCGTGCCATCGCCCGCATCGCGGCCCTGGCCTTTGCCCTCGGCGCCCCATCGCTACACGCGCAAACCCACGCCGCGCCGATGCGGATCCAGATTGCCGCACAGCCTTTGGCGCAGGCGCTCAACGACTGGGCACGGCAGACCCGCTTCCAGCTCGTGGTGCAGCAAAGCGCAGTGGCCGGCAGGATCGCGCCCGCCGTATCGGGAAACCTGAGCCCGCAACAAGCGTTGGACCAACTGCTGGTGGGTAGCGGCCTATGGGGGCGTTTCGATGATGCCATCGTGACCATCGAACCCAAGTCTGCAGCCAAGGAGAGCATGCTGCCGCAAGTGCAGGTGATCGCTCATGGTGTAAGGGATGAGGTAACCGAAGGTACTGGGGCGTACACCATTGGCAGCACCAATGCGGCGACGGGCATGAACCTCTCGCTGCGCGAAACCCCGCAATCCGTTTCCGTCATCACCCGCCAGCGCATGGACGACCAGCAGCTGAATTCGCTGGCCGATGTGCTCGAGCAAACCCCTGGCATCATGGTTTTCAAGCAAGGGCCAGCGGTCGGTGGATATCAGGACATTTACGCCCGTGGATATGCACTCAACAGCTATCAAGTCGATGGCATGCCAAGTTCAATAAGTGCCTGGGGAGTGAATTCCTTAGGTGGATACCTGGACACGGCCATTTATGACTCGATTGCCGTAGTTCGCGGCGCAACAGGGCTGTTGAACGGCGCGGGCGATCCGGCCGCCAGCGTCAGTTTTGTACGCAAACGCCCAACCAGGGAGTTCCAGGCCTCAATCGAAAGTGCCATGGGCCGGTGGAAGCAACGCCGCGCGGTGGCTGACGTGGGGGGGCCGTTGAATGCAGCAGGTAATCTGCGTGGCCGGTTGGTGGCCGCACACGATGAAGCGGAATCCTGGATAGACCGCTACGAGGGCGACAAGCAGATCGTTTATGGCGTGCTGGATGCCGATCTAAGCGAAAAAACCTTGCTGACCCTGGCACTGGAGCACGGTCGGGAGAACAGCAATGCCTACGAATCAGGATACGGATATCCGGTGGTTTACTCCGGATTCGCCAGTCTGGGGCACGTTGTGCCTACACCATTTGGACGACATGACAGTCCGTTGCCCGAATGGGGCGAGTTCGATAATAAAAGAACGGCTGCATCGTTGGGCCTGGAACATCGATTCGACGAAAACTGGAGGATCAAGCTCAGTTACAGCCACACCGAACGGGAACTTCGATACAAGAGGGGCATGGTCCAGGGGATCAACATGGATGGAACGGCGGCCAGGGCGATGATGATCCGTGGTGCCGACAAGACGGAAGTGGATGCCTTCGATGTCCGTCTGGACGGTCAGTACTCACTATTCGGCAGGAAGCACGATCTGGCAGTCGGCTTCAATGGCTCGCAGATCGATCAGCGAGGCCGCCCCAATTACTACGGAATAATGATCATCAGAAATCAGATTCCGATCGTGAATGGTATTCCCCTGTTTGTGGAGCCGGACTGGAATGCGATTGCCAGCACGGACGGATCGTATTCGGCGTACGAGACGAATCAATCCGGCTTCTATGCCAGCACGCGATTGCGTCCAACAGACGACCTGTCGCTGATCCTCGGTGGGCGCTGGAGCAACTGGCGTTATCGTGCCGAGACCAGGCCGGCGGGTACAGTGACCGATGATCGAGAATACAATAACGAGTTTACGCCCTATGCGGGTGTCGTCTATGACCTGACCCGTAATGTTTCGGCGTATGCCAGCTATACAGGCGTCTTCAACCCGCAGGCGGTGAAGGATGTCGGTGGTGGATTGCTGGACCCAGAAGAAGGCAAGAACTACGAACTGGGCTTCAAGGGGGAATGGTTCGGCGGCCTTCTGAATGCCAGTATTGCCGCGTTCGAGACGCGAAAGGAAAATCTGGCAGTACTGGATGAGGAAAATTTCACTCCCGACGGCGACCAAGCCTACCTTGCAGAGGATGAAACGAAGACGCGGGGCTGGGAACTGGAGGCGGCAGGGGAACTGGCACGAGGGTGGCATCTGCACGGCGGCTATACCCGAACCCTTTCGCGTGACAGTGATGGTGGGCGTCTCTGGACAGACAGGCCCATTCACATGTTCAAACTGTTCAGCAGCTGACCTGCCCCCTTCAGCCGTGCCAATGTTGAGTTAGCGAGTCCAAGGGTTTGGAGATTACTGGATCTCCGGTT